>NZ_CP109090.1:3675308-3981584 GCF_035917575.1 Streptomyces sp. NBC_01788 | reverse complement strand
CGAGGTGCGCACGATCAGCTCGGTCGGTATGACCTGCTCGACCGGCTGGTCCGACTCGACCCCTTCGATGGCGTCGATGAGGAGCTGGACGACCGCCGTGCCGATCCGGCGCGGCTTCAGGGAGAGCGTGGTGATGGGCGGCTCGGTGCTGGCGTACACCGTGGACTCGCTGCAGCACACCAGCAGCAGGTCGTCGGGGACGCGCAGGCCGTAGCGGCGGGCGGCGGCGAGCAGGTCGGTGCCGTTGGGGTCGAACAGCCCGTAGACGGCGTCGGGCCGGTCGGGGCGGGCCAGCAGCCGGTCGGCGGCGACGGCGCCCGCGCACGGGTCGTGGGCGGGGTAGGCCTCGTACACCGGGTCCTGGCCGACGCGCTTGCACCACTGGAGGTAGGCGGTCGTCGACAGGTGGGTGTAGGTGTCCGTCGTGGTGCCGGTGAGCAGGCCGATGCGGCGGGCGCCGGCCTCGGCGAGGTGGTCGAGGATGCCGAGGACGGCGGCTTCGTGGTCGTTGTCGACCCAGGCGGTGACCGGGAGCGCCCCGGCCGGGCGGCCGTCGCTGACCACCGGTAAGCCCTGCCGCACCAGTTCGCTGACGACGGGGTCCTGGTCGGAGGGATCGATGACGACCGTGCCGTCCAGGGCGACGTTCGACCACACGTCGTGGCGCGAGGTCGCGGGCAGGATGACGAGGGCGTAGCCGCGGGCGAGCGCGGCCGAGGTGGCGGCGCGGGCCATCTCGGCGAAGTACGCGAACTCGGTGAAGGTGAAAGGTTCATCCCCGTACGTGGTCACGGTCAGGCCGATGAGGCCGGACTTGCCGGTACGGAGCGTGCGGGCCGCGGCCGAGGGGCGGTACCCCAGCCGGTCGGCGACCTCGCGGACATGGCGCCGGGTGGCGTCGGGGAGCCGTCCCTTGCCGTTGAGGGCGTCGGAGACGGTCGTGATGGAGACTCCGGCGGCGGCGGCCACGTCTCTGATGCCCGCCCGGCCCGGCCGGCTTCCTCGGCGTGAGGTTTCCGCGCGGCTCACCTGGTGCTTCCCTGCTGCTGTCATGGCGAGCCGATAGTAGGGCTCTTGCGGTGGGGTAGTGCGGACGCATATGCAACCGTTGACAGGCACGTTTCTGCATGGCCATTCGGGTCCAAGCGCCTTTGAAACCATGTCAGTTGCCCAGTTTCATGTTAGGACGTGACCCGGCGGCACGCATGGACCTGTCGAGCCCTCGATGTCTCGAAGAGGTCTCAACTCACCTGCACGGGGGATGCGCGCCACGGCGCAAGCCACCGGCGCGTAGATATATGTGTGACGCGCCCCCCAATTCGTACGTCTTCGTACGGGCGTGCCGTCGATGTCGGTGTGACGGACGCGGCCGGCCCTCGCGCGAGGTGATGGTCGCCGACCCATACGCAGCGGCGCCCAATCCTCTTAAGGTGTGCAGTATTGGATGCCGGTGGTGGTCACGAGGAGGACTGCGGTGAGCGAGACAAGCCCGAAGCTGCGTGCTGAGCTGGAGGGTATCCCCACCTACAAGCCGGGGAAGCCCGCCGCGGCCGGCGGTCCAGTGGCGTACAAGCTGTCCTCGAACGAGAACCCCTACCCGCCGCTGCCGGGGGTCATGGAGACGGTGACGACGGCCGCCGCCGCCTTCAACCGCTACCCGGACATGGCGTGCACGGGCCTGACCAACGAGCTGGCCGAGCGTTTCGCCGTGCCGGCCTCGCACGTGGCCACGGGCACCGGTTCTGTCGGTGTCGCCCAGCAGCTGATCCAGGCCACCAGCGGCCCCGGCGACGAGGTCATGTACGCCTGGCGGTCCTTCGAGGCGTACCCGATCATCACGCAGATCAGCGGGGCGACCTCCGTGAAGGTCCCGCTGACGCCCGGTGACGTGCACGACCTGGACGCGATGGCGGACGCGATCACCGAACGCACGCGTCTGATCTTCGTCTGCAACCCGAACAACCCGACCGGCACGGTGGTGCGGCGGGCCGAGCTGGAACGGTTCCTCGACCGCGTGCCATCCGACGTACTGGTGGTCCTGGACGAGGCCTACCGCGAGTTCATCCGCGACGCCGAGGTGCCGGACGGCGTGATGCTCTACCGCGACCGGCCGAACGTCTGCGTGCTGCGCACGTTCTCGAAGGCGTACGGCCTCGCCGGGCTGCGTGTCGGCTTCGCCATCGCCCACGAGCCGGTCGCGGCGGCGCTGCGCAAGACGGCCGTGCCGTTCGGAGTCAGCCAGCTCGCGCAGGAGGCGGCGATCGCCTCGCTGCGCGCCGAGGACGAGCTGCTGGGCCGGGTCGGCTCGCTGGTCTGCGAGCGCAACCGGGTGGTCGACGCGCTGCGCGCACAGGGCTGGACGGTGCCCGAGACGCACGCCAACTTCGTGTGGCTGCGGCTGGGGGAGCGGACGGTCCCCTTCGCCGAGGCCTGCGAGCGGGCCGGCGTGGTGGTCCGGCCGTTCCCGGGTGAGGGCGTGCGGGTGACCGTCGGGGAGGCCGAGGCGAACGACATCTTCCTGAAGACGGCGGAGGCGTTCCGCAAGGAGATCTGATCCGGCCATGTCCGATCCGGTCAGGACTGATCAGGTTGCGCCTGATCCGGGTCGGGCCTGATCCGGTCGGAGACGAGTCGGTCCTCGGCCGGCCGAAGCCGACGTGGGAGCGCGCGAGAAGGGGGTCCCCCCGGGTTCTGGGGGGACCCCCTTCCCCGTCTGGAAATCGGTGGGTCATAATTGCTTGTGAATGTGAACGCGTTCACAAGCGAGCCGATTGTTGCCTGTTGTGCAGGTCACATCGGGATCAACCGCCGCCGTGACCGCGGTGACGTAAGGAGAGTGACGACGTGAACCTGGCGTTGGCGCCGGAGACACTGGCGCGCTGGCAGTTCGGCATCACGACCGTCTACCACTTCCTGTTCGTTCCCCTGACGATCTCGCTGGCCGCCCTGACGGCCGGACTGCAGACCGCCTGGGTGCGCACAGAGAAGGAGAAGTACCTCAGGGCCACCAAGTTCTGGGGCAAGCTCTTCCTGATCAACATCGCCATGGGCGTGGTCACCGGCATCGTGCAGGAGTTCCAGTTCGGCATGAACTGGTCGGACTACTCGCGCTTCGTAGGCGACATCTTCGGTGCCCCGCTCGCCTTCGAGGCACTGATCGCGTTCTTCTTCGAGTCCACGTTCATCGGACTGTGGATCTTCGGCTGGGACAAGCTGCCCAAGAGGATCCACCTGGCCTGCATGTGGATGGTGTCGCTCGGCACGATCCTGTCGGCGTACTTCATCCTCGCGGCCAACTCCTGGATGCAGCACCCCGTCGGCTACCGGATCAACGAGGCCAAGGGCCGCGCCGAACTCACCGACTTCTGGGCGGTGCTGACCCAGAACACGGCGCTCAGCCAGGCCTTCCACACGCTTTCGGCCGCCTTCCTGACGGGTGGCGCCTTCATGGTCGGCATCGCCGCCTACCACCTCACCCGCAAGAAGCACGTGCGCGAGATGAAGACCTCGCTGCGGCTCGGCCTGGTCACGGTCGTCATCGCCGGCCTGCTCACCGCGGTCAGCGGTGACGTCCTCGGCAAGGTCATGTTCAAGCAGCAGCCGATGAAGATGGCCGCGGCCGAGGCGCTGTGGGACGGACAGGCGCCGGCGCCGTTCTCGGTCTTCGCCTACGGCGATGTGGACAAGGGCCACAACACGGTGGCCATCGAGATACCCGGCCTGCTCTCCTTCCTGGCCAACGACGACTTCACCTCCCACGTCCCCGGCATCAACGACGTCAACAAGGCCGAGCAGGAGCGGTTCGGGCCCGGCGACTACCGGCCCAACATCCCCGTCGCGTACTGGGGATTCCGCTGGATGATCGGGTTCGGCATGGCGTCCTTCGCCATCGGCCTCGCCGGACTGTGGCTGACCCGCAAGAAGTTCCTGCTGCCGCGGCATCTGCGGGTCGGCGACGACGAGGTGCCCCGTCTGGTGCTGCTGCCGAACAAGGCGCTCAGCCCGAAGCTGACCACCTGGTACTGGCGCATCGCGATCTGGACGCTGGCCTTCCCGCTGATCGCCAACTCCTGGGGCTGGATCTTCACCGAGATGGGCCGTCAGCCGTGGGTCGTCTACGGCGTGCTGCAGACCCGGCACGCGGTCTCCCCCGGTGTCTCCCAGGGCGAGGTCCTCACCTCGATGACCGTCTTCACGCTGCTCTACGCCGTCCTCGCCGTGATCGAGGTCAAGCTGCTGGCGAAGTACGTGAAGGCCGGCCCGCCCGAGCTGACGGAGGCCGACCTCAACCCGCCCACGAAGATCGGCGGCGACGAGCGTGACGCCGACAAGCCGATGGCCTTCTCGTACTAGGCCGAGGGAGCTGCACAGCCATGGAACTGCACGACGTCTGGTTCGTCCTCATCGCCGTCCTGTGGACCGGCTACTTCTTCCTGGAGGGCTTCGACTTCGGGGTCGGCATCCTCACCAAGCTGCTGGCCCGGAACCGGCCCGAGAAGCGGGTGCTGATCAACACCATCGGCCCGGTCTGGGACGGTAACGAGGTCTGGCTGCTCACGGCGGGGGGCGCCACCTTCGCCGCCTTCCCGGAGTGGTACGCCACCCTCTTCTCCGGCTTCTACCTGCCGCTGCTCGTGATCCTGGTCTGCCTGATCGTGCGCGGAGTCGCCTTCGAGTACCGGGTCAAGCGGCCCGAGGAGAACTGGCAGCGCAACTGGGAGAACGCGATCTTCTGGAGCTCGCTGATCCCCGCCTTCCTGTGGGGCGTGGCCTTCGGCAACATCGTGCACGGTGTGAAGATCGACCGGAACTTCGAGTACGTCGGCGGGGTCGGAGACCTGCTCAACCCCTACGCGCTCCTCGGCGGCCTGGTCACCCTGACGCTGTTCACCTTCCACGGCACGGTGTTCACGGCCCTGAAGACCGTCGGTGACATCCGCGAGCGGGCGCGGAAGCTGGCCCTGCGCGTGGGGCTGCTGACGGCCGTGGCGGCGCTGGCCTTCCTGCTCTGGACCCAGGCTCACACGGGCAACGGCAGGAGTCTGGTGGCGCTCGTCGTGGCGGTGGTCACTCTGGTGTCCGCGCTGGCGGCGAGCCAGGCGAAGCGTGAGGGCTGGGCGTTCGCGCTGTCGGGCGTCACCATCGTGGCCGCCGTGGCGATGCTGTTCCTGTCGCTCTTCCCGAACGTCATGCCGTCCACGCTCAACCCGGACTGGAGCCTGACGGTCACCAACGCCTCGTCCAGCCCGTACACCCTGAAGATCATGACCTGGTGCGCCGGGATCGCCATGCCGATCATCCTGCTCTACCAGGGGTGGACCTACTGGGTGTTCCGCAAGCGGATCGGCACGCAGCACCTCGCCGAACCCGCGCACTGAGTCCGATGAGGGTGTGTTTCACGTGAAACACACCCTCGGGGCCGAAGGGCATGTTCTCCATGAAACCGATTGATCCGCGACTTCTGCGTCACGCCCGTGCCACCCGGCTCTTCCTGGTGGCCGTAGTCGGACTGGGCGCCGTCGGGGCATGCCTGGTCATCGCTCAGGCGATGCTCATCGCCGAGGTGGTGGTGGGCGCCTTCCAGCACCGGATGCCGGTCGCCGAACTCCGCACGCCCCTGCTGCTGTTGGCCCTCGTCGCCTGCGGCCGTGCGCTGGTCGCCTGGCTGACCGAGCTTGCCGCGCACCGGGCGAGCGCGGCGGTGAAGTCCGAGCTGCGCGGGCGACTGCTGGAGCGTGCGGCGGCGCTCGGTCCCGGCTGGCTGAGCGGGCAGCGCACGGGCTCGCTCGTGGCCCTGGCGACGCGAGGTGTCGACGCCCTGGACGACTACTTCTCGCGCTATCTGCCGCAGCTGGGACTGGCCGTGGCCGTCCCGGTGGCGGTGCTCGCCCGGATCGTCACCGAGGACTGGGTCTCCGCGGCCATCATCGTCGCCACCCTGCCCCTCATCCCCGTCTTCATGATGCTGATCGGCTGGGCCACGCAGTCCCGCATGGACCGCCAGTGGCGGCTGTTGTCCCAGTTGTCGGGCCACTTCCTGGACGTCGTCGCCGGACTGCCGACCCTGAAGGTGTTCGGCCGGGCCAAGGCACAGGCGGAGTCGATCCGGCGGATCACCGGGGAGTACCGGCGGGCGACCATGCGCACGCTGCGGATCGCCTTCCTGTCCTCCTTCGCCCTGGAACTGCTCGCCACGCTGTCGGTGGCGCTGGTCGCCGTGACGATCGGTATGCGGCTCGTGAGCGGCGACATGGACCTCTACATCGGACTGGTCATCCTGGTGCTCGCGCCCGAGGCTTACCTGCCGCTGCGTCAGGTGGGCGCGCAGTACCACGCGGCGGCGGAGGGACTGGCGGCCGCCGAGGAGATCTTCGCCGTGCTGGAGACCCCCGTACCCGAGTCCGGCACCGGGGACGTGCCCACCGGCGCCCTGACCTTCGAGGGCGTCAGCGTCCGCTATCCCGGGCGGTCCGCGGACGCGGTGACGGATGTGTCCTTCTCCGTGCGGCCGGGGGAGACGGTCGCGCTCGTCGGGCCGAGCGGTGTGGGCAAGTCGACGCTGCTGAACGTCCTGCTGGGATTCGTGAAGCCCAGCACGGGCCGGGTGCGCGTCGCGGAAGCCGATCTCGCCGACGTCGACCTGGAGCAGTGGCGCTCGCGCATCGCCTGGGTTCCTCAGCGGCCGCACCTGTACGCGGGAACGATCGCCGAGAACGTACGGCTGGCCCGGCCCGACGCGGACGACACCGCCGTGCGCGGGGCGCTCGCCGACGCCGGTGCGCTGGAGTTCGTGGACGCGCTGCCGGAGGCGATGGACACCCGGCTCGGAGAGGACGGGGCCGGGCTCTCAGCCGGGCAGCGGCAGCGTCTCGCGCTCGCCCGGGCCTTCCTCGCCGACCGGCCCGTCCTGCTGCTCGACGAGCCGACGGCCGCCCTGGACGGAGCGACCGAGGCGGAAGTCGTGGACGCGGTACGGCGGCTGTCCTCGGGCCGGACGGTGCTGCTCGTGGTGCACAGGCCCGCACTGCTGGACGTGGCGGACCGGGTCGTGCGTCTCGACGGGACCGAGTCCGCCGGGCCGGCGCCGGCCGTGACCCGCACCGCCCGGGCACACGCCGCCGAAACTCCCTCCGTGCGAACGGAGGAGACCGGACCGGCCTCCGATCCGGCCGAATCCGCGCCCGAGGCCACCGCCGACGCCCGAGGCGTCCTCGCCCGGGTGCGGGCCATGTCCGGCCCCCGGCGTGGCCGGCTCGCCCTCGCCCTGCTGCTGGGCAGCCTGGCGCTCGGCAGCGCGGTCGGGCTGATGGCCACCTCCGGGTGGCTCATCTCCCGGGCGTCCCAGCAGCCGCCCGTGCTCTACCTGATGGTGGCCGTCACGGCGACCAGGGCCTTCGGCATCGGACGTGCGGTCTTCCGGTACGCGGAGCGGCTGGTCTCGCATGACGCGGTGCTCCGGATGCTCGCCGACACACGGGTCGCCGTCCACCGGAGACTGGAGCGGCTGGCGCCCGCCGGGCTGCGCCGGATGCGCCGCGGCGACCTGCTGACACGGCTCGTCGCCGACGTGGACGCGCTCCAGGACTACTGGCTGCGCTGGCTGCTGCCCGCCGGTGCGGCACTGACCGTGTCCGCCGCCACCGTCGCCTTCACGGCCTGGCTGCTGCCGGAGGCCGGGGCGGTGCTCGCGGCCGGCCTGCTCGCGGCCGGGGCAGGCGTCCCGTTGATCACTGCGTCCGTGGCCCGGCGCGCCGAGCACCGGCTCGCCCCGGCGCGCGGCGCGCTGGCCACCCGCGTCACCGAACTGCTCACCGGAACCGCCGAACTGACCGTCGCTGGCGCCTTGCCCGCCCGCACCGCCGAGACCCGGCGGGCCGACCGGCTGCTCACCCGGATCGACTCGCGCTCCGCCACCGCCACCGCGCTCGGCGACGGGCTCACCGCGCTGGTCTCCGGACTGACCGTCGCCGCCGCCGCCCTGGTCGGCGCCCAGGCGGTCGCCGACGGGCGGCTCGGCGGTGTGGCCATGGCCGTTGTCGTCCTCACCCCGCTCGCCGCCTTCGAAGCGGTCCTCGGCATGCCGCTCGCCGTACGCCACCGGCACCGGGTACGCCGCAGCGCGGAGCGGGTCCACGAGGTCCTGGACGCCCCCGAGCCCGTCCGTGAACCGGAGCGGCCCCTGCCGGCGCCCGCCTCGCCGTTCCCGCTCACCGTCAGCGACCTGACGGCGCGGTACGCGGGGCAGAACCGGGCGGCGCTCACCGGAGTCGACCTGACGCTCCAGGAGGGCCGCAGGGTCGCCGTGGTCGGGCCGTCCGGCTCCGGCAAGACGACGCTCGCCCAGGTGCTGCTGCGCTTTCTCGACGCGGAGGCGGGCACGTACACCCTCGGCGGCGTCGACGCCGGCGCCCTGGCCGGCGACGACGTACGGCGGCTGGTCGGGCTGTGCGCCCAGGACGCGCACCTCTTCGACAGCTCGGTTCGCGAGAACCTGCTGCTCGCGAAGAAGGACGCCACCGAGGCCGACCTGCGGGACGCCCTCGCCCGGGCCCGGCTGCTCGGCTGGGTCGACGCCCTGCCCGACGGTCTCGACACGCTCGTCGGCGAGCACGGTGCCCGGCTGTCGGGCGGCCAGCGTCAGCGGCTGGCACTCGCCCGCGCGCTGCTCGCCGACTTCCCGGTGCTGGTGCTCGACGAACCCGCCGAACACCTCGACCTGGCGACAGCCGACGCGCTCACCGGCGATCTGCTGGCCGCCACCGAGGGCCGTACGACGCTGCTCATCACCCACCGTCTGGCCGGGCTGGCGGCCGTGGACGAGGTGATCGTCCTCGACGAGGGGCGCGTCGTCCAGCGGGGACCGTACGCGGAACTGGCCGTGCTGCCGGGGCCGCTGCGGCGGATGGTCGAACGGGAGACGCAGACGGAGCTGCTGGTGGGCGTGGGGTAGCGGCCCGTTCGCGGGCCGCTACCGGCGGGCGGCCCGCCCGCTACGGCCGCTCCCCCAGCAACCGCTCGATGACGACCGCGACGCCGTCCTCGTTGTTGGCGACCGTCCGTCCGGACGCCGCGGCGATGGCGGCGGGGTGCGCGTTGCCCATGGCGTAGGACCGGCCGGCCCAGGTGAGCATCTCGACGTCGTTCGGCATGTCGCCGAAGGCGACGACCTCCTCCTGGGAGATGCCGCGCTCGGCACAGCACAGGGCCAGAGTGCTCGCCTTGGAGACGTCCGGACCGCTGATCTCCAGCAGGGCGCTGGGGCTGGACCGGGTGATGGAGACGTGCTCGCCGGCGGCGAGGCGGGCGACGGCGAGGAAGGCGTCGGGGTCCAGCGTGGGGTGGTGGGCGAGGATCTTCAGGATCGGCTGGGCGGTACCGACTCCGCCCGGCGCCAGCAGCTCCTCGGCCGGCGCGAGGACGTCGGGCAGCTCCATGTGCAGCTTCGGATAGGCCGGCTCCTGGTAGAAGCCGTAGGTCTGCTCGACCGCGAACACCGTGCCCGGAGCCGCCTCGCGCACCAGCCGTACGGCGTCCAGCGCGGTGTCCCGGGCCAGCTCGCGCACCTTCACGAAGCGGTGGGCGCCGGGACCGCCGTGCAGGTCGACCACGGCGGCGCCGTTGCCGCAGATCGCCAGACCGTGGCCGTGGACGTGGTCGCTGACCACGTCCATCCAGCGGGCCGGGCGGCCGGTGACGAAGAAGACCTCGATGCCCGCCTCCTCGGCCGCCGCCAGGGCGGCGATCGTGCGCGGGGAGACCGACTTGTCGTCGCGCAGCAGGGTGCCGTCGAGATCGGTGGCGATCAGCCGAGGCGGAACGCTGGGGGCGCCGGGGGTGCCCCCCGGCTCGAACGAGGTCGAGAGCTGGGGTGAGGCCGGGGTCTCTGGCTGTCGAGTCGCTGAGGTCACCGCGTCATTGTCGCCTGTATGTCCGCACGATCGTGCGAGAGTTCGCACATCTGAGGGGTTGCATCGGTCACGTCAGCTGGGAGGGCGCTTCCATCGCGATCCGCTCGAAGACCTTCTGGTCCGCGGCGAAGTCCGAGTCGGGGATCGGCCAGTGGATCACGATCTCGGTGAATCCCAGCTCCCGGTGGCGGCCCGCGAAGTCGACGAACGCGTCCAGGGACTCCAGCGGACGACCGCGGTCAGGGGTGAATCCGGTGAGCAGGATCTTGTCGAGCTCGGAGGCGTCACGGCCCGCAGCGGCACACGCGTCCGCGAGCTTCTCGGTCTGGGCGCGAAGGGCCTGGACGGACTGCTCCGGCGTGCCGTTCTCGTAGAGCTTCGGGTCACCCGTGGTCACCCAGGCCTGTCCGTACCGTGCGGCGAGCCGCAGCCCGCGCGGCCCGGTCGCGGCCACGGCGAACGGCAGCCGGGGCCGCTGCGCGCAGCCGGGGATGTTGCGCGCCTCGTGCGCCGCGTAGAAGTCGCCCTCGTACGACACCGCGTCCTCGGTCAGCAACTGGTCGAGCAGCGCGACGAACTCGGCGAAGCGGTCGGCCCGCTCCCGTGGCGTCCAAGGCTCCTGCCCGAGAGCGGTGGCATCGAAGCCGGTGCCGCCCGCGCCGATGCCGAGCGTGATCCTGCCCCCGGAGATGTCGTCGAGGGAGATCAGCTCCTTGGCGAGAGTGACCGGGTGCCGGAAGTTCGGCGAGGTCACGAGGGTGCCCAGCCGCATCCGCTCCGTCACGGCCGCGGCGGCGGTCAGTGTCGGCACGGCCCCGAACCACGGGCCGTCGCGGAAGCTGCGCCAGGACAGGTGGTCGTAGGTGTAGGCGGCGTGGAAGCCGAGCTGTTCGGCACGTGTCCATGCAGAACGGCCGCCCTCGTGCCAGCGGCGATACGGAAGGATCACGGTGCTCAGGCGCAGACTCATGGACCCGAGCCTAGACACTCGCGGGTGTTTCACGTGAAACGGTCACCGTGGGTGGCCGGCGGCCGTGGACCGAGACGGTCAGCGAGTCTCGGAAAACCGCAGGTACCGGGGCGGCACGGACTGTGTCAGCCACACCCCGTTGGCGCTGACATGGAAGACATGACCGTCGCGGTGCATGGCGGCCGCGTCCACCGAGAGGACGACCGGGCGGCCACGGCGGGCGCCGACGCGGGTCGCGGTCTCGCGGTCGGGCGAGAGGTGCACGTCGTGCCGGTTCATCGGCCGAAGCCCCTCGCTGCGGATCGCCTCCAGCCTGCCGGCCACGGTCCCGTGGTAGAGGTACGGCGGCGGCGTCGCGGCCGGCAGCCCGAGGTCGACATCGATGGTGTGGCCCTGACTGGCGCGGATGCGGCTGCCCTCGATCGCGAAGCGCCGCTTGTCGTTGGTGGCGGCCACGTGGTCCAGTTCCTCGCGGGTGAACCGGAAACCGTGCGCGGACGCCGCCGTGATCAGTGCGTCGATCTCGACCCAGCCGCCCTCGTCGAGTGTGAGCCCGATCCTCTCGGGCTGGTGGCGAAGGTGTTTGGCGAGGTACTTCGACACCTTCACGGTGCGTCTTTCGTCCATGCCACCAGCATGCTGGGAGAGACGCGGATCACGCAGGTCATTTTCGCCCGCGAGGTTTGATCCACAGCAAAGTGATGTTGTCCACAGGCCGGGGGCCCATACCTGTGGACAACTGGCCGCCGATTCAGACGCGTTGGCCCGGATCCGCGGTACCCAGCGGTGGTTTCGCCCGCGCGAGCCGGCGTCGAGCCCGCGGGCTGAAGCGGGACATGGCGCGCAGGAGACGGGCCTCCGGCGTCACCGCCACCACCGCCTCGTCGCGCACCACCGCGCGCAGGATCGCGTCGGCCACCTTCTCCGGCGGGTAACCGCGCAGCCCGTAGAGGCGGGCCGCGCGCTGTCTGCGCCGCTGTTGCTCCTCCGTGTCGACGCCCGTGAAGTGCGCCGTGGACGTGATGGCGGTATCGACGAAGCCGGGACAGACCGCCGTGACGCCGATCCCCCGCCCTGCCAGTTCCGCGCGCAGGCACTCGCTCAGCATCAGCACCGCCGCCTTGGAGGTGCTGTAGGCGGGCAGGGCCTTCGACGGCTGGTACGCCGCCGCGGACGCGGTGTTGACGATGTGTCCGCCCTGGCCCCGCTCGGCCATCCGCCTCCCGAACAGGCGGCAGCCGTGGATCACTCCCCACAGATTGACGTCGAGGACCTTCCGCCAGTCCTCGGGGGTGTGGTCGAAGAACGAGCCGGACAGGCCGACGCCCGCGTTGTTCACCAGGACGTCCACCACTCCGTACTCGGCATGGACCTTCCCGGCCAGCTTCTCCATGGCCTGCTCGTCGGAGACGTCCACTGCCTCGGCCCAGGCGGCCGGAGCCCCGAGCTGCCGGGACTGCTCGGCGGTGCGGGTCGCGGCCTCGGCGTCCCGGTCGACGGCCACCACGCGCCCGCCTGCCCGGGCGAAGGCGTCGCCGTGGCCCGTCCGATGCCGCTGCCCGCGCCGGTGACCAGCACGAGCTGCCCGGCGAAGCGATCGGCGTACTTCCCGGTGGCGGCCGGCTGCGGCTGCCCGCTCTCGGTGGCCGTGACGAACTGGGTGATCCAGGCCGCCAGTTGGTCGGGCCGGGTGCGCGGGACCCAATGGCCGGCGGGAAGCGTGCGGCGCACCAGGCCGGGGGCCCACTGCTCCAGGCCGTCGTACAGGCACTCCGAGAGGAAGGCGTCGTCGAGCGGGGTGATGAGCTGCACCGGCGCGTGCGCGTGGGCGTCCGCCCGTGGTCCGCGCAGCCGGGCTCGCACGTTGTCCCGGTACAGCCAGGCGCCGTGGGCCGCGTCCCGGGGCAGCGAGGAGGTCGGGTAGTCGTCGCCGGGGATCTTCTCGATGCGCCGCAGAATGCCGGGCCAGCGTTTGCCGAGCGGGCCGCGCCAGGCCAGCTCGGGCAGCCTCGGCGTGTGCAGCAGGTACACGTACCAGGACTTGGCGCCCTGGCCGAGGAGCTGGACTGCCCGGCGCGGGGTGGGGCGCCTGACGCGCCCGGCGATCCAGTGGCCGAAGTGGTCGAGGGAGGGGCCGGACACCGAGGTGAAGGAGGCGATCCGGCCCTCGGTGCGCCGGACACTGACGAACTCCCAGGCCTGCACCGAGCCCCAGTCGTGGCCCACCAGGTGCACCGGCCTGTCCGGGCTCACCGCGTCCGCGACCGCCAGGAAGTCGTCGGTCAGCTTGTCGAGGGTGAAGCCCCCGCGCAGGGGCCGCGGCGCGGTGGAGCGGCCGTGTCCGCGGACGTCGTAGAGCACGACGTGGAAGCGGCCGACGAGGTGCTCGGCGACCTCGGACCAGACCTCCTTGCTGTCCGGATAGCCGTGCACCAGGACGACCGTGGGCTGCCCCGCATCGCCCAGTTCGGCCACGCACAGCTCGACCCCGCCCGTGCGCACCCAGCGCTCCCGCGCGCCCTTCAGCGTCGTCACTTCTCCTCCGCCCGGGTCGGATCGACTGCCGCCTGTGCCTGTGCCTGTGCCTGTGCCGTGCCCGTGCTGTGGTCCTGGCGACTCTGACACTTGTTAGACCAGGCGTCAACAATGCGGTCCGGGTGGCGGAACTCCGTGGGCCGCCCGGTCCCCAGGGTCCACCCCCTAGGGTCCCCGTAATACTCGAGGGGGACCTGAAGACGGCTCTGGGGTCTGACGACCGGCGTGGTCCGGATCACTACCGTCGAAGACGTGACTGTGATCGCGACCGAAAGCCTGAGCAAGCGGTTCCCACGGGTGACCGCGCTTGACCGGCTCTCCGTGGACGTCGGACCGGGTGTGACCGGACTCGTCGGCGCCAACGGAGCCGGCAAGTCCACACTCATCAAGATCCTGCTGGGTCTGTCCCCCGCCACCGAGGGCCGCGCCGAGGTGCTCGGCCTCGACGTCGCCACCGAGGGCGCCGCCATCCGTGAGCGCGTCGGCTACATGCCGGAGCACGACTGCCTGCCGCCGGACGTCTCGGCCACCGAGTTCGTCGTCCACATGGCGCGCATGTCCGGCCTGCCCCCGACCGCCGCGCGCGAGCGCACCGCGGACACCCTCCGCCACGTCGGCCTGTACGAGGAGCGCTACCGCCCCATCGGCGGCTACTCCACGGGTATGAAGCAGCGCGTGAAGCTCGCCCAAGCCCTGGTGCACGACCCGCAGCTGGTCTTCCTCGACGAGCCGACCAACGGCCTCGACCCGGTCGGCCGCGACGACATGCTCGGCCTGATCCGCCGCATCCATACCGACTTCGGCATCTCCGTCCTGGTCACCTCCCACCTCCTGGGTGAACTGGAGCGCACCTGCGACCACGTGGTCGTCGTCGACGGCGGCAAGCTCCTGCGCTCCAGCTCCACCACCGACTTCACCCAGACCACGACGACCCTCGCCATCGAGGTCA
Source organism: Streptomyces sp. NBC_01788 (assembly GCF_035917575.1). Taxonomy (GTDB): domain Bacteria; phylum Actinomycetota; class Actinomycetes; order Streptomycetales; family Streptomycetaceae; genus Streptomyces. The sequence goes on along the minus strand of NZ_CP109090.1, from coordinate 3,967,222 downwards.
CCGACAGCGACGAGCACCCGGACGGCACCCGCGCGGTGCGCGAAGCGCTCCACGCGCGCGGGGTGGAGACACAGGACAGCACCGGCCTGCCGGGCGCGGGACACGTCCTGCTGCTCACCGCCCAGGGCGAGGAGACCTACGACCTGGTGCGGGACGTGATCGTGGACCTCGGCCTCGGCCTCGTGCGCATGGAGCAGCGACGCCACCACATCTCGGAGGTCTTCCGGGACAGCGACGAACAGCACGACGCACAGGGGAAGGAGGCGGTCGGCCATGGCGGTTGAACACACCGCGGCAACGCCCACGGGTGACCAGACCCGCATCCACAACATCGGCTACCGCAGCTACGACGGCCCCCGCCTCGGCCGCGCCTACGCCCGCCGCTCGCTGTACTCACAGTCCCTGCGCGGCGCCTACGGCCTCGGCCGCTCGGTGAAGTCCAAGGTGCTGCCGATGCTGCTGTTCGTGGTGATGTGCGTGCCCGCGGCCATCATCGTCGCCGTCGCGGTCGCCACCAAGGCCAAGGACCTGCCCATCGAGTACACGCGCTACGCCATCATCATGCAGGGAGTCATCAGCCTGTACGTCGCCTCGCAGGCACCCCAGTCCGTCTCGCGCGACCTGCGCTTCAAGACCGTGCCGCTGTACTTCTCACGCCCCATCGAGACCGCCGACTACGTGCGCGCCAAGTACGCGGCGCTGGCCTCCGCGCTGTTCATCCTGACTGCCGCCCCGCTGCTCGTGCTCTACGTGGGCGCGCTGCTGGCCAAGATGGACTTCGCCGACCAGACCAAGGGATTCGCCGAGGGAGTCGTCTCCGTGGCACTGCTCTCACTGCTCTTCGCCGGCATCGCCCTCGTCATCGCCGCCGTCACCCCGCGGCGCGGCTTCGGCATCGCCGCCGTGATCGCCGTGCTGGTCATCTCCTACGGCGCCGTCTCCACCCTCCAGGCCATCGCGGAGGTCCGGAACAACTCCGGCGCCATCCCCTGGATCGGCCTGTTCTCACCGGTCACCCTCGTCGACGGCGTGCAGACCGCCTTCCTGGGCGCGACCTCCTCGGCCCCCGGCGGTGTCGGCCCGGGCAGCGGACAGGGCGTCGTCCACGTCCTCGTCGCCCTCGGCGTCATCGCCGCCGCGTACGGTCTCCTGCTGCGCCGCTACAAGAAGGTGGGACTGTGACGACCCTCAGCATCGACCACGTCTCCCGCTGGTTCGGCAACGTGGTCGCCGTCAACGACATCACCATGACGATCGGCCCCGGCGTCACCGGGCTGCTCGGCCCCAACGGCGCCGGAAAGTCCACGCTGATCAACATGATGGCCGGCTTCCTTGCCCCCTCCACCGGCACGGTCACCCTCGACGGGCAGGCGGTGTGGCGCAACGAGAAGATCTACGAGCACATCGGCATCGTCCCCGAGCGGGAGGCGATGTACGACTTCCTCACCGGCCGCGAGTTCGTCGTCGCCAACGCCGAACTGCACGGCCTGGGCGCCAGGGCCGCCCAGAAGGCGCTCGCCACGGTTGAGATGGAGTACGCGCAGGACCGGAAGATCTCCACCTACTCCAAGGGCATGCGCCAGCGCGTGAAGATGGCCTCCGCGCTGGTCCACGACCCCTCGCTGCTCCTGCTCGACGAGCCGTTCAACGGCATGGACCCGCGCCAGCGCATGCAGCTGATGGACCTGCTGCGGCGCATGGGTGACGAGGGCCGCACCGTGCTGTTCTCCTCCCACATCCTGGAGGAGGTCGAACAACTCGCCTGGCACATCGAGGTCGTGGTCGCCGGACGGCACGCCGCCAGCGGCGACTTCCGCAGGATCCGCCGCCTGATGACCGACCGGCCGCACCGCTACCTGGTGCGCTCCAGCGACGACCGGGCACTGGCGGCCGCGCTGATCGCCGACCCGTCGACGTCCGGCATCGAGGTCGATCTCGCCGAGGGCGCGCTGCGCGTCCAGGCCGTCGACTTCGGCCGGTTCACGACCCTGCTGCCGCGGGTCGCCCGCGACCACGGCATCCGGCTGCACACGGTCTCGCCCTCCGACGAGTCCCTCGAGTCCGTCTTCTCGTATCTGGTCGCGGCGTAGGAGGCCGAAAATGTACGACCCCACAGTCGCCCGGCTCACCTACCGGGCCCTGCTCGGCCGTCGCCGGGCCCTCATCCTCGGCGCGCTGCCGCTGCTGCTGATCGTGATCGCCACGGCCGTCCGCGCCCTCGCCGGAGCCGACGACCAGACCACGGTGAACGTCCTGGGCGGGTTCGCGCTCGCCACCATGGTGCCGATCATCGGCGTCATCGCCGGCACCGGAGCGATCGGACCGGAGATCGACGACGGCTCGGTGGTGTACCTGCTGTCCAAACCGCTCAAGCGGCCGACGATCATCTTCACCAAGCTGATCGTGGCGATCGCGGTGACCATGGTCTTCTCCGCGCTGCCGACCCTGGTCGCCGGGCTGATCCTCAACGGCAACGGACAGCAGATCGCCGTCGCCTACACGGTGGCCGCGCTGGTCGCCTCCATCGCCTACGCGGCCCTCTTCCTCCTGCTGGGCACGGTCTCCCGGCACGCGGTGGTCTTCGGGCTCGTCTACGCGCTGGTCTGGGAGGCGCTGTTCGGCTCCCTGGTGGCCGGGGCGCGCACGCTGAGCGTCCAGCAGTGGGCGCTGGCCGTGGCGCACAAGGTCTCCGGCGGGGACATGGTCACCTCCGACGTCGGGCTGCCGACGGCGACCGTGCTGCTGGTGGTGGTGACCGTCCTGGCCACCTGGTACGCCGGACAGAAACTGCGGTCGCTGACCCTCGCAGGCGAGGAGTAGCGAGGCATCCGCTCAAGGCCGGGCGGTCCTGCCCGGCCTTGACGGAGGCTTCACCTCCACCCGGGCACACTGGGCAAACCGGATGAAGCGGCAGGAGGATGTGATGGCGGGCGACGTGCCGGAGAGCGAGGGCCGGGAGGCGACCGGGGACACGTGGGACGACGTCGTCCTGGACGCCGACTTCATACGGGGCGCCGGGACCGCCGAGCCCTCCGCCCGGGCGCGGATGCTCGCCGCGCGCTGGCGGCGCGAGGAGCCCGAGCCCCAGCCGTGGCGTTCCGACGAGCCGCCCGCCGGATGGTTCTTCAGCAAGGCCCGACGGCGTCGGTGGCGGCGCGGGTGAAGAGGCCCGGGGCGCCCGGTAATTCGGTGGCGCCGAGGCCGCCGTAGCGGCACAGTGGTGGTGTTCACCGCGCCGGATCGTGCCGGCGCCACGTTCTGGGAGAGGAGCTGGGCGATGCCGATGCACGGCAGTACGCCGAGCTCCCGACAGGGCAGCCCGCGGCGGGCTCCGGAGTAACTACCGGCTCCGTCGAGCCCGCTCCGCACGGGGAGCTGCCCGGGGCGGCCGCTTCGAGCACGCGAATCCCTTCGCGTGGGCCGCCCACCCGGAGGATTGGCCGAGTGGCAAGGCACCGGCTTGGTTCAAGCCGCGGTCGGGGTCACCCCCGCGCACGTTCGATCCGTGCATCCTCCGCCGAGACCGAAGGTTCAGCCCGCCAGCTTCTCCAGCAGGACCGCGATGCCGTCCTCGTCGTTCGAGGCCGTCACCTCGTCCGCGACCGCCTTCAGTTCCTCGTGGGCGTTGGCCATCGCCACGCCCCGCGACGCCCAGGCGAACATCGGGATGTCGTTGGGCATGTCGCCGAAGGCGATGGCGTCCGCCGCCTTCAGACCCAGCCGCCGCGCGGCCAGCGAAAGCCCCGTCGCCTTGGACAGGCCCAGCGGCAGCAGTTCGACGATGCCCTCGCCGGCCATGGTGACCGAGACGAAACCGCCGGCGGTCCGGCGGGCCACGTCGGCCAGTTCGTCGTCCGTGAGGTCCGGGTGCTGGATGTAGATCTTGTTGAGGGGCGCGCTCCACAGATCCGCGACGTCCGTGAACGGCGTCGCCGGAAGCGGGCCCGCCGCGTAGCCGGGACCGACCAGCACCTCGCCGTCCAGGCCGTCGCGGCTCGCCGCCAGATACAGCGGACCGACCTCCGCCTCGATCTTGGCCAGGGCCACCGCCGCCAGTTGCCGGTCCAGGGTCACCGAGGTCAGCAGACGGTGCTCCCCGGCGTCGTACACCTGGGCGCCCTGGCCGCAGACGGCGAGGCCTCGGTAGCCGAGGTCGTCCAGGACGTGCCGGGTCCAGGGCACAGCGCGGCCGGTGACGACGAGATGCGCGGCACCCGCCGCGGTGGCCGCGGCGAGCGCCTCACGGGTGCGCCGGGAGACCGACCCGTCGGAGCGCAGAAGCGTCCCGTCGAGGTCGGTCGCGATCAGCTTGTAGGGGAACGGCCCGGCGACGGGTCTCACTTGGCCACCGCTTCCAGAACCTCCCGGCCGCCGAGGTAGGGACGCAGCACCTCCGGCACCCGCACGGAACCGTCGGCCTGCTGGTGGTTCTCCAGGATCGCGACGATCGTGCGCGGGACGGCGCACAGCGTGCCGTTGAGCGTCGCCAGCGGGCGGACCGCCTTGCCGTCACGGAAGCGGATCTGGAGCCGGCGGGACTGGAACTCGGTGCAGTCCGAGGTCGAGGTCAGCTCGCGGTACTTGTCCTGAGTCGGAACCCACGCCTCGCAGTCGAACTTGCGCGAGGCAGAGGCGCCCAGGTCGCCCGAGGCGACGTCGATCACACGGAACGGCAGCTCCAGCGAGGTCAGCCACTGCTTCTCCCACTCCAGCAGCCGCCGGTGCTCCTCCTGCGACTCCTCGGGGTGGACGTAGGAGAACATCTCGACCTTGTCGAACTGGTGGACACGGAAGATGCCCTTGGTGTCCTTGCCGTGCGAGCCGGCCTCGCGGCGGAAGCACGGCGAGAACCCGGCGTACCGCAGCGGCAGGCGCTCGGCGTCGATGATCTCGTCCATGTGATACGCCGCCAGCGGCACCTCGGAGGTGCCGACCAGGTACAGGTCGTCCTTGTCGAGGTGGTAGACGTCCTGGGCCGCCTGGCCGAGGAAGCCCGTGCCCGCCATCGACTGGGGGCGGACCAGCGCGGGGGTCAGCATCGGCGTGAAGCCGGCCGCGGTGGCCTGGGCGATCGCCGCGTTCACCAGCGCCAGCTCCAGCAGGGCGCCGACACCGGTGAGGAAGTAGAAGCGTGAGCCGGAGACCTTCGCGCCGCGCTCCACGTCGATCGCGCCGAGGAGCCGGCCCAGCTCCAGGTGGTCCCTGGGCTCGAAGCCCTCGGCGGCGAAGTCGCGGATCGTGCCGTGCGTCTCCAGCGTGACGAAGTCCTCCTCGCCGCCGACGGGCACGTCGGGGTGGATGAGGTTGCCGAGCCGGAGGATGAGTTCCTGGGTCTCGGCGTCGGCCGCGTCGCGCTCGGCGTCGGCGGTCTTGACGTCGGCGGCGAGCGCGCCCGCCCGCTTCAGCAGCTCGGCCTTCTCGTCACCCGAGGCCTTGGGGATGAGCTTGCCCAGCGCCTTCTGCTCGGCGCGCAGCTCGTCGAAGCGGACGCCGGACGACCTGCGTCGCTCGTCGGCAGACAGGAGGGAGTCGACGAGCGCGACGTCCTCTCCACGGGCACGCTGCGAGGCGCGCGCACGGTCGGGGTCCTCACGGAGCAGACGAAGGTCAATCACGCGCTCAAGGCTACCGGTGCGACGTTCCACCCCACGACTCAGTATTCCGAACCATGCCGTACGTGCCGTTATGGGGGAATTGCCTCCCGTGTCAATAATGGAGACCCGTCTCCCTGGAACGAGGCAGGTGGCGGGCGCCGGGTTGACCTGATTCCCTTGTGCGGAACGGGACTTGGGGTCGAGTTGTCCACAGGGATCCACAGTTCGCGGAGAGTTTTCCACAGGCTGTGTGGAAGATCTGTGGATTTCGGAATTGATCACTCCGGAAGCGTGCTGCGGACGGAGGAATTCCCGTCTCGATGCGCCAGGGTGCCCACTTTCGGGTGGAAAGGGGTCGCCCCAAAAGATGAACCAAAGGAGACAGGTGGACGAAGGGTGACCTGTGCGCCCCCGGCCGCTCTTGGATGCTGAAGGCCGATTTGTCGACCGAGTCCCCATTGGGTGTCGACTTGTCCCCAGGTCGAGAGGGCCGAGGACGGGAGGGTGTGGATAACTCCTGTGGACAACGAGCATCCGCAGGCAGCACCGGCCGGAATCGGCGCGACCGGCTAGAAACGACCGTCCTGGCAGCGTGCCACCCAGTCCGCCGCCGCCACGAACTCCTCGTCCGAGGTCCCGGTCAGCCGAGGCCGCAGGTCCGCCGCGTCGGCGTCCGCCCGCGGGTACGAGCCCAGGAAGCGGACCTGGAGGCAGATCCGCTTGAGCCCCATCAGGGCCTCCGCCATCCGGCGGTCGGTGATGTGGCCCTCGGCGTCGATGCAGAAGCAGTAGTTGCCGATGCCGGCGCCGGTCGGACGGGACTGGAGCAGCATCAGGTTGATACCGCGGGTGCTGAACTCGCCGAGCAGGTCGCGCAGCCCGCCGGGATGGTCGTCGCGCTGCCACAGCACCACGGACGTCTTGTCCGTGCCGCTCGGCGCGGCGGGCCGCGCGGGCCGGCCGACCAGCACGAACCGTGTCTGTGCGTTCTCCGCGTCGTGGATGTTCGTCTCCAGGGGCACGAGCCCGTACCGCGCGGCGGCGAACTCACCGGCGAACGCGGCGTCGTAGCGGCCCTCCTGGACCAGGCGGGCGCCGTCCGCGTTCGAGGCGGCCGACTCCCAGACGGCGTCCGGGAGGTTCGCCGAGAGCCAGTTGCGCACCTGCGGCTGGGCGGCCGGGTGAGCGGTGACCGTCTTGATGTCCGACAGTGTCGTACCGGGCCTGACCAGCAGCGCGAAGGTGATCGACAGCAGTACCTCGCGGTAGATCATCAGCGGCTGGCCCGCGACCAGCTCGTCGAGCGTGGTGGTGATGCCGCCCTCGACGGAGTTCTCGATCGGCACGAAAGCGGCCTCGGCCTCGCCGACCCGGACGGCGTCCAGTGCCGACTGCACGGACACGTACGGGACCAGTTCCCGGGTGGCCGTCTCGGGAAGGGTGCGCAGGGCGACTTCGGTGAAGGTGCCCTCGGGGCCGAGATACGCGTAGCTCGCTGGCATGACCTCACCCTAATCGCCGCGGCGGAACCCGGCTCGCGTGTCTCACGGACGCCCCTCCCGCGGGTGAACCGGGTGTGACGGGTGTGATTCCCCGGGTGTGACGGGTGCGATCCCGCCGCCTCCCGCGGTGCTCACCCCTCCAGGAGCCGCTGCCCCACGTACTCGCCCTTCGCAGCCCCGCCCGGGACCGCGAAGAGACCGCTCGCCTCGTGCCGTACGTACGCCGACAGCGCGTCGCCGCGGTCCAGCTTGCGCTGCACCGGCACGAAGCCGCGCAGCGGGTCCGCCTGCCAGCAGATGAACAGCAGGCCCGCGTCCGGAGTGCCGTCGGTGTCGAAGCCGTCGTGGTAGGAGAAGGGGCGCCGGAGCATGGCCGCGCCCCCGTTCTGGTCGGGCCGGGTGATCCGGGCGTGGGCGTTGACCGGGACGACGTACGTGCCGTCCTTGCCGGTCTTCTCCAGGTCCATCGCGGTCGTCTCGGAGCCGCCGCTGAGCGGCGCCCCGTCGGACTTGCGGCGCCCGATGACGTCCTCCTGCTGGGTGAGCGGCAGCTTCTCCCAGTCGTCCAGGAGCATCCGGATACGGCGTACGACGACGTAGGAGCCGTTCGCCATCCAGGCGGGCTCGCCGTTCGCGGGCACGAAGAGGCGCTGGTCGAAGTCCGGGTCGGCGGGCTTCGGGTTGCGGGTGCCGTCGATCTGCCCCATCAGGTTGCGGGCCGTCATGGGCCGCGTGGTGGCTCCGGGGGAGCGGTTGAAGCCGTTCATCTGCCAGCGGACGCGGGCGGCGCCGCCCGCGTCCTTCTGGAGGGCGCGCAGGGCGTGGAAGGCGACCAGCGCGTCGTTGGCGCCGATCTGCACCCACAGATCGCCGTTGCTGCGTGCTTGGTCGAGCCGGTCGGAGGAGAAGTCGGGCAGCGGGTCGAGAGCGCCGGGCCGCTGCCGGCTCAGGTCCGTACGGTCGAAGAAGGAGCGGCCGAAACCGAAGGTGACCGTCAGCGCCGAGGGCCCCGCGTCCTGTGCCACGTCGGTGTCGTCGTGCGGGGCCGGTTCACCCGCCATCAGCCGCTCGGCCGTCGCCGACCAGCGGCGCAGCAGCGCGGCGGCCTCCCTGCGGCCCGCTCCGGGCACGAGGTCGAAGGCGACGAGATGGCCGCGGGCCTGGAGGGCGTCGGTGATGCCGGGCTGATGTTTCCCGTGAAACATCGCCCGGTCGGCGCCGAGCGAGGTGAGCGGGGTGGCACCGGCGGGCGCCGCGCTGTAGCCGAGGCCGGCGCCGGCCGCGCCGAGGACGAGTCCGGTGGCTCCGGCGGTGCCGAGCAGCCGCCGTCGCGACACGCCGGCTCCGGCTCCGGCTCCGGCTCCGGTGCCGGCCGACGCGGGCGCGGTCGCCGCGCGCGCGGACTTGGAGGAGGTGGTCTCCGGGGTGGACTGGTCGGTCATGGTGCGGTTCAGCCGATCTGCGCGTTCTTGGTGACGGACACCTGGTCGATGTCGGAGGTCCGCACGGTCGCTTCGACCTTCCAGTCGCCCGCCATGGGGATCTGCACTCCGCTCGCCACCCAGTGTCCGGTGGTGACGTGCTCCGGGGTCACCGGGAGCGGCCCGATGTTCTTCGTGGCCAGGGTGAAGGAGATCTTGAGCTCGGCGACGTCGCGGAGACGCCCGTCGGTCCCGAGGGCGAAGATGTGCAACTCGTTGCCGCCCACGCGCGCGGGGTCGATGTCGATCCGTACGACGCCCTTGCCGTCCTTGCCGCCGGTGTCGAAGGGCATGTCGAGCGTGACGGCGCCCGCCGCGGAGGACGAGGAAGAGGACGAGGAGGACGACGTGGCGGCCTTGGCCTCGGTCTCCGTGCGCCCCGGTTCGGTCTGCGTCAGCACGGTGGTGACGACGAGCAGCACGACGGCGACACCGGCCTCCATCAGGACGGACCGACGCAGCCCGAAGCGGTGGGGGTCGGCGTCCCGCAGCCGCTTCTGCCGCGCGGTGTCCACGGCGGCCTGCTGCCGGGCGAGCTGGGCGGCGCGCCGCGCGGCCTCCCCCTTCGCCGCTTTGCCACCGGGCTGCGCCTTGCCACCGGTCTTCCCCTTGGCCGCGTCCTTCCCACCGGCGGCCGCCTTCCCGGCGCCCGCTTTCCCCGCCTCGGCCTTACCAGCTGCTTTCCCGGCCCCGCCCTTCCCGGATCCGGTCTTCGAGTCGGCGCCGGCCCCGGTCGTCGCGTCCGAACCGGACTTCCTGCCCGCGGCCGCCGCGACCTTCGCGCGTGCCTTGGCCGACGCCTTCGTGGTGGCCGTCTCTGCCAAGAGGCCCGTCCAGCGGCGGGACGTGGCGGCGATGCCGACCATCAGCAGCACCAGAGCGATCTTGATGAGGAGCAACTGTCCGTAGCGCGTATCGGTGAGCGCCGACCAGGAGCCGACCTGGCGCCAGGACTGGTAGGTGCCGGTCGCGACCAGAGCGAGGACGGAGCCGAAGGCGAGGCGGGAGAAACGGCGTACGGCCGCGGGCTCGATCGGGGTCTCGGCGGGCGCCCGGTACAGCGTGACCAGGAGCGCGGCGAGCCCGCCGAGCCAGGCGGCCACGGCGAGCAGGTGGACGACGTCGACCGGCATCGCGATGCCGGGCTGGAGACCGGTCGAGGCGTGCTCGGCCATGGCCCAGCTGGCGGCGAGGCCGACGGCGACCACGGTGCCGCCGATCGCGAGCCCGAAGGTCAGATCGCGCTTCTCGTCGTCCGCGCGTTTCTGGTACTCCCCGAAGAGCACCGCGACGAACAGCGCCGCCGCCGCGAGCAGCAGCAGCCGGGACACGAGGGCCGCCCCGGACTTGGTCTGGAGCACCTGCCCGAGGAGCGTCAGGTCGAAGACGTCCCCGATCTTTCCGGAAGTGGTGTAGGAGCCGCGCAGGAGCAGCAGCGCGAGCGTGGCCGCGGTGAGCGCGACCCAGCCGGAGACGACGAGCCGCTGCACCGCCCGCACGCCCGAGCCGCGCTGCCAGCAGGCCAGTACGAAGGCGGCGCCACCGGCCAGCACGATGAAGCCGGCGTACGACACGTACCGCCCGACCCCGTAGAGCGCGCCGACGATCCCGCCGCCCACCGTCTGGTCGCCGACCGTGGCGGACGTCTTGGAGGGCGCGCCGATGGAGAAGGTGTAGGCACCGCCCACGGGGTGGCTGTCGGCCGAGACCACCTGGTAGGCGACGGTGTAGGTGCCGTCCGGCAGTCCGCTGTGCAGGCGCACGGCGTACGTCGTCCCGCTGACGTTGGCGGGCTTCCCGGTGTCGACGCGGTTGCCCTTGGGGTCCAGGACTCGCAGCGAGTCGTCGCTCATCGCGACCTGCTCGGAGAACGTCAGCGACACCTGCGAGGGCGCCTTGTCGACCACCACCCCCTGCTGCGGATCGCTGCCGGTCAGGGCGGCGTGCGCGGAGGCCGGGGCGGCTCCGGCGAGGAGCACGCCGGCGACGGCCAGGAGCAGCAGCGTCAGGGCCCGGAAGCGTGGGGCGATGGTCTGCGACAAGGTGGTCCCTCCCTCAGTGTCCGGTCGCGGGGTTGTACGTGGCAGATTTCACCGGCATCTCGACCTTGACGGTGCCGGATTCGGCGAAGTGCAGTTCGACGGGGACCGTCTGGCCCTGCCGGGGCGCGCGCTTCAACTGGTCGAACATCAGGTGGTTGCCGCCGCTCTTGAACACGAGGCGGCCGTGGGCGGGGACGGTCAGGGGGCCGGCTTCCGTCATGACCCCGCCGGCCGTCTGGTGCACGGTGACGTCCTCGGCCTCGGCGCTGGTGACCGAGGTGAGTTCGTCCTTGGCGCCGCCCTTGTTCTCTATGGTCAGGAAGCCGGCCGCCATGGAGGCCGAGACGGGCTGGGGCATGTAGGCGGAGTGGACGGAGAGGTCGGCCTTCGTGCCGCCGGTGTCCGAGGACGCGCCGCAGCCGGTCAGCAGGGCGGTGCCGGTCAGGGCCGCGGCCACGAGCACGGCCGCCGCTGCCTGCCGCCTCACGGGTTCTCCCCCTTGACGATCCTGGGGAGGTCCTTGGTGTAGTCGTCGACGGTGGCGTCCTCGCCGTAGAGGACGTATCCGGCGTCGGTCTTCGGCGAGAAGGCGATCACCTGGGTGCCGTGCATCGAGACGAGCTTGCCGTTCTTGTCCTTCGTGGTCGGCTCGATGGAGATGCCGAGCGTACGCGCGCCGGCCTGGATGGTGGAGAAGTCGCCGGTCAGTCCTATGAACTGCGGGTCGATCATCTTGAGCCACTTGCCGAGTTCGGCCGGGGTGTCGCGGTCGGGGTCGGTCGTGACGAACACCACGCGCAGGTCGTCCTGCTGGGCCTTGGGCAGCGCCTTCTTGGCGACCGCGATGTTGCTCATGGTCAGCGGGCAGGCGTCGGGGCAGTGGGTGTAGCCGAAGTAGACGAGCGTCGGGTGGCCGGAGGTCTCCTCGCGGAGGTCGTACTTCTTTCCCTGGGTGTCCGTGAGGACCAGGTCCGGCTTCTCGAACGGCTGGTCGAGGACGGTCGCGGCCTTCTGCGAGGTGTCCTCGGAGACGACGGCGACGGGTTTCCTGCCGTCGTCTCCGCTGTCGCAGGCGGAGAGGGTCATGGTGGCCGCGGCGAGCAGCGCGGCCGCGACGAAGGTCTTGTTGTGCATAGAGAAATGTCCCAGATGTGAGAACTCCGGCGCGCACCGGGGGCCGTACGCGGGAGTGGCACGACCCCCGGAGCGCGTGACGGACTGGCCGCGGATCAGGCGGTGGTGCGCCTGCGGCCGGCGAGTACGCCGTAGGCCACGCCGGCCGCGCCGACGAGGATGCCGACGATGCCGAGGACGCGGGCGGTGGTGTCGCTGCCGCTCTTGGCGGAGTCGGCGGCGGTGGTCTGGGCGGCGGGCTTGGTGTCGGTGGTGTCCTTGGCCGACGCGTCGTGCCCGTCACCGCCCGAGGCCGCGGTCAGCTGAAGCGTCGGCGCCGGGTTGTCGGGCTCCTCCTGGCCCTTCTGCGGCACCTCGATCCAGCGCACGACCTCCTTGTTGGAGTACGTCTGGATCGCCTTGAAGACGAGCTGGTCGGCGTCCTCCGGCAGCGTGCCGACGGAGACGGGGAACTTCTGGAAGAAGCCGGGCTCGATGCCCTTGCCGTCGGCGGTCCAGGTGACCTTGGTGACGGCCTCGGAGATCTTCTTGCCGTGCATCTCCAGCGGCTTGTCCAGCTGCGACTTGGTGACGTCGACCTTCCAGCCGGGCACCGGCTGCGGCATCACGGAGGCCAGCGGGTGGTCGGTCGGGAAGTTGACCTCGACCTTGGTGGTGGAGGCGTTGTCGCGCTCGTTGGGGACCTTGAAGTCGACGACGGCGTAGCCGCCCTTGGCGGCGGCGCCCTCGGGCTGCACGGTGACGTGTGCGAACGCGGGGGCGGACAGGGCGAGGACGGCCGAGCCGGCGACGGCGGCGGTGGCGACGAGTCGGGAAGCCTTCATAAGGGGTGCACTCCGCTTCGAGTGGGTTCCGGTGTGTGGGGGTGCGCGTGCGGAGCGGGACCAGTGGTGTTCCCGCCGGACGGGCACGCGCGCGCGTGCCGCACGACGGCGGCCGCTCCCCCGGCGGAAGCCCGCTCGGTGGGGTGGTGGTCGCGTCGCGTCAGGCAGCGAGGGCGAGTGCGGCGGCGGCCGGCGGGCCGCGGCGGATCACCGTGTGCTGGAGTGCGGTGGTGTGGGGGGTGAGGGGCGCGGAGTCGGCGGTGCGCGGCAGGCGCGGGCCGGTACCGGCCGCCGTGGGCAGCCCGGCGCACAGGGCGCGCACCAGGGCGAGCGCCCCGCGCAGGGACCGTACGAGCGCGGTCTCGGCGACTCCGTGCGCCGACAGTTCGATCAGCCGCAGCAGGGCCAGGTCGCCGCGTCGCAGCACCCAGCCCGTGGCGAGGGCGGCCAGGACGTGGACGAGCAGCATCGGCAGGGACGGCAGCAGGGCGGCCACGCCCATGGGAAACGGGGAGGCCGCCGAGTGGTGCGGGGCGTTCAGGCCCGCACCGGCACCGGCGTAGGCGTGTGCGTCGACGAGTATCCGGTAGGCCTGGGCCGGGCTGATCGCGGCGGCGGTGGCCCCGCAGACGTACCGGGCGGCCCGCTGGACGAGCTCGGCGTCGGACAGAACGGGCGCGGAGCCCGTCGGTCCCGAGGAGCCCATGGCCATGGCGCCCATGCCGCTCTGCCCCATGCCGAACAGGGCGTGCAGCACGGTCTGGCCGACCACCAGCAGCGCCGCGATCCCCGGCAGGGAACGCGCCCGCCCGGCGAGCGGTGCCACCACGACCAGCGCCCCGAGGAACCCGGCGCCGAGCGTCCACAGCGGCACCGCGGCACAGGAGGCCAGCGAGTGCCCGGCCGCGGCCAGCACGACGCAGACCGCGGCGAACACCGCAGCCCGCAGGGTCCGTAGACCGCGTCCGGCTGGTGCCGTGCGCGGGTGGGGGGCAGACATGGCGGCCTCATCATCCCACTGGACCCGGGTCCGCCGTACAGCAGGTCCACAAGATGCGGTAGATCCGGAAAGTCACGGTCTGATGACGTCGGCCCGTACATACACCGATTCCCCGTCCCGCCGCGTCCGCCGATCGCGCGGTGCCGAGTCGACGCAGTGCTTATGGACGGGCACTCGGGGCAATACGTAACGGTATGTCGAGCCGCGGCCGGGAGGCTGGAGCATGAGCATCTGGTGGTCACTCCATCTGCGGCGTGACGCCGCGAGCGTGCCGCTCGCCCGGCGACTGCTGCTCGGCACGATGGAGACCGCGGGCGTCGACCCCGAGATCTCCTACGACCTGTCCGTGGCCCTGAGCGAGGCCTGCGCGAACGCGGTGGAGCACGGCGGGGACACCGAGTCCTCCGACGCGTTCCGGGTCACCGCCTTCCTCGACGGGGAGAAGTGCCGCATCGAGGTGGCCGACACTGGCCCCGGCTTTCCGCCGGCGGGCCGCCGGCGCCCGGTCCGCGCCGCGCGCGGCGAGGCCGAGCACGGCCGCGGCCTGTACCTCATCCAGGAACTCGCCGACCACGTCCACATCCGCAACAGGCCGGGCCGCGGCGGCGCGGTGGTGGTTTTCGACAAGAACCTCAAGTGGCGTGAGGACGCCCCGCTGATGGCGGTGTAGCGCCGCGCGAGACGCGGGCCGGACCGTCGGGCGTGTCCCGGGCCCGGCGCGGCCTCAGGCGTCGGCCAGGAGCTTCGCCAGTGCTTCCAGAGCCTCGGGGTAACCCTCCCCCCAGGTACGTGAATTCGCCGGGCGCGTCCCGGCGCGGGAAGGCCGGGCACCCCGCGGGTACCCGGCCGTCACCTCCGTGTCAGCTCTTCAGCGACGCCATCCAGGCCTCGACCTCGTCGGAGCGGCGCGGCAGGCCCGCGGAGAGATTGCGGTTGCCGTCCTGGGTGACGAGGATGTCGTCCTCGATGCGGACGCCGATGCCGCGGTACTCCTCCGGGACGGTCAGGTCGTCGGCCTGGAAGTACAGGCCCGGCTCGACGGTGAGGACCATGCCGGGCTCCAGCGTGCCGTCGACGTACGTCTCGGTCCGGGCGGCAGCGCAGTCGTGGACGTCCATGCCGAGCATGTGGCCGGTGCCGTGCAGCGTCCAGCGGCGCTGCAGGCCCAGCTCCAGGACCCGCTCGACCGGGCCCTCGACCAGGCCCCACTCGACGAGCTTCTCGGCGAGCACGCGCTGGGCGGCGTCGTGGAAGTCGCGGTACTTGGCGCCCGGCTTCACCGCCGCGATGCCGGCCTCCTGGGACTCGTACACCGCGTCGTAGATCTTCTTCTGGATCTCGTCGTACGTGCCGTTGACCGGCAGCGTGCGCGTGACGTCGGCGGTGTAGAGGGTGTGCGTCTCCACGCCCGCGTCCAGCAGGAGCAGGTCGCCGGAGCGGACCGGTCCGTCGTTGCGCACCCAGTGCAGCGTGCAGGCGTGCGGGCCGGCCGCGCAGATGGAGCCGTAGCCGATGTCGTTGCCCTCGACGCGCGCGCGGAGAAAGAACGTTCCCTCGATGTAGCGCTCGCTGGTCGCCTCGGCCTTGTCGAGGACCTTCACCACGTCCTCGAAGCCGCGCACGGTGGAGTCGACGGCCTTCTGCAGCTCGCCGATCTCGAAGTCGTCCTTGACCAGGCGGGCCTCGGAGAGGAAGACGCGCAGCTCCCCGTCGTGCTCGGCGGTGACCTTGTCGGTCAGCGCCTCCTCGATGCCGGCGTCGTAGCCGCGCACGACGCGGACCGGGCCGGTGGCCTCGCGCAGCTTGTCCGCCAGTTCGCGCACGTCGGAGGTCGGGATGCCGTAGAGCGTCGTGGCCTCGGTCAGGGAGTGGCGGCGGCCGACCCACAGCTCGCCCTGGCCGGAGAGCCAGAACTCGCCGTTCTCACGGTCGGAGCGCGGCAGGAGGTAGAGCGTCCCCTCGTGGCCGTCCGCGGTGGGCTCCAGGACCAGGACGCCGTCCTCGGTCTGGTTGCCGGTGAGGTAGGCGTACTCGACCGAGGAGCGGAAGGCGTACTCCGTGTCGTTCGAGCGGGTCTTCAGGTTGCCCGCGGGAATGACCAGGCGCTCGCCGGGGAAGCGTGCGGACAGCGCGGCGCGGCGGCGCGTGGTGTGCTCCGCCTGGGCGACCGGTTCGAGGTCGTGCAGCTCGGTGTCGGCCCAGCCGGACTTCATGTTCTCGGCGAGCTCGTCGGACACGCCCGGGTACAGGCCGTTCTTCCGCTGCTTGATCGGTTCTTCTTCGGCGGTCTCCGGGGTCTCCGGCAGCTCCTGCGCCACGGTCTTCCTCCTCGATACAGCCACTGGGCCGTCCCCCATCGTACGGTCGTGCGGAAGGGGGCCAAAGGCGGAAGTGCCTGTTACCGGGCGGCCTACTCGAAGCGCGCCGCCAGCAGCGCCACGTCCTCCGCGCCGTCGGTCACGTCAAGTCCGTTCGGCAGGACCGTGTGCAGGACGTGGTCGGCGACGGCCGCCGGGTCGTGGCGCAGCGCGCGCGGGACGCTCGCCGCGGCCGTGTGCAGCCGGGCGAAGGCGCGGTCGACGGAGTCGCCGGTGCGGTGCAGCAGTCCGTCGGTGTACAGCAGCACCGTCTCGCCCGAGGACACCTGGAACTCCACGCTCGGCGCCTCCCAGCAGGCGAGCATGCCCAGCGGCGCGGACACGGACGTCTCCACGAACTCCGTGCGCCGTTCGCCGAGCACCAGCGGCGGGCAGTGCCCGGCGCCCGCCATGGTGATCCGGCGCAGCGCGGGCTCGCAGTAGGCGAACAGGGCCGTGGCGGAGCGGGCGGGCTCGGTCAGCCGCAGGAGCAGTTCGAGGTCGGACAGGACGGCGACGGGATCCTCGCCCTCCATCACCGCGTACGCCCGCAGGGACGCCCGCAGCCGGCCCATCGCGGCGATCGCGCCCGGCCCGGCGCCGGTGACCGAGCCGACCGCGAGGCCGAGCGCGGCGTCGGGCAGCGGCAGCGCGTCGTACCAGTCGCCGCCGCCGCGCGGGCCGGTGCGGTGCCGCGAGGCGAGCTGGACACCGGGGACGCGGGGCAGCCGGGAGGGCAGCAGCTCCTCGTAGACCGTCGCCATGCACACGCGCGTGCGCTCGGTGTCGAGCAGGCGCGCCAGGTGCTCGGTGGCGAAGCGGAGGTAGAGGCCGACGAGATGGCGCCGCCGCTCGGCCGGCTCGGCGGGTTCGTCGTAGAACCAGACGGCGGCGCCGAGGCGGCCGGCGGCCTCGGTGGACAGGGGCAGCGCGTAACAGGCGGCGTAGCCGAGGCGGCCGGCCACCTCGCGGTGGCGCGGATCGAGGCCGTCCTCGGAGAACAGGTCGGGACGCACGTCCTCGCCGTCGCCGCCCGGCAGGCCGGCCGCGGTGTCGAGGAGCGTCCCGTACGGCATGGCGCTGCGCGGCACGGTCTCGATGTGGCCGAGATCGGCCCGTGCCAGGCCGAGGCCGATGGTGGTGTCGGGGCCGAGTCCGTCGTCCGGTTCGAGGACGGCGAGGCCGCGCCGGGCGCCGACGAGGGCGGCTCCGGCGCGCAGCAGTTCCTTCAGGGCGGCGTCGAGTCCGTTCGTACGGGCCAGCCGTTCGGTGAGCTCGTTCAGGGTGGTGAGGTCGGAGACCCAGCCGGCGAGCCGGTCCTGCAGGAGGGCGCCCGCCGGGCGGGGGGCGTGCGGGCCGGACGGACCGCTCGGGGAGGTGTCCGGGGCGGCGGGTGGAGGCGCGACAGTGTGTGCGGGAGCGGGGACCGTCGCATCGATTCCAGCCACTTTCGGGGGGTGGGGGGCGTTCATGGCGCCCGGCCTTCCGACCGGTGCGTATTGCTCAAAAGCATCGCAAACCCCCATGTCATTCTGCGCCGCCAGCAGTGTCTCCACATGTACACGCACTCGTGAGGGGATGTCCAGCATTGTCCTGCCGGGTTTCCTGGTGTCAGAGGGCTTCTGGGGGTCTTCTTCCCAACCTCTTGCTAAAAAAGGAAGTTGGCTTGAAACTGCCTCGGGTGACGGCCTGTTGCGGTCGACTGGGCCTGCTCGACAGAGCGTCACAGCGGTCGTGATGGGTACGTACTCGGAGAAGGCCAGGGGTGGTTGGTTGCCACCCGGAACCTGGCGACGGACCCGGGCGTCTTAACCACCGACGACCGTGCCCCATCCTTGCGTGACGGCGGCGGAGAGCAGAAGACAAGACGGCATAACGCCATGCTCCGCCACCCCGCGCCACGCCCATGCTTCTGGTAGACGCAGTATGGACGGGGCTGCCGTGGAAGCAGCCGATGTTCGGCCCATAGGGGTTCCCCGTGCCTGAAGGCAGGGGTGTGATGCGCCAACAGGTACGCACAGTCAGTGATCGACACATGGTGTGAGTGGTCCACGGTGTTGCCAGCGGTGCAACGGAAAGGAACGAGCGCTCATGCGCGAGATCCCCGGAAGGCGACGCGGGCTCCTGTCCCAGCGCAGCGACGAGAGGCCTGAGCCGATCAGCGCGGCCCTGACCTTCGCGACCCGGTGGCAGTGGCCCGTGCTGCCGGGCGTGGCACTGGATCCGCGGCGGCCCGACCGCTGCGGCTGCCCCGACCCGGAGTGCACGGTGCCCGGCGCGCACCCCTTCGAACCCGGCCTCCTGGCTGCCACCACCGACGCCCGTATGGTGCGCTGGTGGTGGACCAACCGGCCCACCGCGCCGATCGTCCTGGCCACCGGGGGCACGGCCCCCTGTGCGGTGAGCCTGCCGGCCCTCCCGGCCGCGCGCGCCCTCACCGCGCTCGACCGCGTCGGCATGCGGCTCGGCCCGGTCGTCGCCTCGCCCAAGCGCTGGGCGATCCTCGTCAAGCCGTACTCCATGGAGCAGTTGGGCGAGCTGCTCTACGCCAAGGACTTCGTCCCCGGCTCGCTCCGCTTCCACGGCGAGGGCGGCTACCTCGCCCTGCCCCCCTCCGAGACCGGCGACGGCCCGATCCGCTGGGAACGTGCCCCGCTGCCCGGCTCCGCCTCGCCCTGGGTGCCCGATGTGGAGGCCGTGGTCGACGCGGTGGTGGAGGCCCTCACTCGTACGGGTGTGAGCGCCCCCGAGTTGTAGGGGTGTCACGGCCGCGGCGGGCGAACTGCCCGCCCCGGGTCGTTATCGTCCCCCTCATGCTGCGTCCCTCCGTCGGACCCGGAAGCCGAGTGCCGGGCGGCGGCCCCGCGATCCGGTGCCTCCGTCTGCTCGCTCTCCTGGGCGTCGTCGGCTGCGCCGTCGTACTGCCGCCGGCCGGGGCGTCCGCCGGCCAGGCCGGCCACCGAAGCGGCGGGGACGCCCGGTCCGCGGTGCGCGCCCTGCCGGGCGGCGACGGCGGGATGCCCTCCGCCGCGCAGGCCCCTTCCACGCGGGTGCTCGGCCTGGGGCTCGCCACCGCCGCGCGCTGTGGCCCCGAGGTCGCTTCGCCCGGCGGCGTCGAGGCGCAGACGTGTGTGCTCACCCAGGGCGCGGACACCTGGGCGCGCACCTACTACCGCAACACGACCGGGCGGCCCCTGGAGGCCGGCCTGACCCTCATGGGGCCGGGTGATCGCACCGTGCGGACGCATTGCGCGCTAGCCGGGGGCGAAGAGTCGGATACCTGTGAGACGCCGCGGGAGCCCAGCCGGGGGGCGGTGGCGGCGTACAGCGCCGTCGCGGAGTTCGCCGAGCGCGGCGGGCGGGCCGCGCTGCTGCTGCGATCGGGGAGCAACTCGCCGATGGCAACGGGCCGTTGACGTGCCGCGGCGCTCGGTGAACGGCTGCGGACACGCAAGCGCCCGGTTGCTGGCGACGGGGGATGCACCAGCAACCGGGCTACTGGAACGGTAACAAGAGATCGGCAGTTCGCAAATTCGATCCCGGCTTTCCAGTCACCGGGTGCATGGCCTTTTAGGTCACCGACTCGACTGCGCCGCCCGCTGGTTGTGACGGGCGTCACTCACTCTGCCCGAGTCGGGTGACCGACCGGACGGTGACCGGGCGACCGGCCGGACGGCCGCCTCGGAGACTGTCCGGAGGGCAGACTCGGCGACTGGCCGGACGGCTGACCGGGCGGCCGGTCGAAGGTCCGGCCGCCCGGTCGTCGCTCAGCTCAGCGTGACCTGCCGGTTGGTCAGACCGCCGCGGGCCCGGCGCTCGTCCCCGGTCAGCGGCGCCTCGCTGGCCAGCGCCGCGGCCAGGTGCTCGGCGAACTCGGCGGCCGGCTTCTCCACGTCCTGGGCGCCCATCTCGCTCGGCAGGTCCCACACGGGCACGGTCAGGCCGTGCGCCCGGAAGGAGCCCACGAGACGGGTGCCCTCACCGAGGTTCGAACGGCCCGCCGCGTGCAGTCGCGCGAGGGCGTCCAGAAGCTGCTCCTCCGGGTGCGGCATGACCCAGCGCAGGTGGTTCTTCTCCGGCGTCAGGCACCAGTACGCCGCCTCGACGCTCTCCAGGCGCACGGTCGGAATGGCCGCCGCGTTCGCCCGCTCCAGGGAGGCGGTGACCTCCGGCGTCGCGTTCTCCGCGTCCGGCACCCAGAACTCGAAGCCCTCGTGCACCACCGGTTCGAAGGAGGCCTTCAGGTCGAGCAGGTCCTGGAGCCGCGGGCCGTCGGCCGGGGCGCGGCGGCCCTGCACCGGGGTGCCGGGCTTGGCCTCCAGGGCGCGCAGCAGGGTGTCGGCGAGGTCGCGGCTGATGTCGCCGGACGACGTGTCGTTCTGCAGGCCGAGCAGCACCGAGCCGTCGTCGCGGCGCATCGCGGGCCAGGCCATCGGCAGGACCGTGGCGAGTGTGACGGCCGGGACGCCGTCGGGCAGGCCGTCGTGCAGGGCCAGCCCCGCCGTGGCGGCGGGGACCAGCTCGCGCAGCGCCACCCAGTCGCACTCGCCGGGCAGTCCCTCGAAGGGCCGCTGCACCAGCTCGGTCACCGCGTGCGCGGCGGCCCGGCCGTGGCAGGCCTTGTACCGCCGGCCACTGCCGCACGGGCAGGGTTCGCGCGCACCGACGACCGGGATCTCTCCATCCGTGAGCTGCGGGCGCTTGGCCTTCGTCTGGGGTCGCTTCTTGGCCATCTGGGTGTCTCCCGGTTACGGCTCGTCTCGTACGGGCGCGAGCCTAGCCGTTCACGCCGTCAACGACGGGACCCTGTGGACGCGGCGGGAAATGTGGACAACCGGTCGGCCCCGCGTCCGTGTCCGGGACGCAGTACCTCGACGGACCCGGGGTCTCCCGCTCGCAGGCCTCGCGCGCGCCCGCCCGCGCCCGGAACGGGCCCGGAGAGCGGTGCACGGAAGCCGTCTGCTCCGCGCGCACGGACGCGCTCGCGGTCCGGCCCGGGCGATGCCCGGGCGCGGCGTACATGCGCGTGGGGTCAGTCCAGGTCGCCGAAGGCGTCCGTGAAGCCCAGATCGGGCACCGCCGCCACCGGCGGTGCGGTAACCCGGGAGGCGAAGTCGTCGCGACGGTGACCGGCGTCCGGGTCGTGCACGTCCTCATGGACGACCACCCACACCGTGACCTCGCCGCCGACGCTGTCCCGTACGCCCCAGTCGTCGCAGAGCGCGCTGATGATGTTCAGCCCGCGGCCGCCGTGAGCGGTGACCGAGGGGGTGGCCGGGGACGGGCGGGTCGGGCCGCCGCCGTCGGTCACCTCGATGATCAGCCTGCCGCTCGCGTCCACCCGCCACGCGGCCCGGACGTCGCCGTCGCCGACCAGGGCACCGCGCAGCGGCCGGCCGTGCTTGCAGGCATTGCTCAAGAGTTCGGAAAGGATCAGTACGGCGTCGTCGACGACCGATTCCGCCACGCCGCCGCCGCGCAGTTGATCACGCATCCGGCGCCTTGCTTCCCCCACGCCCGCAGGGCCATGGGGTACGGCCATGCTCGACGACGTGGGCACCTCCTGTGCCACCACCAACGCCACCCCCGAGACCTCCTTCGCCCCACGCCACGGAGTGGATGCCCCACCGGCCTGTACCGGAAACCGGCCGAATCGCGTCCGGCGACGCATTCGGAACGGTCGGTCACGCACCGAACGCGCCGGAGCACTCCCTGTCATCGCGGCTGGACCGACGGCAGGTCACGCGGCTGGACCGGCGGCGGTCAGCGGCCGAGCCGGTGCAGGACCGCGCGCGGGCGGTTGGTGATGATGGCGTCCACTCCGAGGTCCACGCAGAGGTCGACGTCCTCGGGCTCGTTCACGGTCCACACGTGCACCTGGTGTCCCGCCTGCTTGAGCCGCTCCACGTACGCCGGCTGGTTGCGCAGGATGCGGATCGAGGGGCCCGCGATCCCGACTCCCGCCGGCAGCCGCCCGTCCCGCAGCCGCGGTGTGACGAACTGAACCAGGTAGACCGTCGGCAGTGTCGGCGAGGCCGCCCGCACCCGGTGCAGCGAACGTGCCGAGAAACTCATCACACGCACCGGCGACTTCGCGGGCGAGGTGGGGGCGTCCATTCCGAACCGCTTCAGGAGCGCCAGCAGCCGTTCCTCGACCTGCCCCGCCCACCGCGTGGGGTGCTTGGTCTCGATGGCCAGCTCCACCTGGCGCCCGGCGTCGGCGACGAGTTCTAGCAGCCTCTCCAGGGTGAGGACGGAGGTGTCCTCCGGGTCCTCGGGCCGCACCTCCCAGTCCGGCTCCTCGGCCCGGCCGCGCCAGGACGCGCGTGTGCGCCACGATCCGAAGTCCAGCGCGGCGAGGTCGGCGAGCTCCAGCGCCGAAACCGCTCCCCGGCCGTTGGACGTACGGTTGACGCGGCGGTCGTGCACGCAGACGAGATGGCCGTCCGCGGTCAGGCGCACATCGCACTCGAGGGCGTCCGCGCCGTCCTCGATGGCCTTCCGGTAGGCGGCCAGTGTGTGCTCCGGGGCAGCCTCGGAGGCTCCGCGGTGGGCGACGACCTGGATGTGGTGCTGCCGTACGTGGGTCACCGCGCCATGGTGCCACCGCGGCGGAATGGGCGGGACGGCGGAGAGCCGTCGATAATGTGTCCTTTTCATGTGAGATGACCTATATAAAGAATGCACCGGGACCCACAGCATCGGCTTATGGTGCTCTGACGGCCCGTGGGAAAAGCTGACTACGTACATCTGCAGCACATGCACAGCTGGTGCGCGCCGGGTCGCCGGCGGGCATGCCGAGCGTGAACGAGTGCGACCGACAACAACAGCCGTGGACCAAGGAGAAGAGCTGTGAGCACCGAGAACGAGGGCAACACGGTACCGCCGGCGCCGTCCGCACCTCCCGTGCCGGTGGAGACTCCCGCTGCTTCCCCGCACCCGGCCGCCCCCCAGGGCGGCCCTGTCGCACCCCCGCCCCCGGACGTGCCCCCGTACGTCCCGGGAGCCCACGGCGCGCCCGCACCGCAGGACCCCGGCGCGCCCGTCGACGGCTCCTGGCCGCCCCCGTCGCCCGCCACGCCCGCCTACATGGACGGCGGCGCGGGAGGCTCCGGCTGGGGCGCCGCGTACCAGCAGCACCAGCCCGCGCCCAAGCCCGGCGGCCGGCGCGGCGGCCTGATCGCCGCGGTCCTGGTGGCCGCCCTGGTCGCCGGCGGCCTGGGCGGAGGCCTCGGCTACACCCTGGCCAGGAACGACGACAGCGGCTCCACCACGGTCTCCGCCTCCGACACCGGCGCCTCGCAGATCAAGCGCGACCCGAACTCGATCGCGGGTGTGGCTGCCAAGGCCCTGCCGAGCACGGTCACCATCGAGGCCGAGGGGAGCGGCGGCCGGGGTGGTACCGGCACCGGCTTCGTCTTCGACACCCAGGGCCACATCGTCACCAACAACCACGTGGTGGCCGACGCCGTCGACGGCGGCAAGCTCAGCGCCACCTTCCCCGACGGCAGGAAGTACGACGCCGAGGTCGTCGGCCACGCCCAGGGCTACGACGTCGCGGTCATCCGGCTCAAGAACGCCCCCTCGGACCTCAAGCCGCTCGCCCTCGGCGACTCCGACAAGGTGGCCGTCGGCGACGAGACGATCGCCATCGGCGCGCCCTTCGGTCTGTCGAACACGGTGACGACCGGCATCATCAGTGCGAAGAACCGTCCCGTCGCCTCCAGCGACGGCGGCTCCGACAGCAAGGCCTCCTACATGAGCGCCCTGCAGACGGACGCCTCCATCAACCCGGGCAACTCCGGCGGCCCGCTCCTCGACGCGCGCGGCGCGGTCATCGGCATCAACTCCGCCATCCAGTCCACGAGCAGCGGCGGCCTCGGCAGCTCCGGCCAGTCCGGCTCGATCGGCCTGGGCTTCGCCATCCCGATCAACCAGGCCAAGTACGTCGCCCAGCAGCTGATCAAGACCGGCAAGCCCGTCTACGCCAAGATCGGCGCGTCGGTGTCCCTGGAGGACACGTCCAGCGGCGCCAAGATCACCGACCAGGGCGTCAGCGGCTCCGCCCCGGTCGAGTCGGGCGGCCCCGCCGCCGAGGCCGGCCTCAAGCCCGGCGACGTCATCACCAAGCTCGACAACCGGGTGATCGACTCCGGCCCGACCCTCATCGGCGAGATCTGGACCCACAAGCCCGGCGACAAGGTCACCGTCACCTACAAGCGCGGCGGCAAGGAGCACATGGCGCAGCTGACCCTCGGCTCCCGCATCGGCGACAGCTGATCCCACGCGCGCCCGCCAACCCGTTAGTCTTGTCCCCGCGCCGCCACACGCGAGCGGCGCGGGGTGGGTTGCCCGAGCGGCCTAAGGGAACGGTCTTGAAAACCGTCGTGGCGCGAGTCACCGTGGGTTCAAATCCCACACCCACCGCGCATGTGAACGGCCTCTGACCAGGTGTGATCCGGTCGGGGGCCGTTCTGTTGGGGGTTACGGGTGGTGGCCCGTCAGGCGGGCTGCGGAGGCTGTGGTCGCGCGGGCCTCGCGTTCGGTCAGGCCGGTGTGGCGGGCCGCGTCGATCAGGGCGTCGACGAGGGAGGGGCCGATGCCGTGCTCGTAGGCGCGGCAGGCGGCCCAGAACAGGCGGGTGTTGCGCTGGCCCTCATGAGCGTCCAGGACGAACCGCACCAGGCCCTGGCCGTGCCGGCCCGCGGAGGGCGGTGCGGGGTGGCGGTGGGTGCGGGGCGGGGGGAGCAGCAGGCGCAGGAGGGCGCGCGGGCAGGGGGCCGGGGCGAGGTGCGCGGTGCCGGGGGAGGTCGCGTAGACGCCGTGTCCGGTGCGGGAGCCGGGGCCGACCAGGTAGCCACCGGCGCCGCGGATGTCGATGCCGGGGGCCAGGCGGCCGGCCGAGTTGGGGACGACGACGTCGGGCGGCCCGCTCAGCCACAGGTGGCGGCCGCCGCTGGGGGTCAGCACGACCACCGTGGCGGGGATGGTGAACAGATGGCGCAGGGCGAGCTCGCGCAGGGCCGTCGCGGCGTCCGTGCCGCTCTTGGTGTCCAGGTCGACGCCGATCAGATGGTGCGGGGGCAGTCCGCAGGCGATGCCGTAGCCGGTGGCCCAGGGCGCGGCGGCGAACAGTTGCCGGATGCGGGCCGGGTCGCTGGAGGCGTCGTACACCCCGTGACCGAAGCGCCCGCACTCGCCGTGGCAGGTCGGACATGGCGGACCGGGCGGGCCCGTCGGGCCGGGGCCGTCGCGGTGCGGGGAGCGCAGGGCCGGGAGTTTCGTCCGGGACAGGGGGATGACGGCCAGTCCGCGTTCGGCGGCTGACAGGGCGTGCGCGAGGGCCAGCGTCGTGGCCTGCCGGTCGATGGTGGCCATGCTTCTATGTTCGTACGTACGTTCGAGAAAGGGAAGAGGGGTGGGCGCGGCGCGCCGGAAGGCCGGGATTTCGGGCGGCTTCTCGAAAGGTGCCTCGGCCCTTGCGGCGCTTGGGGAGCAGCGGTCCGCGCCGCCCCCGCCGCGGTCCGGGGCGACAGAAAAGGCGGCGAAAGGGGTTTATCGACTTGTCCTCACGCTTGCGTGCGAATCGGGCGCTCCGGGGTGGTTCGCCGGGTTCCGATGGGCAACTCTGATCTCGCGACGTCGTGAGAAGGCCCGGACGGTCGGCCAACTGTCCAGGCGAAAGCCGTACTTCATGTACTCCCGGCAAGGCAGCCGGCGCGTACCTCGTACTGGAGGAGCAACATGGCAAGCATCCGTACCGCCCGTGTTCTCGCCGCAGCCGCGGCCATCCCCCTCGCCGCGGCGCTCTTCACCGGCGTCGCCGCCGCGGACACGGGAGCCGTCGCGGGCGACGGATCGAACGCGGGCGTCGCCGGCGTCGTCGGCAGCGGGGTCGGCCGTGACAACAGCGGCAACTCGTCCACGACGCAGCAGCAGGCGGTCGGCTCGGGCGCCACGAACCAGAGCAACACCGCACAGGTCAGCCGCTCCGCGTTCACGGCCATCCAGCAGGGCAACAGGAACGTCGTCGTCCACTTCACCCGGCTCTGGTGAGCCGGGGCGGGCCGGCGTGCGATCTGGGGACCTGCCGGCCCTGAACTCCCTGGTGGGTGTGCTCGTGGGGACGTAACACACCTCTGCGCGGCGGTACTTCGGTACCGCCGCGCAGTCGTGTTCCGTGCGGCCGCGGCGCAGTGACCTGCTCGCCCGGAGCGCCGGCCGGGACGTCCCCCAGGGGTGAACCCGCAGTACACGCGCCCCGTTCCTCCACCTACAGGAGGTGCGGCCGGACCCACCCCTACAACCTGAGGCGGACCCGGCTGCGGGACCTGCGGGCGATCCGCGCGAGCGGGTGCCGCTCCTAGCGTGGAGCCATGACCACACCCGTCTGCACCAGCGTGTCGAAAGCCGCCGTTCCGGCGACCGGGACTGCGGCGTACCCGTCCTTCGCGTCGTACGTGCGGGACCGGCAGCCGGTGCTGCTGCGCGCCGCACGATCGCTGACCGCGAACCCGAGCGACGCGGAGGACCTGCTGCAGGCCGCGCTCACCAAGACGTACGTGGCGTGGGAGCGGATCGAGGACCACCGGGCGCTCGACGGCTATGTGCGCCGCGCTCTGCTGAACACCCGCACCTCGCAGTGGCGCAAGCGGAAGGTCGACGAGTTCGCCTGCGACGAGCTGCCGGAGCCGGAGCCGGCGCCCGGCGCGGCCGATCCGGCGGAGCAGCAGGCGCTGCGCGACGCCATGTGGCGGGCGATCATGAAGCTGCCCACCCGGCAGCGGGCGATGGTCGTCCTCAGATATTACGAGGACCTCTCCGAGATCCAGACGGCCGAGGTGCTCGGAGTGTCCGTGGGGACGGTGAAGTCGGCGGTGTCACGGGCGCTCGGCAAGCTGCGGGAGGACCCGGAGTTGGTGCGCGTGCGCTGACACTCGTGGGAACGTTGTGTGATCGATCGTCCCTGGCTAGTGACATACCGCGCGGTATGTGAGCAGAATCGGCGCATCCCTTACCACCGCGTAGCGACGCTGCCCCGGGAGGACGCCGTGCTGAGCACCATGCAGGACGTACCGCTGCTGATCTCGAGGATCCTGGCCCACGGGTCGACGATCCACGGGGCGTCGCAGGTGATCAGCTGGACCGGTGACAGCGAGCCGCACCGCCGCTCCTTCGCCGAGATCGGCGAGCGCGCGGCCCAGCTGGCGCACGCCCTGCGCGAGGACCTCGGGGTCGCGGCCGACGACCGTGTCGCCACCCTCATGTGGAACAACGCCGAGCACGTGGAGGCGTACTTCGCGATCCCCTGCATGGGCGCGGTCCTTCACACCCTCAACCTGCGCCTGCCCGCTGAGCAGTTGGCCTGGATCGTCAACCACGCGGCCGACCGCGTCATCATCGTCAACGGCTCCCTGGTCCCGCTGCTCGGCCCGCTGCTGCCGCACCTGAAGACGGTCGAGCACGTCATCGTCTCGGGCCCCGGCGACCGCACCCCGCTCGACGGCTCCCACGCCCGTGTGCACGAGTACGAGGACCTGATCGCGGCCAAGCCGGTCACCTACGACTGGCCCGAGCTGGACGAACGCCAGGCCGCCGCCATGTGCTACACCTCCGGCACCACGGGCGACCCCAAGGGCGTGATCTACAGCCACCGTTCGGTCTACCTGCACTCCATGCAGGTCAACATGAGCGAGTCCATGGGCCTGACCGACCGGGACACCACGCTCGTGGTGGTCCCGCAGTTCCACGTCAACGCCTGGGGCCTGCCGCACGCCACCTTCCTGTCCGGCGTCAACATGCTGATGCCCGACCGCTTCCTCCAGCCGGCCCCCCTCGCCGAGATGATCGAGCGGGAGAAGCCGACCCACGCGGCCGCCGTGCCCACCATCTGGCAGGGACTGCTCGCCGAACTGACCACCCGCCCCCGCGACGTCTCCTCCCTCACCCAGGTCACCATCGGCGGCTCGGCCTGCCCGCCCTCCCTCATGGAGGCCTTCGACCAGCTGGGCATGCGCGTCTGCCACGCCTGGGGCATGACCGAGACCTCCCCGCTCGGCACGGTGGCCCGCCCACCGGCCCACGCGATCGGCACGGACGAGGAGTTCGGCTACCGCCTCACCCAGGGCCGCTTCCCCACCGGGGTCGAGGCCCGCCTGACCGGCCCCGGCGGCGAACGCCTTCCCTGGGACGGCGAGTCCGCAGGCGAGCTGGAGGTCCGCGGACCGTGGATCGCCGGCGCCTACTACAACGGCCCCGGCGCCGAACCGCTGCGCCCGGCCGACAAGTTCAGCGAGGACGGCTGGCTGAAGACCGGCGACGTGGGCACCATCAGCCCCGACGGCTTCCTCACCCTCACCGACCGGGCCAAGGACGTCATCAAGTCGGGCGGCGAATGGATCTCCTCCGTCGAGCTGGAGAACGCCCTGATGTCCCACCCGGACGTCGCCGAGGCCGCCGTCGTCGCCGTACCCGACGACAAGTGGGGCGAGCGCCCGCTGGCGACCGTCGTCCTCGGGGAAGGTGCCACCGCGGGCTTCGAGGCACTGCGCGCCTTCCTCCAGGAGGAGCGCGGGATCGCCAAGTGGCAGCTCCCGGAACGCTGGACGATCATCGAGACCGTTCCGAAGACCAGCGTGGGCAAGTTCGACAAGAAGGTGCTGCGCAGGCAGTACGCGGCCGGGGAGCTGGACGTCACCCGGCTCTGACCGCGGAGGGGACGGCACGCGCGCGCGTACGCGTACGACGCCGGGCGGGGAGCGAGAAGGCTCCCCGCCCGGCGTCGTACGCGATGTGGCCTGGCCGGTTGGTCAGTTGGTGCCGACGCGGGCCAGCAGATCGACTAGCCGGCTCTGCACCTCGTCGCTGGTGGACCGCTCCGCGAGGAACAGCACCGTCTCGCCCGAGGCCAGCCGCGGCAGGTCGGCCTGGTCGACGGAGGCCGTGTAGACGACCAGCGGGGTGCGGCTGAGCTGCCCGTTCGCCCGCAGCCAGTCCAGGATCCCCGCCCGGCGCCGGTGCACCTGCATGAGGTCCATCACGACCAGGTTCGGCCGGAACTGCCCGGCGAGCGTCACCGCGTCGTTGTCGCTCGCGGCCCGCGCCACCTGTATCCCGCGCCGCTCCAGCGTCGCCGTCAGCGCCAGCGCGATCTCCGCGTGCTCCTCGATCAGCAGCACCCGCGGCGGGTGCTGCTCGCTGTCGCGCGGCGCGAGTGCCTTCAGCAGTACGGCCGGGTCGGCGCCGTAGGCCTCCTCGCGCGCCGCCTGCCCGAGTCCGGCCGTGACCAGCACCGGGACCTCGGCGGCGACCGCCGCCTGCCGCAGCGACTGCAACGCCGTGCGCGTGATCGGCCCGGTCAGCGGGTCGACGAACAGGGCGGCGGGGAAGGCCGCGATCTGCGCGTCCACCTCCTCGCGGGAGTTCACGATGACCGGCCGGTAGCCGCGGTCGCTCAGCGCCTGCTGGGTGGTGACGTCGGGGGCCGGCCAGACCAGCAGCCGACGCGGGTTGTCCAGGGGCTCCGGGGGCAGTTCGTCGTCCATCGGCTGCGGCCGCGGGGGGTCCGCGACCTCCACCGCGCCGCCGGGACCGTCCAGCGGCTCGGGACCCTCGGCGGCGTTCTCGTCCGGGGCCCCGATGGCGTACGACCGTCCGCCTCCCTCGGTGCCGGGCGCCACGACGGGTCCTCCCAGGGAGGGCTGCGCGGGGGGCTGCTCGGCCGACGGGTGCGGGCGGGCCGTCTGTTCCGGCCGCTGTGCCTGCATCGGCGCCGGTGGCGTCGGGGTCTGCTGGGGTGCGGCGGCCGGGTCGGGCCGGGTGCCCAGTTTGCGGCGGCGGCCGGAACCGCCGGACGTCTGCGGGGGCGGCGTGGCGGACGGCGGCTGGGGTGCCTGCGCCTGTGCCGCCTGCCGGACGAACGGCACGCCCTGTCCCAGGGTACGCACGCTGATCGCCCGCCCCTGCGTCGAGTGGGGATCGACGGGCACGGCGGCCTCGGCGGGCAACGGCTGGGCCGCACGCGGGACCGCGGTGCCGAGGCCGGGCTGCTGCCCGGTGGGCTGGGCCTGTACGGCCGGCTGTCCCGCCGCCTGCTCGGGCGGGAGGGCGGTGCCGGCCGGGACGCCGGGAGCGGCAGGGGCTGCCTGCTGGGGAACGGCCTGCGCCGGAGGCATGGGGGCACCGATGGCGTTCGGCGGTACGGGGCCGCCGACCGCGCCGGGCACCGGCTGCGCGGCGGGGACCGGCTGAGCCGGGACGCCCTGCGCGGGAACGGGCTGTCCGGGAAGCGGCCCGGCGGGGGGTTGGGGGGCCGGGGCCTGGGCGCCGGGGCTTTGCACGCGCGCGAGTGCGGGAGGCTGCGGGGGGAGCGGCTGACCGGCGATGCCGAGCGCGGGAGCGGGCGCCGTGCCCGCGGCCCCGTGCTCCGGCGACGGCACCTGTCCGGGCAGGACCGCCTGCCCGGACGGATGCGGCGCGGGCAGCGCCTGCCCGGGAACCTGCGGCGCCGCGCCCGGCTGTCCGGGCACCGCCGGCGGCATGGCGGGGTGGCCGGGCAGCCCCTGGGGCGTGACCGGCTGACCGGGAACCATCTGCGGTGCGGCGGGCTGCCCTGGCACGCCCTGTGGCATGACGGGTTGGCCGGGCAGGCCTTGAAGCGCTGCGGGTTGGCCGGGCTGGCCTTGAAGCGCTGCGGGTTGGCCGGGCTGGCCTTGTGGCGTGACGGGCTGACCGGGGGTCACTTGTGCGGCGGGGGGTTGTCCCGGGACCGCCTGCGGGGCGGGGTGCCCCGGCACCGACTGCGGCTCGGCGGTCTGAGCAGGCAGGCCCTGCGGTGCTGCGAGCTGAGCGGGAACGGCTTGCGGCGCTGCGGGCTGGCCAGGAACGCCTTGCGGTGCTGCGAGTTGCCCAGGCGCACCCAGCGGCATGACGGGCTGTCCGGGCAGGCCTTGAAGCGCTGCGGGTTGGCCGGGCAGGGCTTGCGGCGTGACGGGCTGACCGGGAGTCACCTGTTGCGGTACGGGCTGTCCGGGCACCCCCTGCGGCGCGGCGGACTGAGCAGGAACACCTTGCGGTACTGCGGGCTGGCCGGGGAGCCCCTGCGGCGCCGCGGGCTGTCCGGGCACACCCTGGGGAGCGACCGGTTGACCGGGAGCCACCTGTTGCGGGGTGGGCTGTACCGGTACCCCCTGAGGCACGCCTGAAGGCACGGCAGGCTGACCCGCTCTCACCTGCGGAACGGCCTGCGCGAGCGCCTGGACGCCCCCCGCCGCACCCTGCGCGGGCGCGCCCGGCAAGGGCACGGGAACGGCCCCGGCAGGCGCACCGGGAACACCGGGGGCACCGGCTGCACCAGCGGCCCCTTGCACACCCTGCACACCCGGCGCATCTTGCGCGGGAGTCGCGCCGGTTGCCGCGCCGTCCTGCGGCTGGGCCACCGCCCGCCGCCGGCGTCCCGTCGGCGCGCTCGTGGGATGTGGCTGCGGCGGCGTGTGGTCGTCGGCCTGATCGTGGGACACGGCGTCGTGCTGTCCGTCGCTCCCCAGGGGAACGACGGCAACGGCACCCTGCGCCGCCTCCGGGCCTCCGCCGGGCCGGTCCGCCTCCGCGGGCGGCAGGGCGAACACCGGACGCGGGGCCGCCTCCTGTGCGGCGGCACGCTCGGTGGTAGCGGCCAGGGCGCGCCGACGGCGCCCGCTCGGCTGCTGGGCAGCCACCGCGCTCTCGCCGCCCGTCGCCTCGGTCTGCGCAGCCTCTGCCTGTGCTGCCTCGGGCTGGGCAGCGCCCGCTGCGGGCAGCGCCGCCGGCAGTGCCTGGGGCTGCCTCGTCTCCCGCCGCTCGGCGGACGCGGGCACGCCCTGCGGCGGCACCGTACCGCCGAGTCCCGTACCCGAGGCCGCCGTTCCCGCCGCGTGCTCGCCCGCCATGACCACGGCACCCTCGGACACGCCCGCCGCGTCGTCGGCGGACTGTCCGCGCCGCCGTCCCGTACCGCCGGAGCCGTCCGCGCCCTGGTCCGGAACCTGCCCGGCCTCCTGGGACGGCTCGGCTGCCCGCCGCCTGCGCCGACCGGTCGGAGCCGCCGGTGCCCCGGTGGCCTCCGCGTCGCCGTCGCTCTCGAGGAACGCGTCCGTCGAGGACCGCCGGGCCCTCCGCCGCCCGCCGCTCGCAGGCTGCTCGGGCACAGCGGGCTCCGCGGGGGCGGGCTCCGCCGGAGTCGGAGCCGGCTCCAGGGCCTGGACCAGCGCCGGGGCCGGGGCCGCGACGACGCCGGCACCGCCACCGAGCGGCACCTCCAGGACGTACGCGCTGCCGCTCATGCCCGGTACTTCGTGGGTCTGGAGGACACCGCCGTGCGCCCGGACGATCCCGCGCACGATCGGCTCGTGCACCGGGTCTCCCCCGGCGTACGGCCCGCGCACCTCGATCCGGACGACCTCACCGCGCTGCGCCGCCGCCACCACGACGGTGTTGTCCATGTAACCGCCCGCCGAGACGGGCGAGTTCCCGGTCGCGTCCACGCCGGCGACGTCCGCGACGAGGTGCGCGAGCGCGGTGGCCAGACGCCGCGGGTCGACCTCGGCCTCGATGGGCGGTGCGTGCACGGCGAACTGCACCCGCCCGGGGCCGATCAGCTCGACGGCGCCGTCGACACCGGCGGCGACGACCGCGTCCAGCATCACGTTCGTCCGGATGATCTCCTCGCTGCCGGCGTCGAGACGCTGGTAGCCGAGGACGTTGTCGATCAGCGTCGTGATCCGGGCGTACCCGGCCGACAGGTGATGCAGCACCTGGTTGGCCTCGGGCCACAGCTGCCCGGCGTCGTCGGCGGCGAGGGCCGCCAGCTCGCGGCGCAGTTCGTCCAGGGGGCCGCGCAGGGAGCCGCCCAGCAGGGTCAGCAACTGCTCGTGCCGGCCGGCCAGCGCCTCGTAGCGGTCCTTCTCCCGTTCACCGAGGGCGGCGTAGCGCTCCTCGTTCGCGGCGAGTTGCTCCGCGTGCCGCTCGGTGAGCTCCTCGATCTCGGTGACGTGCTGCTGGCGCAGGGCGGTGAGCTCGGAGGCGTGGTCCTCGGCGAGCTGATCGAGCCGCTCCTCGTGGCGCTGCTCGTCGGCGGCCTTCTCGTCGGCGAGCGCGTCGTAGGGGCGCCGGTCGGTGAAGGTCATCACGGCGCCGACGAGCTGGTCGCCGTCGCGCACCGGCGCGGTGGTCAGATCGACCGAGACCTTGTCGCCGGACTTGGACCACAGCACCTGCCCGCGCACCCGGTGCTTGCGCCCGGAGCGCAGGGTGTCGGCGAGCGGGGACTCCCCGTACGAGAAGGGGGAGCCGTCGGCGCGGGAGTGCAGGACGAGGGTGTGCAGCTCGCGGCCGCCGAGTTCACCGGCCCGGTAGCCGAGTATCTGGGCGGCGGCGGGGTTGACGAGCACGATCCGCCCGTCGGTGTCGGTGCCCACGACGCCCTCGGCGGCGGCCCGCAGGATCATCTCGGTCTGCCGCTGCGAACGGGCCAGTTCGGCCTCGGTGTCGACGGTGCCGGACAGATCGCGGACGACCAGCATCAGCAGTTCGTCGCCGCTGTAGCCGTGGCCGTCGTAGGCCTGCTGGCTGTTCTCCAGATTCGCGCTCGTGACCTCGACCGGGAACTCCGAGCCGTCGGTGCGCCGCGCCGTCATCCGGGTCGGCTTGGTCCGCCCGCGCGGGTCGATGTGGTCGGGCCGCCGCATGGAGCCGGGGATCAGCTTGGAGTCGAACTCCGGCAGCAGATCGAGCAGTCCCCGCCCGACGAGGGCCGTCCCCGGCGTCTCGAAGGCCTCCAGCGCGATGGTGTTGGCGTTGACGACGGTGCCGTTGGCGTTGACCAGCACCAGCGCATCGGGCAGCGCGTCGAGTATGGCAGCGAGGCGAGCAGCGCCTCGGGATGGCCTGCTGCTCACGAGACGCTTCCTCCCTGTCACCGCACCTTGCCGACCGCGGGGGCCATCTTGCCAACCGGCCCGCAGCGTGTCACGCGAGGGAGTCTATGCGCAGAGGTTGCTGCCGCGATGCCGGATGAGAGGGAGGTCGCACGCGGAGTTGACGTCGAACCTGTGACCGGACGATTTGGCTTCGCACGACCTTCGCGAGACCTTTACGCACTCCCTGCCCACGACACCCGCGGTGGACGCCTACGCACCAGTACACGCGCCCACGCGTCGGCCCCAGGCCGCCGCGTGGGCGCGAGACTCCGCGCCCGTCCCCGTCCACCGGCCGGTACGGGGCGCCCCACCCGTTCCTGGCGGTCCCCGCCCACGCGCCGATAGCGGGACTCCGCGTCCGTCCCCTCTTACTGGCCTACAGGCCGGCGCGGGACGCCGTGGTCGGCCTCGGGGCGCTGAGGTCGGGCAGCAGTGGCACGAGCCGGTTCCAGCGGTCGATCCGGCAGCCGTCGCTGCGGTCATAGGTCGCGTCGACGCGGCGTCCGGCCCACGTCCCGGTGATGTGGGCGGTGGCCGGCCCGCCGTACTGCATGGTGCACACGCTGCCGTCGGGCACCGGCGCGAAGGGCTCCTGCCCCCAGCGCGTGTTCCGGTCGAGCACGTCGCAGGCCCGCCGGGCCTCCGGGTGACTGCCCCCGGCCGGGTGGCAGAACAGCCTGTACGTCCCGTCGCGGCCCACTCCCGCGTGCCGGACGGTGACGGTGAGGTGGTCGCCTGCCCGGTCCTCGGCCCGGACGGGCGGCGGCGCCGCGGCGGAGGCGGCGGGCACGGCCGATACCGAGGCGAGCCCGGCCAGTACGGCGGAGGCGCCGAGGGCCAGCGTCCGCGCGAGCGCGGAACGCCGCACGGGGAAAGATCGGGTCTGCGTCATGCCCGGACTAACGCCTCGTGCCCCGGGACGTTGCGCCCCGTCCGGCACCCCGGCCACCGGCCGGCCCACGCCGGCAGAACGGCTTTGCCCTGGGCCCCACCGGCCTAGTACCGTAGGGGGCGATTGGTGACACCCCACTCGGCTGTGTCATCATCTGCACGCACCACTCGCGCGCTCGCGTGAGCGGTAGTGCTGGAGGCGTCGCCTAGTCCGGTCTATGGCGCCGCACTGCTAATGCGGTTTGGGCCTTAAAGCCCATCGAGGGTTCAAATCCCTCCGCCTCCGCGCATGATCACCGAAGCCCCGGTCTCTCCCGACCGGGGCTTCGGCGTTACCGGCTCCGGCTCGCTTTCAACCTTGTTTCCGCAGGTCACAAGGGGTGGGGGGAATGGATTTCACATGGCGGCGGCAGTCATGTAATGTTCTTCCTGTCGCCGCGAGGGGCCCAGAAGGGACCGAAGCGAAGACGAAAAGCAGAACAAGCACTCGTAGCTTAACGGATAGAGCATCTGACTACGGATCAGAAGGTTGCAGGTTCGAATCCTGCCGAGTGCACACAGGTCAAAGGCCCCTCAGGATCATCCTGAGGGGCCTTTGACATCAATGGCTGACATCAACGCAGCCCGAAGTGACGATTACTCCTCGGCGTGCGGCTCCTGATCGCCGTCTGATTCCTCCGCCGGCTCGTCCAGGCCCAGTGCGTCGTCCATCCGGGCGGCGGCGGCCCGGAGCGTCGTGCTCATCACGTGCGCGTAGGTGTCCAGCGTCATCGTGATCGTGCTGTGCCCGAGCGTTTCCATGATTGTGCGAGCGTCCACGCCCTGGGCGAGCAGCAGCGACGCGCACGTGTGTCGGAGGTCGTGCACCCGCACCCGTCGTACGCCGGCGTCCCGGCACAGGATGGTGAGCATCCGGTTCAGGCCGCGAGCATCCGGGACAGGCGCCGGTTGTCGAGCGGCTTGCCGTGCAGGTCGGCCCACGGGGCATCGTCCAGGGCGTTGAGCCGGTCCAGGATCGCGACGGCGGGCAGACGGTCGATGCCGGTCAGGACGTGGTCGCGCAGGTCGGTGAGCAGCCGGACGCCGATGCTGCCCTTGTCGTTGGCGCGGGAGGCGGTCACGAGGGTCACGCACGCGGCGCGGGCCCGCTCGGGCCAGTGGCCGCCGATGGCGTCGGCGATGGCGAGCAGCGGTTCCCACACGTCGGCCGGCCGGTCGGTGACGCCGTCGGGCATCTCCGGCCAGGCGCCCATGACGAAGCCGCGGGCGTGTTCGGCCCATGCGGCAAGCCGGTCGGGGAGCTTGTGGCCCTCGGCCTCGTGGACGCGGGCCCGGAAGGGCTCCACCTTTTCGTTCCGTGCGCGCCGGCGCATGCGGATGATGACGGAGCGGCTGAGGATTGTGTCCGGGAGCGAGCCGAGTCCGGCGACCGCGACGGCGCAGTAGGAGGGGAACGCCTGCACGGTCTGCTGTCCGCCGTCGCCGATACACCGGTAGGTGACGCCGGTACGCCGGTGTCCGGCGTTCAGGAAGCCGCGCAGCTCCTCGTTGTCCCCGGCCTTGGGGCCGAAGACGGTGTCGATCTCGTCGAAAAGGATCGTCGGCTTGCCGTTCCCGCTGGACACGCTGCGGAACAGGGCTGCGACGGACGCGTTTACGGCCGTCATGGGCTGCGGCACGAGCGTTTCCACGATCTCCAGCGCCCGCGTCTTCCCGGACCCGGGCTCGAACGCGGTGCATCCCAAACCGGTTATGACGGGATCCCGCTGAGTTACTCCTTCAGGCTGTCGTCATCGTCCTCAATTGGCGTGTCGGGAAACACCGCATGGCCGCCCCGTTACCGTGCGGGGGTCGACCACAAAGGACTGCCCGGCGGTTGGCGGGTAAGGGCTCCCTCAGCCGCGTACCGGCGTAGCCCGATCGAGAGGATCTGGACCTTGAGCGATTTTTCCCGCCGCTACCTGCTCAGGGCGTCAGCGGCCGCCGGCGCCGGGGCGATCGTCGTCCCGGGCCTTACGGCCGCAGGCGCGCCGGACATTGCGGCCGCGAGCACCTCGGGCCTTCTGGCCGCGGGCGACCCGGCTAAAGGGTCGTCGGGATGTCCGCCGGCGAAGCTGACTGGTCACGTCGTCCGCCCCGGTGACGCCTCGTACACGGATGACCGCATCGACTACGACCAGCTGTTCTCTCACTACCCGCTGGTCATCGTCTTCGCCCAGAAGACCCAGGACGTGGTGAACGCCCTCACCTGGGCGCGGCAGCACAACGTCGCACTGCGGGTACGCAGCGGCCGCCACGCCCTTGAGGGCTGGTCGAACATCGACAACGGCATCGTGATCGACGTCAGCCAGCTCAAGTCGGTCCACATCGACACCGACGCTCGTATCGCGACGGTCGGCGCCGGCCTGACCCAGTTGGAAGCGGTGACGACGCTCGCCAAGCGGGACCTCGCGGTCACGACCGGAAGCGAGGGCAGCGTCGGCTTGGTCGGTGCGACGGTCGGCGGCGGCCTCGGCCCCCTCAACCGCTGGCTCGGCATGGCCTGCGACAGCCTGATCGGGACCGAGGTCGTCGTCCCGTCGGGTCGCGACTGCGCCAAGGTGATCCATGCCGACCTGAAGGACCACTCAGACCTGCTCTGGGCGCTCCGTGGGGCGGGAAACGGCAACTTCGGAATCGTCACGCAACTCACCTACAAGGTGCACCCGCTCAAGCGCATCGCCTATGTGCAGGCGACCTGGGACGGCCTTACGGACCTGCATGGGATCTTCGATGCATGGCAGCGTACGGTACCGTTCGCCGACAACCGCCTCGGATCCGAAGTCGAAATCCACAAGTCGCAGATCCTGCTGTTCGCGTGGCTCGCGGAGGGCACGGCGGCAGAGGCCAGAAAGATGCTGGCCCCGATCCTGTCGATCGGCACGCCCGATGTGAAGGTGCAGGTCGGTAACTGGGGCCCCATCTTTGCCGGAGCCCAGGTCCCGCGCTCGCAGGAGCCCGCCAACGTGAAGTTCTTCTCGCAGTTCGCCAAGAAGCTGTTCCCGAAGAAGGCGATCGACGTCATCGGCTACTACATGCGAAACGCTCCCACGGAGGACAGCAACTACTTCGTCGATGCCTTCGGCGGGGCGATCAAGAAGGAGCCCCGCGGCGGCACCGCGTTCGTGCACCGCGACGCGATCTTCTACGGCGAGATCGGCGCAGCCTGGGGGACTCCTTCAACGACACCAGGCGTCTGCGACCCGCTCACCTCGACGTGCCAGGCCTGGACCGCCGAATTCAGCCAGGCGATGCGCAGCTTCGTGGACGGCGCCTACGTCAACGTGCCGAACGTCGGCATGCAGGAGTGGGAGACCGCCTACTGGGGGAGACGCCACTTCGAGCGGCTGCGCGAGATCAAGGCGAAGTACGACCCCTACAACGTCTTCCAGTACGAGCAGAGCATCCCGCCCGCGTCACGCTGATCGACAGTTCGCCGTCGGGGCCCCGCTACGGTCAGGCTCGGCCTTTCACGCAGAAGGGCCCGTGCAGTCGAAGGGGTGTCGTTAGCCTCGATCTTGCATGAGGGATCGTCAGCTTGCTGACGATCCCTTTGCTCGTTCAGAGTGAAGATTTCTGCTTGCGGGCAGGGCTGATGGTCCGGCTGTCGTGCCGGGTGGGCGCCGGGTTCCACGGCTCCGGTTGTGATGGTGCTGGTAGCAGGGATGGGATGCTGCTGGTCAGCCAGGGTTGGGCAGAGCTTCGAGCCGGTCGAGGGCGATCTGGATGATCTCCAGCCAGATCTGGCTCTGGGGCGTGTCGTGCAGGGCAGGTTGCGCAGGCCGGTGGAACGGGCGGCGCGGATGCGGTCCTCGGCGCGGACGCGCGGTGCTGACATCAGCAGCTGACATCAACAAGCGCGGACAGCGGTGCATAGTCACGGACGGTTACCTGAAGCAAGGTGCGACGTTGGTGCATTGGATGGCTTCTGCGACTTGATCGACTGCGACCTGCACGCGCCTACGGATCAGAAGGTTGCAGGTTCGAATCCTGCCGAGTGCACAGCACGCCAGAAACCCTGTGGAGTGATCCACAGGGTTTCTGGCGTTTGTCCTGACGGCAGTGGCCGACGGCGACCGTGTTCGGGGGTGGGCTCACTTCCTGGGCGTTGCCCGGCCGAGGAGCCACAGGGCAGTGATCAACGCGATCGGATAGGCGGCCGCCGACCACGGCTGCGGCACCCAGTGCTGCGCTCCCACCACCAAAGCGGCGAGGGCGAGCCAGCTGAAGAACAACCACGGCCGTTTGACCACTCCGCCGCAGACCGCCTGCCATCGGCTCCCGAAGCTCTGCCTGCCCGCAGACTCACCAGGCCGCGCTGATCCCATAGCCGGAGCCTAACCACTCGCAGCGAACCAGGAGTCCCTCGCGGACCGGTTGACCGTCCGTGACGCCTTCGCCCTGGGAAGAACGCGCCGCGCTGCCCGACCACGCAGCGCAGCCGTGGAAGCAACACCGCCCCGCAGACCGAATACCATCCGAATACCAGCGCTACGACCTCAACGGCTGGCGCCTGGGACCGAGGTGCCTCCCCCAGAGCGGGCCCTCGGCCGGATGCTGAGGGGCTATCAGCGCACCGACGACACCTCGGCGTACTGGTTCCTCGGGTGCTACTGGCAGACGGATCCCAGGACGGGGAAGTCGGGTTGGTGGTACCCCGCGCTCGCGGTCGGGGTGTTGTCAGTGGGGCCCCGTACTCTCGCAAGGGATGACGCGGGTGTGGAAGTGCTCGGGGATGCGGTGGTCCGCGGACGGTCCTGTGCTGGTGTGGGACGGCGGGCGGCCGAGTGCGCTGCCGTGGGGGAAGCGGGTGGCCTTCGAGGTCGCGGAAGGGGGAGTGCGTACATGCGTGGGAGCGCGGGGGCACGCGTGTCCGCTCCGGGCGGCGGTGCCGAGGCGGAGCGCGGGGGCGCGGTGCGAGGAATGTGCCCGGCTGGACCGGGCGCACTCCGTTGCAGCGGACACGTTCGCGGACGACCCGCGGCCCTACCACGTATATCTGGCGTGGTTCGGGCCCGGCATGGTCAAGGCCGGGATCACGGCCGTCGAGCGGGGCTCGGCGCGGCTGCTTGAGCAGGGAGCCGTCTGCTTCAGCTGGCTGGGCGCGGGTCCGCTCATGGCGGCGCGGCGAACCGAGGAGCTGCTGCGCGCCGCGCTCGGGGTCCCGGACCGGATTCCGTACGCCGAGAAGCGGGCCGTACGGTCCGCGCTGCCGGTGACCGAGGCCGAGCGGGCCGCCGAGATCGAAGAGCTGCACGCGCGGGCCACCGCGCTCGGCGGCTGGCCGGAGTCGCTGGAGCGTGAGCCCTTCCGGCCCGTCGACCACGCCGGGATCTTCGGGCTGACCGATCTGCCGGCCGCCGTGGGCGCGGTGACCGAACTCGTCGCGGGCGGGATGGTGAGCGGCGAGCTGATCGCGGCCGCCGGGCCCGATCTGCACCTGGTTGCCGGTGGCGGGGTCGTCGTGCTCGACACCCGGCTGATGGCCGGCTGGGAGCTGCGGCCCGCCCACGGTGTGGGATTCACCATGCCGGTACGGGAGTTGCGGAATCCGGCGGGCATGGAGGGCGGGCGGCAGAACGGGCTGCAGGACGGCTTGTTCTGAAGCCCGCGGGACGGAAGTGCCCTGCCACGAGGGAGACTTCCGGACCGCCGGGGCCTCAGGGGCCGCTGCGGTCGGGACACGTGGCTCCCAGGCTCTTCCTGAGAGCCGCCTGTGGGTTTCTCAGAGAAATCACAGACAGGTGAAAGTCTGCTCTCAGAGGCTCCCTGAAGGCTGTCCCCCATGACCACGACCTCGCCCCAGGGGCACACCGAACTGCTGAGGCCGGACGGGAGCCCCGTCCGGGTGCTTGTGGTGGACGACGAGGAGTCGATCACCGATCTGCTGTCCATGGCCCTGCGCTACGAGGGCTGGCAGATCCGCAGCGCGCGGGACGGGCAGGGCGCCGTCCGGACCGGGCGAGAGTTCAGGCCCGACGCCGTCGTCCTGTCCATGACGCTGCCCGACATGGACGGCCTCACCGTCCTGGGCCGGCTGCGCGGCGAACTGCCCGGGGTGCCCGTCCTCTTCCTGACCGCCAAGGACGCCGCGGAGGACCGCGTCGCCGGGCTGACCGCGGGCGGGGACGACTGCGTCACCAAGCCGTTCGGCGTGGAGGAGGTCGTCGCGCGGCTGCGCGGGCTGATCCGGCGCTCGGGTGCCGCCGACCGGCGCTCCGCTTCCGTGCTCGTGGTCGGCGACCTCAGCCTGGACGAGGACAGCCACGAGGTGTCGCGGGGCGGGGAGGACATCCACCTCACCGCCACCGAGTTCGAGCTGCTGCGCTTCCTGATGCGCAACCCGCGGCGCGTGCTCAGCAAGGCTCAGATCCTGGACCGTGTCTGGTCGTACGACTTCGGCGGGCAGGCCAACGTCGTCGAGCTGTACATCTCCTACCTGCGGCGCAAGATCGACGCCGGCCGGGAACCCATGATCCACACTCGGCGGGGGGCCGGTTACCTGATCAAGCCCGCCGCGTGAGGGGGCGCCTCGCGCCGCGCCGTTGAGGTCCGTCCGTCGCCGCGCTGAGGTCCGTCCGCCGCCACCCAAGCCGCCGGAGGGCCGTACAGACGGCCCTATACGGTGTATAGCATGTCGACGACCTCGCCGG
Source organism: Streptomyces sp. NBC_01788 (assembly GCF_035917575.1). Classification (GTDB taxonomy): domain Bacteria; phylum Actinomycetota; class Actinomycetes; order Streptomycetales; family Streptomycetaceae; genus Streptomyces. The sequence continues at coordinate 3,925,751 of NZ_CP109090.1, read as the reverse complement.
AGCAGACCTCCTCCCCGGCCGCCCAGGGCCACCCCCAGCGCTGGCTGATCCTCGGCGTCATCTGCCTCGCCCAGCTCACCGTGCTGCTGGACAACACCGTCCTGAACGTCGCGATCCCGTCCCTCACCCGTGAGCTGCGCGCGGCCACCTCCGACATCCAGTGGATGATCAACGCGTACTCGCTCGTGCAGTCCGGGCTGCTGCTGACCGCGGGCAGCGCCGCCGACCGGTACGGCCGCAAGAAGATGCTGGTGGCGGGGCTGGTCCTGTTCGGCATCGGTTCGCTGGCCGCCGCGTTCGCCGACTCCACCGGGCAGTTGATCGCCGCCCGCGCGGGCATGGGCGTCGGTGGCGCGCTGCTGCTGACCACCACGCTCGCCGTGGCGATGCAGATCTTCGCCCCGGCAGAGCACCCCAAGGCCATCGGCATCTGGAGCGCGGTCAACGCCCTCGGCTTCGCGATCGGCCCGCTGATCGGCGGCTTCATGCTGGACCACTTCTGGTGGGGCGCGATCTTTTTGATCAACCTGCCGGTCGCCCTGCTGGGCCTGGTCGCGGTCCTCGTCCTCGTCCCGGAGTCCAGGAACCCCCGAGGCGACCGGCCCGACCTGCTCGGCGCGTTGCTGTCCACGATCGGCATGACCTCGCTGGTCTACGCGATCATCTCGGGCCCCGCGCACGGCTGGACGTCGACGCGGGTGCTGGTCACGGCGGCCGTGGCGGTGGCGGTCCTGGCCCTTTTCGCGCTCTACGAGAGCCGGATCCCGTATCCCATGCTCGACATGCACTTCTTCCGCGACCGCCGCTTCACGGGCGCGGTCGCCGGGGTGGTGCTGATCACCTTCGGCATGGGCGGCGCGCTGTTCCTGCTCACCCAGCACCTTCAGTTCGTCCTCGGCTACGGCCCCCTGGAGGCCGGACTGCGCACCGCGCCGCTGGCCCTGGCGGTGGTGGCGCTGAACTTCACCGGACTCGCGGCCCGGTGGACGACGCGGCTGGGCACCCCGGCGGCGGTCGGTCTCGGCATGGTGCTGATGTCCGGCGGGCTGGTGTCGATCGCCACGCTCGCCTCCGGCGGATACGCAGGCACCCTGCTGGGACTGCTGCTCATCGGCGTGGGCTGCGCGATCGCCAACCCGGCCATGGCCCACGCCATCATGAGCGCGATCCCGCCGGCCAAGGCGGGCGTCGGGGCGGGCATCAACGGCACCCTGGCGGAGTTCGGCAACGGGCTCGGGGTGGCCGTCCTCGGAGCGGTGCTCAACTCCCGGTTCGCGGCGGTGTCCCTGCCGGTGGCCCTGGCCGCCGCCGGGTCGGCCGCGGAACGGAGGCAGGTGACCGACGCGTTCTCCGCCGGGCTCGGGACCAGCCAGCTCGTCGGAGCGGTGGCCGTGCTGCTCGGCGGTCTGCTGGCCGCCGCGTTGCTCCGCCGCGCCGAGCGGGCAGACTCGGGGTTGGTGGTGGCCCACTAGTTGGGGTCTTTCGTTCGGATCAGGCCGGATCAGGGCGCGGTGCCAGGGCCCGTGAGCCCGGCATGATCCAAACGAGCGGCCCTGGGGCCTCTCTCGTGCGGCACCGCCCTGCGCGCCCCGCGGGCGCGTCGGTACGGCCGGCGGTTCAGGAGTCGAGGAAGGTGCGCCATGGTGAAGGCAGCCCAGGGAGCCAAGGGCGCGGCGCGGACCAGCGTCTGGCTGGAGGGCAAGGCGCCCCGCGGCGGGCGCGGCGGGCAGCCGTCCGGTCTCGACCGGGAGCGGATCACCGAGGCCACGGTGCGGCTGCTGGACGCGGAGGGGCTGGCGAAGTTCTCGATGCGCCGGCTCGCCGCCGAGCTGAACGTGACGGCGATGTCCGTGTACTGGTACGTCGACACCAAGGACGACCTGCTCGAACTCGCCCTCGACGCCGCCTTCGGCGAGCTGCGGCTGCCCGAGCCGGACGAGGAGGCGGACTGGCGCGAGCAGTTGCGCCGGCTCGCCGCCGAGTACCGGGCGCTGCTTGTGCGCCACCCCTGGCTGTCGCCGCTCGCCGGGACGTTCCTCAACATCGGCCCGAACTCGCTCGCCTTCTCGGGCACGGTGCAGCGGATCATCCGCCGTACCGGACTGCCCGAGCAGCGGCTGACCGGGGCGATCTCCGCCGTCCTCCAGTTCGTGTACGGCTACGGCACGATCGAGGGCCACTTCGTGGCCCGCTGCGCCGAGGCGGGCATGCCCCCGGACGACTACTTCCGGCACGCGATGAGCGCGGCGACCCGCGCCCCGGACGCCGCGGAGGTGCTCCGGGAGTCCGCGATCCTCATGGCGGCCCGCGGCGGCGACACGGTCGCGGAGATGCTGGACCGCGACTTCGCCTTCGCCCTGGACCTGCTGGTCGCCGGCATCGAGGCGATGGTCGCCCGCGACTGACCACCCCTGTGGCTGACCGCGCCCGCCGCCACGTGTGCGGCTGACTAGGCGTCGCCCGGCGCCAGCCGGGCCGGGAACCCGCCCGTCGCCACAGGGCCCCAGCGCCGTGGAGTGATCCGGATGATCGACTTGTCCTGCCGGACCATCGCCTCCCGGTACTCGTCCCAGTCCGGGTGCTCGCCCGCGATGTTGCGGTAGTACTCCACCAGGGGTTCCACGCAGTCCGGCGCGTCGATCACCTCGGCCGTTCCGTCGATCTGCACCCACGGCCCGTTCCACTCGTCGCTCAGCACGACGATGCCGACCCGTTCGTCCCGCTTGGCGTTGCGGGTCTTGGCCCGCTCCGGATAGGTGGAGACCACGATCCGCCCCGAGTCGTCGACTCCGCAGGTCAGCGGTGAGGCTTGCGGGCTCCCGTCGGAGCGCCGGGTCAGCAGCAGGGCGCGGTGGCGGGGGCGTACGAAGTCCAGCAGTTCATCCAGCGAGACGCGGGTGTTGGTCGCGATGTCCGGTGCCATGCCCGCAGCCTAGGGGCTGCCCTGCGCCGACGGCGGCTTCGACGCCGGTTCGCGGGGCGGAGGCCGACCGTCAACCAGGCGGAACCTGCTGGGTGGGACGAGATAAAGTTCTGTTCGTCCTGTGCTCGCAGTCGGGAATGTGCTGCGGAGCTCTCCTGCGCATGGCCGTTTGGCCGTGCATGCCGAAGAGGTTCGTGGTGCCTGCGTCCGACTTTTCTGAATTGCCCCGTTTTCCGGGGGATCTTGAGCTGGCCGAAGCCCTGACGACGGCGGCTCAGCAACTCCACGACACGGCCACCCCGCACAGCACCATGCGAGCCGCCGTACGGCTCGCCGTGGGCCTGCTGCCGGGCGCCGAGCACGCGGGCATCTCGGTGCTGGAGCGCGGCAGCGGCCGCAGTGCGGTCGCCTGGACCGACGAGGTCGTGCGCACCGCCGAGGCGTCCGGTGACGGGGGCGGCCCGGAGTCGTACTGGGACCATCTGTGGCATGCGCCTGTCGTACACCTGGCGGACAGTGAGGCGGAGAACGGCGGCGCGTCGCTGGCCGGTCTGGGCCTGCGCTCCGCGCTCGCGCTGCGGCTGCGCGCCGACAAGCGGCGGCTGACCGTGCTCACCGTCTACGCCCGCAAGCCGGGCGTCTTCGACGACGCCGCGACGCGCGTCGGACGGCTGTTCACCGCGCACGTCAGCCTCGCCCTGGACTCGGTGACCGTGCGCGAGCAGCTCACCGAGGCGATGCGCACCAGGGACCTGATCGGCCAGGCCACCGGGATCCTCATGGAGCGGCTGAACATCGACGCGGCGGAGGCCTTCGACAGCCTGGTGCGCGCCTCGCAGCGGGAGAACGTCAAGCTGCGCGACCTCGCCCGCCGGATCGTCGATGCGAACAACGCCACATGAACGACCATGAGTTGATTGGCGACAGGGGGACACACGCAACCCCATGAGCCCCGAGACGACCCCTGACCCGCTGGAGCGGGCGATCGTACGCAGCGGCGGTCTCGACACGCTGCTGCGTGATCTGACCGACCGTGCGGTCGAGGACGTGCCCGGCGCCGCCGCGTGCAGCATCACCGTCCGCCGCGACGACCGGCTGCTGACCCTGGCGGGCAGCGGCGGCCTGCCCGGCGGCCTCGACCTGCGCCAGTACGAGAACAGTGACGGCCCGTGCGTCACCGCCGCCGAGACCGCAGTCGAGCAGTACGCGCCCGACCTGGCCGCCGAGACCCGCTGGCCCGCGTACACGCCGTACGCGCTGTCCGTCGGGGTGCGGTGCGTACTGGCGCTCCCGCTCGTCGTGACCGGTGAGACGGGCGCCGCGATCAACTTCTACGGCGCCGAGCCCGGCGCGCTCCGGGCTGGCCGGCACAAGGCCCGTGCCTTCGCCGCCCGCGCCGCGGACGCCGTGGACCTCGCCCTGCGCCTCGAACGCGACCGGGCCGCCGTGCCCGACGTGCGCACGGCGCTGCTGTCCCGCAGCGTCATCGACCAGGCGATCGGCGTTCTGATGGCCCGGGAACGGGTCGACGCGGGCAGGGCCCTGGAGCGGCTGCGCCGTATCTCCCAGCACCGCAACACCAAGCTCCGCGACCTGGCCGCCGACCTGGTCTCCCGTGTCACGGACACCGGCCGCCCGCCGCCGGGCGGCCGGTAGGGCGGGCCGAGGGTCCGGTGGACCACGCCGACTACGCCGCGGGGAGCACGGTGCCCTGGACCGCCTGGATGTCCAGTTCGACCCGCAGGGTGGTGCCGATGGCCGCGATACCGGCCTGGAGGACCTGGTTGTAGTTCATGGCGAAGTCCTCGCGGCGCAGCTCGGTCGTCGCGCGGAAGGCGGCGCGGGTGCCGCCCCAGGGGTCGGCGCCGGTACCGAGGTACGCGAGGTCGAGGTCGACCGGGCGGACCACGCCGCGCATGCCCAGCTCGCCGTGGACGGTCCAGCGGTCGGAGCCGGCGGCGGTCACACCGGTGGAGCGGTAGGTGATCTGCGGATGCCGCTCGACGTCCAGGAAGTCCGGGGACTTCAGGTGGCCGTCGCGCATGTCGTTGCCCGTGTCGATGGAGCCGGCGCGGATGACCGCCTCCACCCGGGACCTGGTGACGTCGTCGGGGGCGATCTCGACGGTGCCGGCGAAGTCCGTGAACCGGCCGCGCACGCTGGAGATCCCCAGGTGCTGGGCGATCGCGGCGACCGAGGAGTGCGCCGGGTCGATGGTCCACGGCCCCGGCGGGGGCAGCTCGGCGCCGCCCTGCCGGGCCAGCGTCACCGCGCCGACCTCGGCCCGGCCGCTCGCGGTGACGATCGCGCTGGAGGCCGCGGGCGCGTACCCGACCGCTGTGACGATGACCGTGTACGCGCCCGGTGCCAGCGCCGTCGTGTCCCGTACGGCGCCCTCCGCGTCGGCCTCGGCCCGCAGCACCTGCGTGCCCGTCATGTCGGTCATCGTGACGACCGCGTGCGACACGGCCCATCCGTCCCGGGTGCGGATCCTCGCGGTCAGTCCCATCCCGTTTTCTCCCTGCGCAGCCTTGCAAAATGGTCGGAAGGCGACCGGCCCGCGGCGCGGCGCGACTCCCCTCGGAGCGCGCCCCGCCACGGGCCGGACCGTGACCCGGGATCCCGCCCGGGCCTCATGGGCACCCTGGCCCGGGGCTACTCGCCCGGGTGGGCGAGCTCGATGTCGTGGTCGTCGACACCGCGGTTGGTGACCGTGAGGGCGGTCGCCACGGGCGGGTAGCCCGTCGCGATGACGGTGTAGTCACCGCCGTTCAGATCGGTGAAGGCGTACGCCCCGTCCGCGCCGGTGGTGGATGTGCCGACCACGTTGCCCGCCGCGTCGACCAGGGTCACCCTGGCGTCCGCGAGGGGCCCGTGCGGAGCGCGGACCACGCCCTGGAGTTGCGCCCCGGCCTTCAGGTCGATCTCGACCCGGGTGACCCCGGTGCCGCCGACCTCGACCGGCAGCGCGCGCGGCCGGTACCCGGCGGCGTTCACCGCGACGGTCACCGCGCCCGGCACCAGCTCGGCGAAGGAGAACTCGCCGCTCTCCCCGGTGGTCCCGGTGGCCAGCAGGTCGCCGCGGACATCGGTGACGATCACCATGGCGTCCTGCACCGGCAGCCCGGACCCGGCGGCGCGGACCACACCGCCCAGCCCGCTGGTGCCGCTGAGCAGGATGTCGTACGCCACCGGCTCGCCACTCACGACCACGGTGGACGCCTGCGGCTGGAAGCCGTCGGCGGAGGCGATCAGGACGTACGAGCCCGCGCCCGGCGCGTCCACCGCGTAGGCGCCGTCGGCCTGCGCGACCGACCGGCCGAGCTGGCGGCCCGCCAGCGAGATCAGCGTGACCGCGGCCTGCGGCACCGGCGCGCTCTCCACGCCCCGGACGAAGCCGTGCACCGGAATCCCGCCGCCGGCACCGGCACCCGGCGCACCGGGTGCCACCGTGGCGACGGCGGTCAGGTGCTGCGTGCCCTCGGGACCGGTCCCGGCGCCCTCGGCGGGGGAGGCGGCCATCGCCCAGCTGGGCACCCGCTCCCCGGCGGAGCCGGCCGCGGCCTCGGAGGGCAGGGCCTCGGCGACGACGGGGGCGGCGGCCGGGTCGACCGGCGCGGACTCGGCCTCGGCGCTCTGCGCCATCCCGCCCTTGGTCCGCAGCGGGACCTCCTTGATGAACAGCGTGATCAGGAAGGCCACCGCCGCCAGCGCGGCGGCGATCAGGAAGATGTCGGCGATGCCGTGCCCGTAGGCGCTCTCCATGACCGTGCGCAGCGGCTTGGGCAGCGCGTTCATGTCCGGGATGGTGTCGCTCGAGCCGGAGGCGGACATGGCGGCCGCGTACTTCGGGCTGAGGTCGGCCAGGCCGTCCTTGACGTAGTCGGTGATCCGGTGGGCCATCACCGCGCCGAGCGCGGAGACGCCGACCGCACCGCCGAGGGAACGGAAGAAGGTGACCGTGGAGCTGGCCGAGCCGAGGTCGCTCGGGGCGACCTGGTTCTGCGTGCACAGCACCAGGTTCTGCATCATCATGCCGATGCCGAGACCCAGCAGGGCCATGAAGACGGCCGTCTTCCAGTACTCCGTGTCGTAGCGGATGGTGCCGAGCAGGCCGAGACCCGCCGTCACCAGCACGCCACCGCTGACCAGCCAGCCCTTCCACCGGCCGGTACGGGTGATGAACTGCCCGGAGAGGGTGGAGGAGACGAACAGACCGCCGATCATCGGGATGGTCATGACGCCCGACATCGTCGGGGACTTGTCGCGGGCGAGCTGGAAGTACTGGCTGAAGAACACGGTGCCGCTGAACATCGCGACACCGACGAACAGCGAGGCGAGCGACGCCAGCGTGATGGTGCGGTTGCGGAACAGGCGCAGCGGGATGATCGGCTGGCTCGCCTTCGCCTCGACGAGCACGAACAGCAGGCCGAGGACGATCGAACCGGCCACCATCGCGTACGTCTGCCAGGACAGCCACGCGTACTTGTCACCGGCGAAGGTGACCCAGATCAGCAGCAGCGACACGGCGGCGGAGATCAGGGACGCGCCGCCCCAGTCGACCTTGACCTCGCGCTTCACCACGGGCAGGTGCAGGGTCTTCTGCAGGACGATCAGCGCGATGACCGCGAAGGGCACGCCGACGTAGAAGCACCAGCGCCAGCCGAGCCAGGAGGTGTCGGTGATGACACCGCCGAGCAGCGGGCCGCCGACGGTGGCCACGGCGAAGGTGGCGCCGAGGTAGCCGGAGTAACGGCCGCGCTCGCGGGGCGAGATCATCGCGGCCATGACGATCTGGGCGAGGGCGGACAGACCGCCGGTGCCTATGCCCTGCACCACACGGCAGGCGATCAGCATGCCCGGGTTCTGCGACAGGCCCGCGCAGGCCGACGCCAGGACGAAGATGACGAGCGCTATCTGGACGAGCGCCTTCTTGCTGTAGAGGTCGGCGAGCTTGCCCCACAGGGGAGTGGCCGCGGTCATCGACAGCAGGGCGGCGGTGACCACCCAGGTGTAGGCGGACTGGCCGCCGCCGAGGTCACCGATGATGTGCGGCAGCGCGTTGGAGACGATCGTGGACGACAGGATCGCCACGAACATGCCGAGCAGCAGCCCGGAGAGCGCCTCCATGATCTGCCGGTGCGTCATCGGAGCGCTGCCGGAGGAGCCTCCCCCGTGCTTGGCGTGAGCCCGCACACCGGCTGGTGTGGTCGTTGCCATGGGCTTCCTTTTTCTTACGTGCTTGCGGGTGTACGGGTGGTGTCGGGGGCAACGGGCGCGGGGATCCGGGCCGGAGCGGAACGGCAGTCGCCGAAGCTGTCGCGCAGGCGCGTCATCAGCCGGATCAGCTGGCCGACCTCGTCGTCGGTCCAGTCGCTCAGCCGCTCGCTGAGCAGGCGGGTGCTCCGCCGGGTCAGCTCGTCGAGCTGGTCGAGGCCCGCGGGCGTCAGGCGCAGGATGCGCGAACGCTTGTCCGCGGGGTCCGGGATCCGCTCGATCCAGCCGCGCGCGGCGACGTGCGCGACATGCCGGCTGGTCACCGACATGTCCACGGCGAGCAGCTCGGCGAGCCTGCTCATGCGCATGTCCCCGTGGCGGCCGAGAAGGGTCAGCACGGCGGCCGAGCCGGCCGGGCAGTGGGGCGGCAGTATCCGCCCCATGTCCCGTTTCACGGCACCGACGGCACTGAGCTGACGCGCAAGTTCTTCGTACTGCGCCTGCTCGGCCATCACACCTCCCCGAATTCGTTGCTCGGGGCAACCGTAGAGGTGGTTGGTTGCCGCAGGCAAACAAATCGGGCCCTGGTGGCGCAAAAAGTTGGCAAAGGCAAGTATTGGCTAATGTAAATCCGCAGGTGAGGTGTGGTCCGCCGGTCCGGGACCACGATGCGCACCAGGCACGTCCGGAAGTCCGTCGGACCGCCCCTCTCCGGGACTCCCGCCAAGTGCGGTGCCGGGCCCCGCGCTTGGGTGGCGGCAGCGTTTTCGCTAGGGTCTCGGGCCATGGCTAACACCCAGGGCCCGCAGGGCAACTACGACCCCGCCGGCAGCACCCAGATGTTCCGCGCGTTCGTCGACGATGCGCCCCCTCAGAGCACCCAGCAGCAGGCCTCCTCCGGCCCGCGCACCGGCCTGATCGTCGGTGTCGTCGTCCTGGTCGCGGTCGTCGCGGCCGTCGCCTGGCTCGCGCTCAAGTAGGGCGAACCACTCTTCTCTGTACGACTCCGCCGGCCTTGTCGCCCCATGCGAGGCCGGGAAACGGCTCCCGGACGTACCGCGGCCGCCGACGCGCCCGCAAGGGCGCCTCGGCGGCCAGGAGTCGGCATCACCACGGCTTCACGCCGTGCTGCCCGACGCGCGTCCGGTGCCCCGCCGGGCGGGATGCGCCGGACCGTGCGGGTCAGTCGTTGATGAGTCCTTCCCGCAGCTGTGCCAGCGTCCGGGTCAGCAGCCGGGAGACGTGCATCTGAGAGATGCCGACCTCCTCGCCGATCTGCGACTGGGTCATGTTGGCGAAGAAGCGCAGCATGATGATCCTGCGCTCCCGGGGCGGCAGCTTGGCCAGCAGCGGCTTGAGCGACTCGCGGTACTCCACGCCCTCCAGCGCCGTGTCCTCGTAGCCGAGGCGGTCGGCCAGGGAGCCCTCGCCGCCGTCGTCCTCCGGGGTCGGGGAGTCCAGCGAGGAGGCGGTGTACGCGTTGCCGACCGCGAGGCCGTCGACCACGTCCTCCTCCGACACGCCCAGCACGGTGGCCAGTTCCGTGACGGTCGGGGAGCGGTCGAGCTTCTGGGAGAGCTCGTCGCTGGCCTTGGTGAGCGCCAGACGCAGTTCCTGAAGGCGCCTGGGCACGCGCACCGACCACGAGGTGTCGCGGAAGAAGCGCTTGATCTCACCCACGACCGTCGGCATCGCGAAGGTCGGGAACTCCACGCCCCGCTCGCAGTCGAAGCGGTCGATCGCCTTGATCAGGCCGATGGTGCCGACCTGGACGATGTCCTCCATCGGCTCGTTGCGCGAGCGGAAGCGGGCCGCCGCGTAACGGACCAGCGGGAGGTTGAGCTCGATCAGGGTGTCCCGGACGTAGGCGCGCTCCGGGCTGTCCTCGTCGAGTGCGGCGAGCCGCAGGAACAGGGAGCGGGACAGGGTGCGGGTGTCGATGGTCTCCGAGGCCGGCAGGGCCGGCGCGGCCGGAGCAGCCGGGGCGGGAGCGGCCTCGAGGGCCGCCACGTCGTCGAGGGCGTCGAGCGGCTCGAGCGCCGGGGAGGGCGTCTCGCTCTTCGTGAGCGTCAGCACCTTGGAGCTGCCCTGGTCTGCGGACATGCCACCCCCTCTGGGTCGCGGGACGGTCGCGGCCACGCTCTCTGACGAGGAGAACGCAGCCCTCACCTGAATACCGGAGCCGAAGCCTCGGCAAACGCGCTTCCCGCAGAATGTCACATGTCGGCAACGCGCTGTAGGGACTTGTCGACAAGTCAGAACTGAATCGGCCCTGGAAAGAAGGGGTCTGACGGCTTATCTGCCCGAAGATGTCGGGAACCGCCCTGATGGGTGATTCGCTCGTGCCGGTTACGCCTCGATCCTGTTTGCGGATCGCAATCGCTGGAAGCTACGGGCGAGTAGCCGGGACACGTGCATCTGGGAGACGCCGAGCTCCGCACTGATCTGCGACTGGGTCAGATTGCTGTAGTAGCGCAGCAGGAGGATCCGCTGTTCCCGTTCGGGAAGCTGGACGAGGAGATGGCGGACGAGGTCGCGGTGCTCGACGCCGTCCAGGGCCGGGTCCTCGTAGCCGAGCCGGTCGAGCAGCCCGGGCAGCCCGTCGCCCTCCTGCGCCGCCTCCAGGGAGGTCGCGTGGTACGAGCGTCCGGCCTCGATGCAGGACAGCACCTCCTCCTCGGTGATGCGCAGCCGCTCGGCGATCTCGGCGGTCGAGGGGGTGCGGCCGAAGGCGGTCGTCAGGTCCTCGGTCGCGCTGTTCACCTGCACCCACAACTCGTGCAGCCGGCGCGGGACATGGACCGTGCGGACGTTGTCCCGGAAGTAGCGCTTGATCTCGCCGACGACCGTCGGCATCGCGAAGGTCGGGAACTGCACGCCCCGGTCCGGGTCGAAGCGGTCGATGGCGTTGATGAGCCCGATGGTGCCGACCTGGACGACGTCCTCCATCGGCTCGTTGCGGGAGCGGAAGCGGGCTGCCGCGTAGCGCACGAGCGGCAGGTTCGCCTCGATGAGCGCCCCGCGCACGCGGGAGTGCTCGGACGTACCGGGTTCGAGCTCCTTCAACTGGGTGAAGAGCACCTGCGTGAGGGCGCGGGTGTCGGCGCCGCGCCGCTTCTCGGGAGCCGGAGCCGGAGCCGAATCCGAAGCGGGAGTGGAGGCGGGAGTGGGCGTCGCAGTCGGGTTCGTGGCCGCGGTCGGGGCCGGGGTGGCCGGGGTGGCCGGAGTCGGGGCGGCCGGGGCCGGGGCCGAGACAGGATCCTGGGGCGGCGCAGTCTTGGCCGACACGGTCAACGCCACCTCTTCGTCGATCAACTCATCCGTCAAAAGCGGTCATAGCATCACAAGACAGGTGCATCGTGTTCAAGCACCGCATATGCACGTGTTGAGGGATGAAATAGGGCATAAGGCGTCGAAAAGCCCCACACCGTTCCGATGCGGGGCCGAGCATGCAGCCGTACGGCCGTAAGGCTGAGAAGGTACGGGCCGTCAGAACTCGTAGTCGGCGATCACCCACGTGGCGAACTCGTGCCACTGGGCCACGCCCGCCTGATGGGCCGGGTGCTCCAGATACCGGCGCAGCGCGTCCGGGTCCTCGACCGCCGAGTTGATCGCGAAGTCGTATGCGATGGGCCGGTCGCTGACGTTCCAGCCGCACTCCCAGAAGCGCAGGTCCTCGATCTGCCCGCCGAGGGCGCGGAAGGCCTCGGCCCCGGTGACGACGCGCGGGTCGTCCCGCTCCACGCCTTCGTTCAGCTTGAAGAGGACCAGGTGGCGGATCATCATTTTCCTCCGTTGGCGGCCCACGTCATGAATTCGCCTATGGCCTTGGCGGCGTCCGATATGCCCTCGAACCCTATCTCGACGTAGCCCGCAGCCCCCCTCGGGTCCGTGATGATCACGTACAGCACGAAGACCACGACCACATAGACGACGATCCTCTTGGCGTTCATCGCCATCGTGGCCTCCCCCTGTCGGTGACTTCCCGGTCGCCGAGTTGCCTGGTAGTCGGTACTGTCCGGGCCGAGCGCTGTAGATGATCGCACAAAGGGCCCCGTCCTGTCGGACGGGGCCCTTCTGAAGCGGTAGCGGAGGGATTTGAACCCTCGGTGACTTGCGCCACACTCGCTTTCGAGGCGAGCTCCTTCGGCCGCTCGGACACGCTACCGAGGGAGACCTTACAGCACACCGGGCCGTGGCCCGAAATCCGTTTCCGTCCCTCCCGGCGGCCGGGGTCAGCGGCCGCGGAAGAAGTCGGTCAGCAGCGCGGCGCACTCCTCGGCGAGCACGCCCTCGATCACCTCGGGCCGGTGGTTGAGCCGCCGGTCCCGTACGACGTCCCACAGGGAGCCGGCGGCGCCGGCCTTCTCGTCGCGGGCGCCGTAGACCACCCGGTCCACCCGGGACAGCACGAGGGCTCCGGCGCACATCGTGCACGGCTCCAGCGTGACCACCAGCGTGCAGCCCGCCAGCCGCCACTGCCCGGTCCTCGCGGCGGCCCGCCGGATGGCGAGCACCTCCGCGTGGGCGGTCGGGTCGCCGGTGGCCTCCCGCTCGTTGTGGCCGATGCCGAGCACGGTCGTGCCGTCGCCGGCCAGCAGGACCGCGCCGACGGGCACGTCCCCACCGGGGAGGGCCCGCCCGGCCTCGTCCAGCGCGAGCCGCATCGCGGCCCGCCAGGGGTCCCGCACGGGGTCGGGGACCTCGGCCGGGTCCGGAGTCCCGTTCGTCCGCAGCGCGTCCGGCCCGGTCAGCGGACGGTCTCCAGGACCTCCGAGGCGCCCAGGGCCTCGGCGATGGCGTTCAGGGCGTCGTCCGGGTCCAGGGTGCGCAGCTCCTTCGGGCCGACGCCGAGATCGGCGAGGATTCCGCCGTCGCCCAGCGGGCCGTGCGTGATGGCCTCGCCCGACGGCTCCTCCTCGTCCTCGGCGGAGGCCGGTTCACCCTCCTCCGTGCCGTCGAGGTCGAGGGAGTCCAGGTCGGGGCCGTCGTCGCCGGGTTCCCGGCCGAGCAGTTCGTCGGTGAGCAGGATCTCGCCGTACGAGCTGCGGGCGGCGGCGGCGGCGTCCGAGACGTAGATGCGAGGGTCGTCCTCGCCCTCCACGCGGACCACGCCGAACCACGCGTCCTCCTGCTCGATCAGGACGAGCACCGTGTCGTCGTCGGTCGAGGCTTCCCGGGCCAGCTCGGCCAGGTCGGCCAGCGTCTCCACATCGTCGAGCTCTGTGTCGCTCGCTTCCCACCCGTCTTCGGTGCGCGCGAGCAGTGCGGCGAAGTACACCGTGACTCTCCCACTGGTCATAGGCGTGCCGGTTGGGGGTCCCCCCGGCGGAGGTTGTGGGCGGGGGAGCTGGGCTCCGAGCCCCACCCACTCGGAATCGTGGCAGAAACAAGGCCTTCAGGGGACGTCTTCGGCTCCCTGTGTCCAGCAGTTTTGACCGCACACCGGTAAAGGACTCACCAGCGCGCACGTTGCCGCCACCAGCGGATCGTACGCGGCTTTCCCCCGGCGGCCACGCACACCCACCGTCGGAGGGTCCGTGCGGGTGCAGGTGGCGTCCTACCAGCGGAACGTGCGCATGCGCATGGCGTGCCGCAGCCGGGCGGTCCTGGCGCGGCGGGGCTGGACGCGGTCGCGCAGGGCCCGCGCCTCGGCGAGGTCGCGCAGGAACCGGGCCCGGCGGCGGCGCCGTTCGGCGTCGGCATCCACCGCGCCGGCCGTCTCCGGGAGGTCCGCCGTCTCCCGCCGCGCGCGCCGCGACGGGTCCTTGCCAGGTTCCCGTTCCCGCTCAGGCATCGGCTCACCACCCCAGTCCGTCACTCCCACTTTCCCCCCGACGGCGGGTTTGATGCCACGCCGGAGCACGGTGGCGGGGCGCGGTCCGGGCCGCACCCCATGGGGCAGCGGGCGGGCGGGCCGGATCGGGGCCCGATTACTCTTGGCCCATGCGTCTCCACGTCGTCGACCACCCGCTGGTCGCTCACAAGCTCACCACGCTGCGCGACCGCCGCACCGACTCCCCGACCTTCCGGCGGCTCGCCGACGAACTGGTCACCCTGCTCGCCTACGAGGCGACCCGCGACGTGCGCACCGAACAGGTCGACATCAACACGCCGGTCGCCCAGACCACCGGCGTCAAGCTCTCCCACCCGCGGCCCCTGGTGGTGCCGATCCTGCGGGCCGGCCTCGGCATGCTGGACGGCATGGTGCGGCTGCTGCCGACCGCCGAGGTGGGCTTCCTGGGCATGATCCGCAACGAGGAGACGCTCCAGGCCTCGACGTACGCCACGCGCATGCCGGAGGACCTCTCCGGCCGTCAGGTCTACGTCCTCGACCCGATGCTCGCCACCGGCGGCACGCTGGTCGCGGCCATCCAGGAACTGATCAAGCGCGGCGCCGACGACGTGACCGCGGTCGTCCTGCTGGCCGCCCCCGAGGGCGTCGCCGTCATGGAACGCGACCTGGCGGGCACCCCGGTGACCGTGGTGACGGCCTCGGTCGACGAACACCTCAACGAGCACGGCTACATCGTCCCGGGCCTCGGAGACGCGGGCGACCGGATGTACGGCGCCGCCGAGTAGCCCCGGCTCACCGTCCGACGTCCCTCAGCCGGAGCACCTGTGGCCGCCCCGCGGGCAACCGCCCGCCACCGGGCGGCCGCGGAACCTCAGCAGGCGCTCTTCGGAGTGGTCGCCTCCGGCTGCGGGGCGGTCAGGGCGGTCAGGGCCTCGTCGGCGGCCGCCGACCGGGTCAGCGCCTTGAAGCCGGTGCCGATGATCAGGTCCACGTCGGTGCCCTTGCGGGTGTCGGTGCGGCTCTCCGCCCCGGCGAGCTGCGTGGCGAGGACGGGCAGCGAGGTGTTCAGCGAGGACGCCGGGCCGAGGAGCAGTCCGGCGCCCTTGACCTTCTTGTCGAACGCCTCGCTCGCGTTGCCCACCTGACCGATGCGGAAGCCGCGCCTCTTCAGCTCGTCCGCGGTCTGCTTGGCCAGGCCGCTGCGGGGCGTGGCGTTCAGGACGTTGACCGTGATCTGGCCCGGCTTGGGCAGCGCCCGGGCCGCGTTCGTCGGCGACGGGCTCGCTGTGGGCGATGCCTTGGTCGAGCAGTCGCTGCTGGCCGCCGAGGCCTTGCTGCCGCCGGTGAAGACGTCGATGAGCTGCCACGTGCCCCAGCCGATCACGCCCAGCACCGCGACGGAGGCGGCGGCGAGGAACGCGAGCCTGCCGCGCCGCCGGGGCTTGCGCATCCGCGGGTATCTGTTCCCCGTGATCCGGTACTTCCCGCCCATGCCGGGGGGAGTCAGCATGCTCATGGGCGCAGCGTAGTGCGCGTGAGCGGTGATTCCTACTAGATGATCATTGGTGACCGCTCAGCTGAACCCAAAAGGTCCAAACCGTCGTCGAACGGCGGTCCGGAGGGTGGCCCGAAGCCTGGAGGCTCAGTCCAGCTCCAGCACGCGCGCGTGCAGCACCTGGCGCTGCTGGAGCGCCGCCCGCACGGCGCGGTGGAGGCCGTCCTCCAGGTACAGGTCGCCCTGCCACTTCACGACGTGCGCGAAGAGGTCGCCGTAGAACGTCGAGTCCTCGGCGAGGAGGGTCTCCAGGTCGAGCTGCTGCTTGGTGGTCACGAGCTGATCGAGGCGGACCGGGCGCGGCGCGACGTCCGCCCACTGCCGGGTGCTCTCCCGGCCGTGGTCGGGGTACGGCCGGCCGTTTCCGATGCGCTTGAAGATCACACGGAGAGCCTACCGGCCCAGACCTTCCGGGCGCAGCCCGGCCACCGGAGTACGGCGCTGGAAATGCCGCGGCAAAACCGGGCGAACCGGGAACGGGGGACGGAGCTGCCGGCGATGCCAGCGATGCTGGCGATGAGCGACGGCGGAGATCATGCCAGGGCTGCGCGGTGCGGGAGTCCCGGCCGTTGGACAGTTGTGCACAGGCTGTGGACAACGGCTCACGCGGTACGGGGGACGTGCTCGGCGTGCCCGCGGATGCGGAAGGCGGTGACGATCTCGAAGACGCCGACCACCACCAGCCACCACCCGCCGAGCACGATGAGCACCGCGGCCGACGCCAGCGGAGAGTCGATCAGCACGATCCCGGCGAGCAAGGTGAGCACGCCGAGGAAGATCTGCCAGCCGCGCGCGGGCGCGCCGCGGTCGTGGACGGCGGCGATCGTCAGGGTGATGCCGCGGATCAGCCAGCCGATGCCGATCCACAGCGCGAGCAGCAGGATCGACTGCGTGGCGCCGCGGAAGCACAGCAGGCCCAGCAGGATCGACAGGGTGCCGCTGATGAAGGCCAGCACGCGCAACGAGGTCGTCTTGTGGGTGCCGAACGCGGAGACCAGCTGGAGCACGCCGCTGACCAGCAGGTAGATCCCGAAGAGGACGCCGGCGGCCAGCAGGGAGGCGCCCGGCCAGAGCAGTACCAGGATGCCGAGGATCAGCGCCGCCGCACCGGTGGCGAGGACCGCCTGCCAGGCGGCGTGGGACAGCAGGTGCAGGGGTCCTTCCAGCGGCGGTTCGTACTGCGAGGGCGGCGAGGGCGGCGAGGGCGGCGATGTCCGCACGTCCCGAGGGTCACGCGTGGCGTGGACGCGACGATCGTCGTACCCCGCGCCTGCGGGGCCGCTGCTCGGTGGCTCGGTCATGGTCCATGCTGCGAACGGGCGCTTCCACCGCCACTTGGGACCGGCCGGTCGGCTGACGTCCGCCGCGGGGCCCGCCCGGGGCGTACTGCCACCCGGTCACTTCCCGGAGGACTTCGTCCCCTTGCCCGCCCTGCTCGACCTGCCGGTGCCGGCCGTCTTGGCCGTCATGGCTGTCTTGGCCGTGGTGGCTGATTTGGCCGCTTTGGCCGCCGCCTTCAGTTCCTGCTTGTGCGCCCGCACTCTGGCCAGCGAATCGGGCCCGGTGATGTCGGCGACGGACCGGTGGGAGTCCGGCTCGCCGTACGCTCCCGCCGCCTCCCGCCACCCCGTGGGCCGCACACCGAGCTGCTTGCCGAGCAGTGCCAGGAAGATCTGCGCCTTCTGCTTGCCGAACCCGGGCAGCTCCTCCAGCCGTCGCAGCAGCTCCCGCCCGCTGTCGACGTCCCGCCAGATGGCCTCGGGGTCGCCGTCGTAGTGCTCGACGAGGTACTGGCACAGCTGCTGGATCCGCTTGGCCATCGACGCCGGGTAGCGGTGCACGGCCGGTTTGTCCGACAGGAGCCGGGCGAAGGTCTCCGGCTCGAAGGCCACGATCTCGTGGGCGTCCAGGTCGTCGGTGCCCATGCGCCTGGCGATCGTCGCCGGCCCGGTGAACGCCCACTCCATCGGGATCTGCTGGTCAAGCAGCATGCCGACCAGGGCGGCGAGCGGACTGCGGCCGAGGAGCGCGTCGGCCTCGGGGTCCTGGGCGAGGTGAAGGGTGACGTCCATGTCCCGATGGTCGCCCGCCGGACGGCGGGACGCAGCCGGAGGACCCCGGAGAACCCCGGAGGACTCAGAGGATCCCCGGTGGGCAAGACTCGGTGAGCAGAACGCCGCCTTCGTCCGTACCCATCCAGAAGCCGGCGAGTGCCAAGACGGAGAAGTGACGTGACCGGACGGCGGGGCGAAGGTCGGGACGGCGCTGTGCGCCGTGGACGCGTACGGCGGCGGCGACTTGGGAAGCTGACGCTGCTCGGCGCGGTACTGGTCCTGCTCCTCCTCGGTGGCGCCTCACCCGCCTCGGCGCACGCCGCACTGCGGGGCGCGGACCCCGCCGACGGAACCGTCCTCAAGTCGGCGCCCGGCACGGTCACTCTGTCCTTCACCGAGTCCGTCAGCCTGCTCGACGACTCCTTCCGTCTCTTCGACCCCGAGGGGCGGCGGGTGCCTACGGGCGAGCCGCAGCACGCGCCGGGGCGTCCGGACACGGCCCGGGTGGCGTTCCCCGAGGGGCTCGGCGAAGGCACGTTCACCCTGGCGTGGCGGGTGGTGTCGGCGGACAGCCACCCCGTCTCCGGCGCCTTCACCTTCTCCGTGGGAAAGCCGTCCCCGACGATGGCCGCGATCGACACCGGCCCGGCCGAGAACCCCACCACCCGCGGCCTCTACGATCTCGCGCGTTACACCTCCTACGGCGCCGCCGCCCTGCTGATCGGCACGGCGGCCTTCGCACTGCTGTGCCGCCCGCCGCACACGGGCCCGCTGCGCAAGCCGCTGGTGGCGGGCTGGTGGGCGCTGCTGGCCTCCACGCTCGCCCTGCTGGTGCTGCGGGCGCCCTACGAGACCGGGACCGGTCCGGCGTCGGCCTTCGACCCCGCGGCCTTCGCCCGCACCCTGACCGGCCGCCCCGGCCTGGTGCTGCTGACCCGCCTGGCCCTGCTCGCACCGGCGGCACTCCTTCTCGTACGGCTGTCCCGGCGCCCGCCGGAGGAGAAGCCCTCGCGTGCGAACCTGGCGGCGGGTGCCGCGCTGGCCCTCGCCCTGGCGCTGACGTGGGCGGGGTCCGAGCACGCCTCGGCCGGCATCCAGGTTCCGGTGGCGATGACGTCGTCGGTGCTGCACCTGCTGGCGATGGCGGTCTGGCTGGGCGGCCTGACAGCCCTCCTGACCACCCTTCAGCACGCCACACCGGACGAGCCGGAGACAGGACGCGCCGCGTCACCGGCCACGCGCCGGAAAGCGCCCCTGGCTTCTTCGGACGGCGACCCGGAGCCGAAGGCGAAGGCGGCGGTCACGGTGTCTGCCGAGGACAGCGGCGGCCGTACGACGGTCGCGGCCCTGGAGGGCACTGCGGCCACGGGGGCCTCGGACGGCGCCGCGACCTCGGCCGCTCCGGTCGACGGTCCGGCTCGCGCGGCGGCCGGTGCGGTTGGCCGGACGGCGGCCGGTGCCTCGGCGCCTTCCGTCGACGGTCCCGCGCTGACCGCCGCGGTGGTGCGCTTCTCCCGGATCGCCTTCGGCGCCGTCGTCGTCCTCGTGGTCACCGGCGTCTACCAGTCCTGGCGCGGCCTCGGTTCCTGGACCACGCTCACCGGCACGGAGTACGGCCGGCTGCTGCTGGTCAAACTCGTGGTGGTGGCGCTGCTGCTGGCCGTGGCGGCCCGCTCCCGGCGCTGGACGGCACGGCTGGTGACGGCAGACACCTCGGACACGGACCCGGCCGCGTCCGACGGGAAGGCACCGGCGGAGGACTCCGGTACGAAGACATCCGTGTCCGCCCCCGACGTCTGCCGCCGTGCCCTGCGCCGCTCGGTGCTGGCCGAGGTCGCCGTGGGCATCGCGGTCCTGGTCTTCACCACGGTGCTGGCCGGCACCCTGCCGGGCCGCGCGGCCGCCGAGGCGGCGCAGGCCGCGCCCGTGGCCGGGGTCCCGGGCGCCTCCGTCACGATCATCCCGTTCGACGTCGGCACCCCCGGCGGTCACGGCAAGGTGCAGATCACCCTGGAACCGGGCCGCGTCGGCCAGAACGCGGTGGAGGCCGTCGTCTACGGTCCGGACGGCGGTCTGACCACCGTCCCCGAACTGCGCCTGTCCCTGTCCCTGCCCGCACGGAACATCGGTCCCATCGACGCCGCGCTGACCAACAGGGGCGGCTACTGGGGCACCGACACCCTCAATCTCCCGATCCCCGGCACCTGGACCATGAAGGCGACGGTACGGGTGTCGGAGATCGACCAGGCGAGCGAGGAACGGAAGGTCCACATCCCGCGCTAGCGGCCGAGGGACGCAGGCCGGCGCGTCGCCCGTGCGGAACGCGGCGGGTCGGTACCCGTGACATGCGTCCGGAGGGACGTACTGTCGACGTGCCGCACGCCGAACGGCGGCTCACGGCCCCATGTCCGTCTCTTCATTTGTACGGATGAGACATCCGATCGCACATATAGAGCTAATCAGGGAATTCCTTCACCCATTTGCCGCGCATCCGGGGAAAGTCGGACGGCGTTAGTCGAGATATGACTAAGGCAACCAGGGAAGGGTACTGGGGTCTGTTCGGGGGTCAGGAGCGAGAGGACCCGGTCGCCGCGCACGCGGTGGCGCTGGGCCCCTACACCTACCTCCCCGCTCCGGTGCACTCGTCGGCCACCGTCAACGGGACCTTGACCAGAGGCGGTTTCCCCGTCGCCCTCAAGGTGACGGAACCCCTGCTGCGGGATTTCCTGGACGCGATGAGCACGCTGGAAGCCGACCTCGCCCGCCGCTGGCTCGGATCGGTGGGCCGGTCCCGTTTCCCGGGAGCGGAATAACCGGCCGCGTAATGTACGACGAACGTATCGATCGCCGTTCCGGCCATTCGACAGATTATTCGGGCTTTTCGGGCTATCCCGGCCATGTGGGCGGATACCAGGGGGCGGGCACCGGGCGGCACCGGGGTCCGGCGGAGTTCTTCACCTCTCCCCTGGAGCCGCCGGACGCGACCTGGGACCCGGCCGAGGAACTGGCCTTCATGCTCCAGGACGCCATGGAGGAGCACCGGCCGGACATCCCCGGCATCCCTGATGTCCCCGTCACCCTCGACGAGGCGCCGGTCGCCGAGCCCGCCCCGAACACGCCCCTGGAGAACCTCCAGGCGATCACGGAGGAACTGCCTCCCCTGAAGGGGGTCGCCCGGCGCCATCGAAAGATCCGGGAACGCAAGCGTCCGGACGTCCTGCGGACCGCCAGTCATGTCATCGCCGCGCTGACCGCGGTGATCGCTTCCTCGGTGAGCTTCTTCGGCGGAATGGTTGCCTACGATCCCCTCCGCGTCGTGGCCGTGGCCCGTATGGAGGGCGGCATCGCCTCCTGGTGGCCCCTGCTCGTCTACGGTCCCTGGCTGGTCGCCTCGCTGTCCGTGCTGCGGTCCGCGCTGCACCGGCGCCGCGCCGTCCACTCCTGGGGCGTGGTGCTGATCTTCTCGTCCATCGCCATGCTCCTGTGCGTGTTGCAGGCGCCCAGGACGATCGTCGACATCGCCGCCGCGGCCCTGCCGGGCCTGGCCTCCCTGGCCTGCTTCCAGCAGCTCGTACGTCAGGTCACCCTGACCCGCCCGCCCCGGCGGGCCACGCCCCGCCACCGTCAGCCCCGCACTCCGCACCCCGAGACCCCGCCCATGTCCACGTCCGCCGCCCGCGTCCGTGACACCCGCCGCACCGCGACGACGGCACGACCGGCGCGACCGGCCGGAGGCACGGCGGGCAAGAGGTTCTGAGCCGGACGTTCCCCGGCGCCGGGCCCCACGGACCTGGCGCCGGGTTCACCATGGAGGTGGACGGAGTGTGGCGCACGCGAAGGAGGGCCGCCATGGCAGCAGCGCATCTCCCGGCGTCGCCCTTGATGATCAGGGCGACCGACGACCGGCGGGCCGAGCTGGTCCTCACCGGGGACATCGGTGCCCACGCCCTGCGGCCGCTGGAGGAACGACTCGCGGCACCGCAGCTGAGCGAGACCGACGAGTGGGTCGTGGACATGAGCGGGGCCACCCACCTCGACCTCGCCTGCGCCTACGCCCTGCTGCGGGCCGCCACGCGGTGGCCGGCGACCGCGGTCACCATTCGCGGAGCCCGGCGCGCCGTGCACCGGACCCTGCGCCAGGCGGGGTTCGACGCGGTCGCGGTGATGGAGGACTGAGGAGGCTCATGAGGTCAAGCGGACTCATGAGGCCGAAGGGGTGCCGTCGTGGGAGGGGCCTGATCGGACGGAGCCAGAATAGTTCGGTGACCGATGTAATCTGAAGTCATGGCTCCGGATACGACGCACACCCCGCCCCGCCCGCGCTGGCCCGCCGTGCTCACCGCGGAGCGGGCCCGCCCGGAGGGGATCCGGTCGCGGCCGAACGCCTGGCGGCTGGCTGTGGCCACGGTGTGCTTCGGGGCGTTCATGGGCCAGCTGGACGCGAGCATCGTGACGCTGACCTACGGCAGCCTGCGTACCGAGTTCCACACCTCGCTCGCCGCGGTGGAATGGGTGTCGCTGGCGTATCTGCTGGCCCTGGTGGCGCTGCTGGTGCCGGCCGGGCGGCTGGCGGACGCCCACGGCCGCAAGCTGCTGTACCTGTACGGGTTCGCCGTCTTCACACTGGCGTCCGCCGCCTGCGGACTGGCGCCCTCCCTGGTGGCGCTGGTGGGCTTCCGGGTGGTGCAGGCGGCCGGAGCGGCGTTGATGCAGGCCAACAGCGTCGCGCTGGTGACCACCAGCGCACCCCGCGGGCGGATGCGCAGCGCGCTCGGCGTGCAGGCCGCCGCACAGGCGCTGGGGCTCGCCCTGGGGCCCACGGTGGGCGGGGCGCTGGTGTCCACCCTGGGCTGGCGCTGGGTGTTCTGGGTGAACGTGCCGGTCGGGGTGGTCGCGCTGGTGAGCGGGCACTATCTGCTGCCGCGCACCAGGGCCCGTACGAGGGTGGCCCGCTTCGACTGGGCCGGACTGGCGCTGCTGGCCGTGGCGACGACCTGTGCTCTGCTCGGCGTGTCCGCGGCCTCCGGTCTGCCGGTGCCCGGCTGGAGCGTGGTCCTGCTGTTCGGCGTGGCCGCCCTGGCCGGCTGGGGGTTCGCCCGCCGTCAGCGGCGGATCGCCGCGCCCCTGCTCGACCTCGCGCTGCTACGGGTGCGCGCGGTGACGTTCGGGCTGGTCGGGGCGCTCAGCGGATACCTGGTGCTGTTCGGCCCGCTGGTGCTGGTGCCGGTCGTGCTGACCACGCGGGGGGCCTCGGAGCTGACCGCGGGGCTGGTGCTGACCGCGCTGCCCGCCGGGTTCGCCCTCGGTGCCACGGGCGGTGACCGGCTGCTGCCGCGCTCCCTCAGCGACCGTGGCCGGTGCCTGACCGGAGCCGGAGTGTTCCTCCTCACCACGGCCGCGCTTCTGGCCGTTCCGCTGACCATCGCCTGGCTGGTGCCGCTGCTGGCCCTGGTCGGCGTGGGGCTGGGGACGTTCACCCCGGCCAACAACGCGCTGATCATGGGCGCGATCCCGGCCCGTTCCTCCGGCACCGGCGGCGGTCTGGTCAACATGACCCGCGGCCTGGGCACCGCCCTGGGGGTGGCGCTGGTGACCCTCGCCCTGCACCTCGCGGCCGGCGGCGGAACCGAGGCCGGCGCCCGGTGGTCCGCGGCGATCCTGGTGGCGGTGTCGGCCGTCGCCGTGGTCTCGGCCCGGCTGGGTCCCGAGCGGGGCGACCACGGGCGGTCCCAGCCGGAACTCGGGGCGTGAGGAGGCGAGTGAGACCGGTGAACCGCGTGCGTGAGACAGTGAACATCCCGCGTGAACCGGCGGACAAGGCGGTGCCGCCGCGAGCAGGAGGGCGCCCGCGTGGACCCGGCTACCCTTGCCGCATGTCCGCGCAGCCCCGTTCCGAGCTTCCCCTGCCCGGCCCCGCCGCCGAGGCGCCGGACGCCCGTCTGCTGACCGAGGCTGTCACCCGCCTGCGCCGCGCCCTGCGGGCCTCGATCCGCACCGACTATCCGTGGGAGAAGCTGCCCATGGCCCAGGTCGAACTGCTCCAGGTGCTCGGCGAGCACTCGCCCGCCCGGATCAGCGACCTCGCGGCCCGCCAGCGGCTCGCACCGAGCACCGTCAGCGGACTGATCGGCCAGATGATCACGACGGGCCTGGTCGCGCGCGAGGTCGACTCCGCCGACCGCCGTGCCTCCGTCGTCACCCTCACCGACGCCGGCCGCGACCAGCTCACCGCGTGGACCACCGCCCACGAACGCCGGATGGACGCCGCCCTGGCCTCCCTGGACGACACGACCCGCTCCGCCATCGCCACCGCCTTGCCGGCCCTCTTCCAACTCGCCGAACAGCTGGGCCGGTTGGACGACGGCTCCTGACGTCGTTCGAGACATCGTTCGAGGGACCGTTCGAGACGCCGATCGACACACCACCTTGCCGTCGGCGGGGCGTTTGCGTGTGTTTGCGGTGATTCAATACCGTTGGTCGCGGGGGCAGCCGACGTTCGGGCAGGGCAGAGCGATGACCGTGAGTTCGTCTTCGCCGCGGCCGGCGGCACACCGGAAGCAGGCGCCCGTTCATCTGTCGTCGCTGGTGAAGCGCCCCGTGGTGGACCCGGGCGACCGGTCGCTCGGGCGGCTCTCCGACGTGATCGTCCGGCTGCGCGGCGCCGACTACCCGGTGGTGACCGGGCTCGTGGTCGGCGTGGGCGGCCGTGAGCTGTTCGTCCCGGTCGAACAGGTGGCCGCTCTCGACGCCGAGGGCCTGGTGGAACTCGAGAGCGCACGGCTCGACCTGCGGCCGTTCGGGCGGCGCGAGGGTGAGGTACTGCTGCGGGCGGACGTACTGGGCCACCGGCTGATCGACGTGGGCGAGGCCCGCCTGGTCCGCGCGCAGGACCTGGAACTGGCCGAGCGCGACGGCCAGTGGCTGCTGTCGGGCGTGGACACGCACCGCCCGCACCGACTGCTCGGGATCTTCGGGGACCGTGCGACGGGGCACGCGTGCCGTGACTGGAAGGCGTTCGAGCCGCTGATCGGGCACAGCCGCAGCGCGCTGGTCCGCCGTCCCACGGCCCGGATCCGGCGCCTGCGGCCCGCGGAGATCGCCGACCTGCTCGAAGACGCCTCCCGGGACGAGGAACGCGAGATCCTCGGCGACGTCCGGCAGGATCCGGAGCTGGAGGCCGACGTCTTCGAGGAACTGGAGGAGGACCGGGCCTCCCGGCTGCTCAACGCCCGCACCGACGAGGAGATCGCCGCCGTCCTGGCGCGGATGCGGGCGGACGACGCGGCCGACGCCATCGACGATCTGCGACAGGGCCGCCGGCGACCCGTGCTGGACCTGCTGCCCGCCGGACAGCGGGCCAAGGTGCTGACCCTGATGGGCTTCAACCCCGCCAGTGCCGGAGGACTGATGGGGATGGACTTCCTGGCCCTGCCCCCGGATACGCCCGTGAGCGAGGCCGAGGCGGCGGTAAGGCGTGCGAACCGGCTCCAACCGGAGGCGCTGACCAGCGTCTACACCGTCGACGAGGACGGCCGGCTGCTCGGCTGGGTCCGGCTGGTCACCATCCTGCAGAGCGACCCCGGGCTCCGGCTGGCCGAGGTGAGCGAGGCCGATCCCGTGCGCGTCGGCCCGGACACGGACCTGGTGGACGTCGCCCTGCTGATGACGGACTACAACCTCATCACCCTGCCGGTCGTGGACGACGAAGGAGTCCTGCTCGGTGTGATCACGGTCGACGACGTACTGGAGGCGACACTGCCGGAGGACTGGCGGCGCCGGGAAGTGGCCCCGCCACCGGACGCGCATCGGACCGTTGAGGCCGGAAGCATCCCTGGCGCCACTGGTGCCGGCGGCGCCGGGGGACCGGATGGGCGTGAGGAGCCCTCACCATGAGGGAACCCCGGCAGCCCCGGCCCGACCGGCAGCCCGCCCGGCGCCCGCCGCAGCAACCGCCGCCCGGCGCCCGCCCGGAGGACGGTCCGCCCGAGTCGGGCGGACGCTCGGAGGACCGTATGCCCCGGCCCGGCGCGCGTCCGGAGAACCGTCCGCGTACTTCGGGCTCGCGGCCGGACGCGCCGAAGTCCGGCAGCCTGCCCCCGGACGCGCCGAAATCCGGCAGCCCACCGCCCGACGCGCCCCACGAGCCCGGCCCGCACCCCGACTCGCCCACCAAGCCCGGTCCGCCCCCGGCCGGGGGCGGACCCACACCCGATCCGCGCCCACAGGCGCACGGCGCCAATGCACACCCCGCAGCCCCGGACAGGCCACCGGTCCCACCGGTCGGTCCCGGCGCCCGGGGGCACGCCGCCACGCCGGCACGCGACGGCGCCCCCCGTGACCAGAGCCCCACACCACCGGCGGGCCCCCGCCCCCGCCGCACGGCGGTGCTGGACGAGGCCCACCTCGGTGACATCGAGGGCGCGCTGGGACGTATCCGGCTGGAGGAGGCGGACTCCAGCCGGAGTCTCAAGCGGCGGCTGCTGACCTTCCTGGCCATCGTCGGCCCCGGCCTGATCGTGATGGTGGGCGACAACGACGCCGGCGGGATCTCCACGTACGCCCAGGCGGGCCAGAACTACGGCTACAGCCTGCTGTGGGTGCTCCTGTTGCTCATCCCCGTCCTCATCGTCAACCAGGAGATGGTGGTCCGGCTCGGCGCCGTCACCGGTGTCGGGCACGCCCGGCTGATCAACGAGCGCTTCGGCAGGTTCTGGGGCTGGTTCAGCGTCGGCGACCTGTTCGTGCTGAACTTCCTGACGATCGTCACCGAGTTCATCGGTGTCTCGCTCGCCCTGAGCTACCTCGGCGTGGACAAGTACATCGCCGTGCCGGTCGCCGCCGTCGCCCTGGTGGCGATCACCGCCTCGGGCAGCTTCCGGAGCTGGGAACGCGCGATGTTCGCCTTCATCGCCGTCAGCCTGCTGCTGGTGCCACTGGCGCTGCTGTCCCACCCGCGCTACGGAGCGGCCGTGCACCATCTGGTCGTCCCGGGCGTGCGGGGCGGGGTCACCTCGGAGGCCGTCCTGCTGATCATCGCGATCGTCGGTACGACCGTCGCTCCCTGGCAGTTGTTCTTCCAGCAGTCCAACATCATCGACAAGCGCATCACACCGCGGTTCGTCGGCCATGAGCGCGCGGACACCGTGCTGGGCTCCCTCGTCGTGATCGGCGGCGCCGTCGCGATCGTCGTCGTCGCCGACTACGCCGTGAGCGGTACGGGCGCGGCCGGGCACTTCACCGACGCGCTGGGGGTCGCCGAGGCCCTGGGCGGGCACAGCCGTGTGCTGGGAGTGATGTTCGCGGTCGTGCTCCTGGACGCGTCGATCATCGGCGCCGCGGCGGTCACCCTGGCCACCAGCTACGCCTTCGGTGACGTGTTCAACCTGCGCCACTCCCTGCACCGCAGCTTCCGCGAGGCCAAGGCGTTCTACGGGACCTACGCCGGGATGGTCCTGCTCGCCGCCGCCATCGTGCTGATCCCCGGTGCGCCCCTCGGGCTGATCACGACCGCCGTTCAGGCCCTGGCGGGCCTGCTCCTGCCCTCCGCGTCGGTGTTCCTGCTGCTGCTGTGCAACGACCGGGCGGTCCTCGGCCCCTGGGTCAATCCGCGCTGGCTCAACATGGTGGCGTCGACCGTCATCGCGGTGCTCCTGATGCTGTCCGGGATCCTCGTCGCGACGACCCTGTTCCCGTCGCTGGACACCACCCGGATCGCGCTGTGGCTCACCGGTGTGCTGGTCGTGGGGCTGCTTGGCGCGGCCGTGGGACTGCGTGTCATCCGCGCCCGCCGGGGCCCGGAACTGCCTCCGCCTCCGCGGATCCCCCGCTCGGAACGCGAGAGCTGGCGCATGCCTCCCCTCGCCCTGCTGGAGCCGGTCGTCTGGTCCCCCGGACTCAGACTCGGCATGGGCCTGCTGCGCGGCTACCTGGTGATCGCCGCGCTGCTGCTGGTGGTCAAGGCCGTCCAGATCGGCTGAGCCGGGATCGGGGGCCTGGCCGAGCACCGGACGCGGGGCGACGATGGAGAGGTGAGGGAGGCCTGATGTGATCCCGCCCCACCCGCACCAAGGAGATCGTGTGGTGGCATACCTGCTGCCGGTGTGGACGAGGCTCCCCGCCGCCGACCGCATGGGCGTGGCGGCGGCCGTGCTGGGCGCTGCGCTGGTCGCCCTCATCGTGGGTACGAGGATGCGGCGGGGCCGTTCCCGTCCGTTGTTCAGGAACCCACGGGCCCGCCGGCCCGCCGAGCCGGTCGACACGTCATGGTTCACCGCCCACACCCTGGACGGCTTCCCCGAGGAGGCGGTCCGCGCCACCCTGGGGACCCCGGCCGCCCCGTCCCGCGAACGCCTCTACGCCGCCTGGGTCCTTGCCACGCACACCCAGGGCACGGACGCCGTATGGCTGGAGAAGAACCTGGCCCTCCCCGCCGACGCGGCCCACCTGATCACCGAGGCCGCCGAAGCCAGACGCCGCGAGTTGTCGGCACAGGAGAACCGCGCCACGAAGGCACGCGAAAGCGACCAGCCCTGACTGAGTTCCAGGCCCGCGCCGGCGATCGGCAGAGGCCACTCAGGAGGCGAGGACGCTGATCCCGTCCCCGAGCAGCTTGAGTCCGAGGACGGAGAAGAGGACGGCCATGACGGCAGCGTTGTGCTGTGCGGCCCAGTCCCGCCAGCCGGTGAGGATGCTCTTGGCGCGTTCTCCCATGGACAGGTAGACGGCCAGCGGCGCGAGGACGCCGAGCGATGCGATGACGACGAAGACCGCGAGTGTGCCGATCTGCTGCGGTACGGGGATTCCGGTCGAGCTGATCGAGGCACCGGCGGCGATGGTCAGCGGGGCGTTCTTGGCGTTGGCGGCCGAGAGCAGCAGCCCGAGTCCGAGCACCTTGGAGGGGGTGAAACGGTCGATGGCCGCCATCCACTTCGGCAGGTGTGCCTGTGAGGGGTCGCGGGGGCGTCCCTGCCACTGTCGGACGGCGAACAGGACGAGCAGCACGCCCAGCGCGAGCTTGAGGGCTCCGACCCAGGTGGCTGGGTGCTTGTGCGTGGACGCGCCGCCGGAACCTCCTACCGCCAGCATGATCGCGCCGAGGGCGGCCAGGCCGAGGATCCAGCCGACAGCGAATAGGGTCCCGTTCGGACGTCCCTGCGGCGTGGCCAGGACGAGGATGATCGCCACGATCGGGAGCGGACTGATCGCGACAGCGGCCGCCAGTCCGAGCACATCGCCGACGGCGTGTCCCAAGGCGGCCTCCTCGAAGTGAGATCGGGTCCGCTACTCATCGTGCGCCGAACGCCGCCCGCAGACGCGGTGTCCGTGTCGTACGGGTGACTGATCGACCGGCGAAGAGCCGGCCGGGCCTCCGCGACGCGCGCCCGTTCGAAGGGCGCTTCATGAGGCCCATGACCCGATCGGCCCAGCCGGCTGTGCCGCTGATTGCCCGGCGTGCGAGCGTGACCAGGGGGCTGCGTGAGGCGGGCGGCCGATACGGCTTGACGGGGCACTCAGTGGCGGAACCCGCTGCTGCGGGACGTCGCTGACGCCTCGGCCGAGCCCCGCGCGTATCGGCGCATGAGGAGGGTCATGAACCGTCGTGTCGTCCACACCCGTGGAGGGTTGCCCGCCGATGTTCTGACCGTCGTCGAGGAGCCGGAGTCGACGGCGCCCGAGCGCGGCCAGGTCCTCATCCGCACCACCGCCTTCACGGTGCACCCCGGTGATCTCCAGGCCATCGAGGCGTACCCGGGCAGTGCTGCCCGGCCGGTCCCGGCCGGCGCGGAGGCCACCGGCGTGGTGGAGGCCATCGGCCCGGGCACACGCGTGGCGCCCGGGGTCGAGGTCGGCGGCCGTGTGACGGTCTTCCCCCAGCCGGGGGCGTGGGCGCAGTGGATCGCGGCGGAGGCCGAGGTGGTCGTCGCCGTACCGGATGAGCTGCCGGACGAAGTCGCCGCGCAGATGCTGGCGAACCCGTTGACCGCGGTGATGCTGCGCCGTGAGGCGCAGGAGCACCCGGCCTTCGGATATGACGGTTTTCTGGTGCAGACCGCGGCGGGCTCGTCGGTCGGGCGGCTGGTGACGGGCCTGGCCCAGTTCCACAACCTGGCGCTCGTCAACGTCGTCCGCAGCGATCGCGGTGCCGCTGAGCTGCGCGAACGGTTCCCGGACACGCCGGTCGTGTCGACAGAGCATCCGGGCTGGGCCGACCAGGTCCGCAAGGCGGCCGGTGGCCATCCGGTGAGTGTTGCTCTCGACCCGATCGGCGGGAAGCTGGCGGAGAGCCTTCTGGACCTGTTGGCGCCGGGTGGCAAGCTGGTCAGTTACGGGCTAATCGCCGAGGAGCCGCTCTCGGTGCACGCGTCGACGCTGCTGAGCAAGTCGCTGACCCTGCGGGGCAAGAACATCGGACGGTGGCTGTCCGATGTCTCCGCCGAGAGGCGGGCGTCCGACGTCGCCACCGCGAAGCAGATCGCGCTGGGGCTCAAGGACCAGTTCGACGTGGCCGCCACGTACGGCCTCGGCGAGCTGACCAAGGCCGTGGAGCACGCGGTACGACCCGGCAAGGTCGGCCTCGTCCTCGTCCGCCCCTGGTAGCTGCCCCCACCACGGAAACCGAGACGGGCAACGTCGAAGGGCCCCACTGCGAACAGTGGGGCCCTTCGACATCGTGCCCGGTGAGGCACTGGCGGAGTTCTGTGCGCGTGATGCACCTCACACTCTGACGTGCAGAATATTGCGCAACTTTTTGAGTTTCCCAGCGATCTCTTGTGCGAACACGTTGGCCACCCCTGTCTCTGAGGTTCGCATGAAGATTCGCCGCTACCTGGCTCTCGCTGCCGCTACGGCCGCCATCACGCCTGCTGTCTTTCTTGCGGCCCCGGCCGCTTTCGCGACGGAGGGCAACCCTGACTCCTCCTCCAGCACCCCCGCCTCCACCGACAGCGAATCGGCTGCCTTGAGCGGGTCCGACGCCAAGACGGAAGGCGACGGGTCCGACACCAAGGCCGAGGACAAGTCCGACACCAAGGCCGAGGACGGGTCCGACACCAAGGCCGAGGACGGATCGGACGCCAAGGCCGAGGACGGATCGGACACCAAGACCGAGGACGGATCGGACACCAAGACCGAGGACGGGTCCGACTCGAAGGACGAGGGCACTACCGACGAGGAGTCGGCCACCCCCAGCCCCAGCGCCTCGCCGTCCGAGACGCCGGGCCCGCAGGTGTGCAACGACAGCGAGGACTACACGCAGGACAAGAACCTGCACACCAGCCTGTCCGGCCTGCCCTCGCAGATCGTCGCGGGCAGCGGGTTCCACAACTTCAAGCTGAACGTCAACAACTCCGGCCACAACGCCTACAAGCGTGTGGACCTCGGTGTGTTCGCCGCTCAGGTCAACGAGAAGAACTACGAAGTCACCACGAGCTACCTCACGCTCCAGTACAAGGACCCGGCCACCGGCACGTGGCAGAACATCTCCCTGAACGAGAACGACGAGGGCGCCGGTTACCTCGGCTACACCGACGTCCAGGCCAAGGAGTCCTTCTCCATCGACCTGCGGCTGAGCATCGACAGCAAGGCCCCGGCCGGCATGGGCTTCGCCATCTCCATCGGCATGTACGCCGATGACAAGGGCAACTGCGTCTACTCCAGCGACGACGACTTCTACCAGTTCGACGTCCTCGCCGCCGGCTCCAAGTCGGGCAACCCGGGCGACGCCAAGCCGCAGGGCGGCCGGAAGCCGCTGCCGGCCAAGCCCGCCGGCGACAACCAGATCGTCCCGCAGGGCCACCTCGCCGAGACCGGCTCCAACTCGGCGCTGCCGATGATCGCGCTGGCGGGCGGTGCCGCGGTCGCCGTCGGCACCGGCGCCGTGTTCGTCGTGCGCCGCCGCAAGGCCGACATCGGCGCCACAGCCTGACCGCGTACCTGACGCGCCGACTCTGAGCTCACCGAGTCACGAGGGCCGCACCCGCACACGCGGGCGCGGCCCTTCGCCATCTGATCCGTAGGCGGGTGCGGCATCATCACGAACCGACTGCCTGCCGGCCCTGTTGGCTCGTCTGCCGAGGCGTGGGTGTATCTCTGTGCGCGGTTATACGCCTCTGGGACAACGTCGAAGGGCCCCACCTTGCGGTGGGGCCCTTCGACATCGTGCCCGGTGAGGCACTGGCGGAGGATACGAGATTCGAACTCGTGAGGGGTTGCCCCCAACACGCTTTCCAAGCGTGCGCCCTAGGCCTCTAGGCGAATCCTCCGCCGGAAACATTACATGACTCGGAGGAGTGCTCGCGAACTCGTTGCCGGTGCCCGGGATCGGGTACTCTGTGCGGAGCCCCTCACGCGGCGCTATCTGACTGAACTCCCCCAGGGCCGGAAGGCAGCAAGGGTAGGTCGGCTCTGGCGGGTGCGTGGGGGGCGCTTGCGTCCACGGGCCGGACACGTTGTCGGTGGGCGCCTATAACCTCGTATGCGTGTCGTCTCTCGCGCTGTACCGCCGCTATCGCCCGGAGTCGTTCGCCGAGGTCATCGGGCAGGAGCATGTCACCGACCCGTTGCAGCAGGCGCTGCGGAACAACCGGGTCAATCACGCGTACCTGTTCAGCGGTCCGCGCGGGTGCGGCAAGACGACCAGCGCGCGGATCCTCGCCCGGTGCCTGAACTGCGAGAAGGGGCCGACGCCCACCCCCTGCGGGGAGTGCGACTCGTGCCGCGACCTGGCCAGGAACGGCCCGGGGTCCATCGACGTCATC
Organism: Streptomyces sp. NBC_01788; assembly: GCF_035917575.1. Taxonomy (GTDB): domain Bacteria; phylum Actinomycetota; class Actinomycetes; order Streptomycetales; family Streptomycetaceae; genus Streptomyces. The sequence goes on along the minus strand of NZ_CP109090.1, from coordinate 3,893,449 downwards.
GAGATCGACGCCGCTTCGCACGGTGGTGTGGACGACGCCCGTGACCTGCGCGAGAAGGCCTTCTTCGGGCCCGCCCGCAGCCGGTACAAGATCTACATCATCGACGAGGCCCACATGGTCACGTCGGCCGGTTTCAACGCGCTGCTCAAGGTGGTCGAGGAGCCGCCGGAGCACCTGAAGTTCATCTTCGCCACGACCGAGCCCGAGAAGGTCATCGGGACCATCCGGTCGCGCACCCACCACTACCCCTTCCGTCTCGTGCCGCCGGGCACCCTGCGGGACTACCTCGGCCAGGTCTGCCAGAAGGAGGACATCCCCGTCGAGGACGGGGTGCTGCCCCTCGTCGTGCGGGCCGGCGCCGGATCCGTGCGTGACTCCATGTCCGTCATGGACCAGCTGCTCGCCGGTGCGCGGGAGGAAGGTGTGACGTATGCCATGGCCACCTCGCTCCTCGGCTACACCGACGGCTCTCTGCTCGACTCCGTCGTCGAGGCCTTCGCCTCCGGGGACGGCTCCGGTGCCTTCGAGGTCGTCGACCATGTGATCGAGGGCGGCAACGACCCCCGGCGGTTCGTGGCCGACCTGCTGGAGCGGCTGCGGGACCTGGTGATCCTCGCGGCCGTTCCGGACGCCGCCGAGAAGGGGCTCATCGACGCCCCGGCCGATGTCGTGGAGCGGATGCAGGCCCAGGCCCGGTCCTTCGGTGCCGCCGAGCTGAGCCGCGCCGCCGACCTCGTCAACGAGGGCCTGACCGAGATGCGTGGCGCCACCTCGCCCCGCCTCCAGCTCGAACTGATCTGCGCCCGCGTCCTGCTCCCCGCCGCCTACGGCGACGAGCGGTCGGTGATGGCCCGCCTCGACCGCATCGAGCGCGGCGTCAGCTTCTCCGCGGGCGCGGGTGCGCCTGCGATGGGGTACGTACCCGGACCCGAGGCGCACGGGGGAGCGCCGATCGCGGTGGGCGGCCCCGCGGGTGCGGCGCCCGCCGTACCTCCTGTTCCGCCGGGCGGTGGGGCGGCCGCGGCTCGGGCGGCCGTGCGGGGCTCGGGCGCCCCTGACGCATCCACGCCCGCCGCGGCCCCTGCGCCGACCGCACCCCCCGCACCCCCTGCCCCGGCAGCACCCCCTGCGCCGGCCGCGAGTGACCGTTCCCAGGAGACGGCTCCGCCCACCGCACCCGTCGCCGCACCGCCCGCCGCCGCGCCCGGTGCCTGGCCCACCGCGGCAGCCGCGGGCGGCCGGCGGCCGGGCGGCTGGCCCACAGCGGCAGCGCCGGGCGGCGGGCAGGCACCGGGTGCGCCGAGTGCGTCCAGCGCCCCGGGGCCCGCGCAGCAGGCACCCGCGGCGAGGCCTGCCGCCGCCCCGGTCCCTTCCGCCCCACCGGCCCCGGCAGGCGGCGGGCTCGACCCCCGCGTCCTCTGGCCGAACGTCCTCGAAGCGGTGAAGAACCGCCGTCGCTTCACCTGGATCCTGCTCAGCCAGAACGCCCATGTCTCCGGCTTCGACGGCACCACCCTCCAGATCGGCTTCGTCAACGCCGGTGCCCGCGACAACTTCGCGAGCAGCGGCAGTGAGGACGTGCTGCGCCAGGCGCTGGCCGAGCAGTTCAACGTCCAGTGGAAGATCGAGGCGGTCGTCGACCCGACGGGAGGCGGCGGCTCCGGTCCCCAGCCCCCGGGCGGCGGCTACGGTCCGGGTCCCGGTGGCGGCGGCTACGGCGGTGGGGGCGGCGCGGCAGCGCAGCGTACGCCTGCTCCCCAGCCCGCGGCTCCGTCGGCGCCTGCCGCGGCCCCGAACCGGCCGCCGTCCGCCGCGGCACCCACGCCCGCCTCTTCTCCGGCACCGCCGTTCTCCGCCCACGAGCCGCCTCCCGTCGCCCCCGAGGACGACATTCCCGAGGACGACGACCCGGATCTCGACGAGTCGGCCCTGTCCGGTCACGAACTGATCGTGCGGGAGCTGGGCGCCACGGTGGTCGAGGAGTACTCGACGGAGTAGGGGAGCAGGCCCATGTCCGGCCCGCCCGCTCGAGCGGTCCGGCTCGGCCTGCTCGCGCCTTTCCCTGCTCGGAGAAACCTACGAACGCCCTCCCGTCCTCTCCTCGGCGGCCCGCACAAAGGGCCTCGGGCCGCTGCCGTTAGGCTGACCCCGTGAAGGTCCTCGTCATCGGCAGCGGCGCCCGCGAGCACGCCCTGTGCCGTTCCCTGTCCCTCGACCCCGCCGTCACCGCGCTGCACTGCGCGCCCGGCAACGCCGGCATCGCCGAGGTCGCCGAGCTGCACCAGGTCGACGCCCTCGACGGCGCGGCGGTGTCCGCGCTGGCCGCCGAGCTGGGTGCCGACCTCGTGGTCGTCGGCCCCGAGGCCCCGCTGGTCGCCGGGGTCGCCGACGCCCTGCGTGAGGCGGGCGTCCCGGTGTTCGGTCCCTCCAAGGAGGCCGCGCGGCTGGAGGGCTCCAAGGCCTTCGCCAAGGACGTGATGGCCGCGGCAGGCGTGCCCACGGCCCGTTCGTACGTCTGCACGACGGCCGAGGAGGTCGACGAGGCCCTCAACGCCTTCGGCGCCCCCTATGTCGTCAAGGACGACGGGCTCGCCGCCGGCAAGGGCGTCGTCGTCACCGACGACATCGAGGCGGCCAGGGCGCACTCGGCGGCCTGTGACCGCGTGGTGATCGAGGAGTACCTCGACGGACCCGAGGTCTCCCTCTTCGCCGTCACCGACGGCGAGACGGTCGTCCCGCTCCAGCCCGCCCAGGACTTCAAGCGGGCGCTCGACGACGACAAGGGCCCCAACACCGGTGGCATGGGCGCGTACTCGCCGCTGCCCTGGGCCGACCCCAAGCTCGTGGACGACGTCCTGCACAGCGTGCTTCAGCCCACGGTCGACGAGATGCGCCGCCGCGGCACGCCGTTCTCCGGGCTGCTCTACGCGGGGCTCGCCATCACCGGCCGCGGCGTCCGTGTGATCGAGTTCAACGCCCGTTTCGGCGACCCCGAGACCCAGGTGGTCCTCGCCCGCCTCCAGACCCCGCTCGCGGGAGTCCTCATGGCCGCCGCCACCGGTGGCCTCGCCCACCTGGAGCCCCTGCGCTGGAGCGACGACGCGGCCGTCACGGTGGTCGTCGCCTCCCACAACTACCCCGGCACCCCGCGCACCGGTGACCCGATCACCGGCCTCGACGAGGTGGCCGCGCAGGACGCCCCGCACGCGTACGTGCTGCACGCCGGCACCCGGCGCGAGGACGGCACCGTGCTGAGCGCGGGTGGCCGCGTGCTGTCCGTCACGGCGACGGGCAAGGACCTGACCGAGGCCCGCGACCGCGCGTACACCGCCGTCGCCCGGGTCCGCCTCGACGGGTCCCAGCACCGCTCGGACATCGCGGCGAGGGCCGCGGCGGACGCCTGACGCGGCACCCGCCCCTTCCTCCGCACCGGCCCCGTTCTTGAACGACCCGTCGTGAACAGCAGGTCGTGAACAGCACGTCTCCCGAACAGCAGGCCCCGGCTCTAGTCGGGGCCTGATCATTGCGCTCTGTCGTCCGGCTCTGACCAAAGCCATTCCATCGAGTGACCAATACTCCATCCGGCTGACGCGGGCCGGGGGCCCAATTAGTGTGCGCGCAGGCATTCCGGCACTTGGCCCACCGGCATTGCGATGTCAGTCATGGGTGCCACAGTGGGGGAATGAGCAACGCCAGGACAGTCGGGAGGGGGTGACGGGCGGTCGTGACCGGTATGGGTGTGGAGGTCGGTGTCCAGGCCGCGCGCTCCAGGGCCCTGGCCGTGCTGCGCGTGCGCAGCCGGGCGCTCGCCGTCGCCCTGCTGCCCGCCGCCCTCGCCGTGATCCTGCTCGCCGGCGGCTCGACCGGGCACCTCGTGGGCCGGGGCTGGGACCTCGCCCGCTGGGTGGTCGGCGCCGTCGCGGTCCTCGTCCTGCTCCTGGCCGTGGCCATCGGGCTGGTCGTGGCCCGGGCCCGCCCCGCGATGACCCCGACCGTCCCGATAGCCGAGAAGTCGGCCCCGGACCTGTACCGCCTGGTGCGCGAGCTGGCCGACCGCCTCGGCGTCCCCGCCCCGTCGGCCGTAGAACTCACCCCGGACTGCGACAGCTGGCTGGAGGACCGTACGCACCCGGCCCACGGCCCACCCGCCGGGCAGGATCACTCGCACGGCGAGCCGGACGCGCTGCGCGGCCTGTCCCCGGCCCGCCCGGGCCGTACGGGGCAGACGCCCGTCCTCGTCATCGGCTCCCCGTTCCTGTGGTGGATGCGCGTCGGCGAGCTGCGGGCCGTGCTCGCCCCGGTCGTCGCCGGTACGGGACCCTCGGCGCACCCGGACATAGCCGCGGCCCGGCGTTTCGTCCGCGGTCTGGACGCGGCGGTGGCCGTCGCCTCGGCACCCGGCCGCCCCCCTCTGGTCCGCTCGGTCTACGCCGGACTCGGCTGGGTGGCCCGGCTGCTGCTGCGCGGCTGCCGGGAGCACGCGGCCCTGATGGAGCGCGGCGTGGCGGCCGCGGCGGCGGAACGCGCACAGGCTGTGGACTACGGGCTGAGGATCGCCGCCCAGGAGCAGGTGGGCCTGGCGTACGCGGGCTGGGACCGACTGCTCACCAGGGTCGCGCTCCCTGCCTGGCGCATGGGCCGCTGGCCCTCCCGCCTCGACGCCGGTGTCGTCGCGGCCCTCACCGAACTGTCCCGCCGCGACCGCCTGGCCGAGGGTTTCACCTCCCGGCTCGGTGAGCGCCCGGCCTGCGACCTGCTGGAGGAGCCCGGCGCCGTCGACGAGGCCGCCTCGCTGCTGGCCGCGCGCCTCTTCCACGGCGGCCCGGCCGAGCGCGGCCGGGACTGGTGCCCGGTGGACTGGCAGGAGTACCCGGACGAGGTCGTCGACCGCAAATGGCGTACGGATGCCGCTCGCCTCCACCGCGTTCTGGACCGCCTGGGCGTCCGCCGCTCCCCCGGTTCCGCCGCCGATCCGCACGGACCGACCCTGGCCCGGGTCCTGGAGCACCTGTCCGCACCGTCCGGCAAGCTCCGCGAGCGGACGGTCCTCCCGGCCGACGAACCGGCCGACGACACCCGACCGGCCCACGACGACGAGGCACACATCGCGCACCACCCGTCCGACGAGCCCGACGAGCACGGCGGACACGGCGAGCACCACGGACACCGCGAGCGCCCCAGGCACCAAGAGCCCGCAGAAAACGACGAACACCCAGAACACCCAGAACACCCAGAGCGCCTGGAACACCCAGGACACGGGGAACACCTGGATCACGGGGAACCCCCCGGCGGACACACGCACCCCGGCGAGCCCCCCGCCCCCGAAGACCCCCTCACCCCGGACGAGGCCCCCGGCCTCGGCAGCGAGCGAGGTGCCGCGCTCGCGGCCGGCATCAGCGCCGAGCTGGCCCGCGAGGAGGCGTCGGAGCCCCCGGCGGGTACGGCGCCGACGGGAGCCGGGCAGGTCGCAGGTACGCCGCCGCGGAACGAGGACTCGCTGCCCCTCTTCCCGCTCGAACCGCACCGCACCGGCCGCGAACTCCTCGCCGACCACGTCACCGCGATGGTGTGCTGCGCCGCGATGGACACCGCCGACGCCTCCCCGGGCCTCGACTGGCTCGACGGCCCCGCTCTCCTCATCAACGGGGAGAGGGCCGCCGATCTCAGCCCCAAGGTCCTCGCCCTGGTCGAGGACGGCGACCCCGTCCCGTTGCGGAACTGGCTGGTCGACTCGGGCATACGTCCGGAAAAGCCCGTACGGCTGGTCTGACCTGGACCGAAGCCGACCCGGCGGCCGCGCTACCGGATCCCCCGCTTCCACTTTCGGCCAATTCGCAACGAATAGTGACAGCATGCGCGCGTTATGTGATGTGCTGGGACCGATAACGCACGTGGCAAGTCCGTGCGACATACGACAGCCACAGCCGGAACAGGACCGACAGATCCGCACCGCCGCAGGACGGACCACGGGGGCACGAGGGAGGGGATCGGGCATGGGATCGGAGCAGATTCGCCGCTGGGAGTCGGGGGCTCTCGCGCACGCCGTGACGGACCCCTTCGGCCTGGGCCCCGTCCCCTGGCTGCGCGGCAGCGAGACGTACTTCGACGACACCGGGCACGTCGTTCCCTGGTACGTGGACCCGCTCCCGCAGACGCCCCCGCAGACGCCGCCCCCGCGGACCAGGTCCGGCCGCCCCCGCGTGCCCGCTCCCCGCGCCTCCGGCGGCGGTCCCCGTTCGGCCGACGACGTCCACCGGCAGATCAAGGGCTTCGTCTCCACCGGTGCCGTCACTCCCGGCGAGGCGATCGACTTCCACGTCACCGTCGACCCGCCCCAGCAGTTCGGCGTGGACATCTACCGCATCGGACACTACGGCGGCGACGGCGCCGCCAAGATCACCACCAGTCCGCGCCTGTCCGGCATCGTCCAGCCCCCGCCGCTGACCGCCGACCGCACCGTCTCCTGCCACCACTGGTGGCTCTCGTGGCGGTTGCAGGTGCCGTCCCACTGGAGCGTCGGCGCCTACGTGGCCGTGCTCACCACCGACGACGGCTACCGCTCCCACATCCCGTTCACCGTCCGCGACAACCGCCCCGCGGACCTGCTGCTGCTCCTGCCCGACATCACCTGGCAGGCCTACAACCTCTACCCGGAGGACGGCCACACGGGCGCCAGCCTCTACCACGCCTGGGACGAGCACGGGCGGCTGCTCGGTGAGGCCGACGCCGCGACCACGGTCTCCTTCGACCGCCCTTACGCCGGGGCGGGCCTGCCCCTGCACGTGGGCCACGCCTACGACGTCATCCGCTGGGCCGAGCGCTACGGCTACGACCTCGCCTACGCCGACGCCCGCGACCTGCACGCCGGCCGTGTCGACCCCACCCGCTACCGCGGTCTGGTCTTCCCCGGCCACGACGAGTACTGGTCGGTGAGCATGCGCCGCACCGTCGAACTCGCCCGCGAGAACGGCACGTCCCTGGTCTTCCTCTCGGCCAACACCATGTACTGGCAGGTCGAACTGGGCGCCTCCCCGTCCGGCGTCCCCGACCGCCTGCTGACCTGCCGCAAGCGCAAGGGCCCCGGCCGGTCGGTGCTGTGGCGGGAGATCGACCGGCCCGAGCAGCAACTGGTCGGCATCCAGTACGCCGGCCGCGTCCCCGAGCCGCACCCGCTGATCGTCCGCAACGCCGACCACTGGCTGTGGGAGGCGACCGGGGCCGAGGAGGGCGAGGAGATCGCGGGCCTGGTCGCGGGCGAGGCCGACCGCTACTTCCCGCGCACCCCGCTGCCCGAGTACCAGGACCGCATCCTGCTCGCGCACTCCCCGTACACGGACGGCGAGGGCGTGACGCGCCACCAGGAGACGTCCCTGTACCGGGCGCCCTCCGGCGCCCTCGTCTTCGCCGCGGGGACCTTCGCCTGGTCCCCGGCCCTGGACCGCCCCGGCCACGTCGACGCCCGTATCCAGCGCGCCACCGCCAACCTCCTGGACCGCATCTGCAAGCGCGACTGACCCGCTGCCGGGGATCGATGCCCGATACGGGAGAATCGGTCCATTGGACAGAACCACGGGGAGGAACCGTGTCCGGATTCGTCGAAAAGCCCGAGCCGATCCAGGTTCCGGGCCTGGTGCATCTGCACACCGGCAAGGTGCGCGACCTGTACCAGAACGAGGCGGGCGACCTCGTCATGGTCGCCAGCGACCGCATGTCCGCCTACGACTGGGTGCTGCCGACCGAGATCCCCGACAAGGGCCGCATCCTCACGCAGCTGTCCCTGTGGTGGTTCGACCGGCTCACCGACCTGGCCCCGAACCACGTCCTGTCCACCGAGGTGCCCGAGGGCGCTCCCGCCGACTGGGCGGGCCGCACCCTGATCTGCAAGTCCCTGCGGATGGTCCCCGTGGAGTGCGTGGCCCGCGGCTACCTCACCGGTTCGGGCCTGGCCGAGTACGAGCAGACCCGCACGGTCTGCGGCCTCGCCCTGCCCGAGGGCCTGACCGACGGCTCCGAGCTGCCCGCCCCGATCTTCACCCCGGCCACCAAGGCCGAGGTCGGCGAGCACGACGAGAACGTCTCCTACGAGGAGGTGGCCCGCCAGGTCGGCGCGGAGACGGCCGCCCAGCTGCGCCAGGCCACGCTCGCCGTCTACGGCCGGGCCCGGGACATCGCCCGCGACCGCGGGATCATCCTCGCCGACACCAAGTTCGAGTTCGGCTTCGACGGGGAGGCGCTCGTCCTCGCCGACGAGGTGCTCACCCCGGACTCCTCCCGCTTCTGGCCGGCCGACCAGTGGCAGCCGGGCCGCGCGCAGCCGTCGTACGACAAGCAGTACGTCCGCGACTGGCTGACGTCCGCCGAGTCCGGCTGGGACCGCAGGAGCGAGCAGCCCCCGCCGTCGCTGCCGCAGCCGGTCGTGGAGGCGACGCGGGCGAAGTACGTGGAGGCGTACGAGCGGCTGACGGGGACGAGCTGGGCGTAGGGGAACGAAAAGGCCCCGGTCCGATGGACCGGGGCCTTTTTCCCGAGCGGACGACGAGGCTCGAACTCGCGACCTCAACCTTGGCAAGGTTGCGCTCTACCAACTGAGCTACGTCCGCACTGCGCCGTGGCGCGAGGCCAACTATACCCAACCTCGCTCCCGTGCGAGCTGTACTGCCGCATGTCGATTCTCCGCGCCGAGTTTCGTCACGGCCGACGACAGGTAGTTCCGTACGGTCCCCGGGGACAGCGCGGCCCGCTCGGCGATCTCCGCGACCGGTGCCCCGTCGGCGGCGAACTCCAGCACCTCGGCCTCCCGCGCGGTCAGCGGGGAGTCCCCGGCGGAGATCGCGTCGGCGGCCAACTCCGGGTCGACGTAGCGGTTTCCGGCGTGCACGGTGCGGATGATCTCGGCGAGCCGCTGGGCGCTGACGGTCTTCGGGACGAACCCGCGCACACCCGCGGCAAGCGCCCGCTTCAGATGTCCGGGCCGTCCGTGGCTGGTCACGATCAGCACCCGGCAGCCCGGCAGTTCGGCCCGCAGGGATGTGGCGACCTTCACACCGTCCGCGCCCGGCATCTGCAGATCAAGCACGGCCACGTCCGGCGCGTGCGCCCGGGCCATGGCCAGCGCCTCCGGTCCGCTCGCCGCCTCCGCGACGACCAGCAGGTCGTCCTCAAGGGACAGCAGCGCGGCGAGCGCGCCGCGGATCAGGTGTTCGTCGTCGGCCAGCAGCAGCCGGACGGGCACGGGGGACGTCGTCATCGGGTGGCCTCGCTCAACGGACGGGCGGTCTGGGGACCGGCGGCGGGCGGCGGCAGCGGCACCTCGGCGGTCAGCCGGAACCGGCCGCGTCCCGCGGGTCCCGCCCGCAGGGTGCCGTCGAGCTCCGACAGCCGTTCACGAAGACCGGCGAGCCCGGAGCCCGGCCGGTCACCGGCGGGGGACTCTGGCACCCCGTCGTTCTCGACGGTCAGCTCGGCCCGGCCGTCGGCCACGCGCAGGGACACCGTGCACCGCCGGGCGTCCCCGTGCCGGAGCACGTTCGTGGCGGCCTCCCGGACGACCCAGCCGAGCGCGGACTGCACCGGCGTGGGCAGACCGGCCGGTGAGCCGGTGACCGCACAGTCGATGCCGGCCGCCGTCAGGACGCCCTGGGCGCCCGCGAGTTCCGCGGCGAGGTCGGCCTCCCGGTAGCCGCGGACCACGGCACGGACCTCGCGTTGCGACTCCTGGGCCAGCCGCTGCACCTCGATCATCTGCTCCACCGCCTCGGGCCGGCCGCGCCGGCCCAGCTGCACGGCCAGTTCCGCCTTCAGCGCGATCACCGCGAGGTTGCGCCCCATCACGTCGTGCAGATCCCGCCCGAACCGCAGGCGCTCCTCGGCGACTGCGAGCCGGGTCCGGGTCTCCCGCGCCTCGTCGAGCGCGTAGACGGCGTTCAGCAGCCAGACGGAGAAGACGGAGGTGAAGGCCAGGGATGCGCCTCCGACCAGCACCATGACCACGTTGGCCAGCGCGGCCAGGCCCGGCATCCCCAGGGGGAAGGCGATGACTCCGGAACCGGCCGCGAATCCCGTCACCACCGCGGCGACCCGGCGCCGGGTGCGCACCCCGAGGGCGATGATGCCGGCGCCGAAGACCAGCACGCACGCGAAGGCCATGCCCGCCGCGGTGTCCACGTTGTCGCCGGGGCCGTGGGCGTGCACGCCGAGCGCGAGGACGGCCAGCACCGCGGTGACCGCGCCGAGCGTCCACAGCAGCCGCAGGGGCTGCTCACGCCTGCCGCGGGTCCAGTCGAGCGCACGGGACGCGGTCACCGCGCAGAGCGCGGCGTGCCCGGTGACCGCCGCCGCCAGCCAGGCCGCCGGGTGGGGGCCCGCCTGGCGCAGGACCATCAGCCCGCCCATGACCGCCTCGATCAGCGCGAAGGTGTGGAACGACCACCGTGTGTACGTCTCGACCTTGGCTGTCGTGCTCTTGCCGCGCCACCAGCCGACGGGCCCGCGCATGGCTTCTCCCCCCACCTCTTCCCGTCCCCTCCGCGCCGTCTCTCAGCGCCTCGGCTCCCAGCGGAACCGGCGCCGTACAGCAAACACCGCGAGCGCGATCCAGGCCAGCGCTATACCCACGGCCCGAAGGGCGTCGTAGCCGCTCAGGTCTCCGGTCCAGCCGCCGCGGACCAGTGTGGTCACCGGGGTCAGCGGCAGCAGCTCGCAGCACCGGGCGAGCCGCTCGGGGAGCAGTTCCAGCGGCACGGTCAGCCCGGAGCCGATCATCGAGACCAGCAGCAGGGGGAGCGAGGTGACCTGGGAGCTCTCGGTGGTCCGGGTGAAGCCCGCGGTGACGGCCGCCAGCAGCACGCCGAGCAGCAGGCCCAACAGCAGGCCGACGACGGCGAGATGGGGTGAGCGCGGGGCGGGGACGTGCAGCAGCGCGGTGCAGGCGCCGGTCAGCAGCAGGCACTGGACGAGGCCGGTGGCGACGGCCGGCAGGGCGGCTCCGGCGAGGATCTCGGTGTCCCGCAGCTCGCCCGTGCGCAGCCGCTTGAGGACCAGCTGCTCGCGCCGGGCGACGAACACGCCGACCAGGGTGGAGTACACGGCGAACAGCAGGGAGACGCCGATCGCGGCCGGCAGGATGACCAGCCCGACGGTCAGCCCGGCGTCCTCCAGGTTCATCTGCGCGGTCGCCGACCGGACGGTGAAGGGCAGCACCAGCGGCAGGAGCACGCCCGCCACCAGAGCACTCCGGTTGCGGGCCAGCAGAAGCAGCTCGGCGCGTGCGAGCGCGGCCATCCGGCCGGCGGGGGTGGTGACGGCGGTGCTCATGCGGCGTACTCCTTCGTCCGCGGCGCGGCGGCGTCCCGCGCGATGCCGAGGAACGCCTCCTCCAGCGAGGCCGACCGGACATCCAGCCCGGCCAGTTCGATTCCGGCCCGGTGTGCCCACAGCAGCAGTTCCGTGGCGGTCCGCTGGAGTTCGCGGGTGCGCAGCCGTACGGCGCGGCCGTCCACCTCGTGCTCGCACACGCCCAGTCCGGCGAGCGGGGGCAGGTCGCCGAGGAAGTACCCCGCGGGCAGGTCGAAGGAGATCCGGGACGGCTGCGCGGCGGTGACCTCGGCCGGGGTACCGGCGGTCGCGATGCGTCCCTCGTGGAGGATCGCGATCCGGTCGGCGAGCCCTTCGGCCTCCTCCAGGTAGTGCGTGGTGAGCAGCACGGTGGTGCCGCGATCGCGCAGCGCCCGCACCAACTCCCAGGTGTCCCGGCGCCCTTCGGCGTCCAGCCCGGTCGTCGGCTCGTCCAGGAACAGCACCTCGGGCTCGCCGAGCAGCGCGAGTGCCAGGTCCAGGCGACGCCGTTCACCGCCGGAGAGCTGCTTGACCCGTACGTCCGTGCGCCGCCCGAGACCGACCTGTTCGAGCGCCTCATGGGGCGGGCGGGCCCCGCTGACGCAGCCCGCCCACATCCGCGCGGTCTCGGCGACGGTCAGCTCGGAGGGGAAGCCGCCCTCCTGGAGCATCACACCGGTGCGCGGCCGTACCAGCGCACGCTCCGCGTACGGGTCGTGCCCGAGCACCCGCACGCGCCCCGAGGCCGGTGACGCCAGCCCCTCCAGGAGCTCGACCGTCGAGGTCTTTCCGGCGCCGTTGGTGCCGAGGAGCGCGAAGATCTCCCCCCGGTCCACATGGAAGGAGATCCCGCGCACCGCCTCGAATCCGCCCTCGTACACCCGGTGGAGGCCGGTCACCTCAATCACGTGCTCGTCCGTGTCCATGGATCCAGCGTCCCGGCGGCCGGGCTGCCGCAGCAGTGCGCGGTGTCATCACCCCGCATGACAAATGTCAGAGCGGACGCAGGAGAGAGAACAACGAAAAGACCCCGGTCCGATGGACCGGGGTCTATTTCCCGAGCGGACGACGAGGCTCGAACTCGCGACCTCAACCTTGGCAAGGTTGCGCTCTACCAACTGAGCTACGTCCGCATTGCCTCCGACCGGCTCCCACCGATCGGCGCGAGCACCAGCCTACCTGATCCACATCAGTGGTCCGGACCGGCGGTGCAGAGCGGGTGACAGGAATTGCACACTGCGCCTTCCCCCTGGAAGGGGGATGTTCTACTACTGAACTACACCCGCATGGACTCCGTGGGCCTCGGCCTTCCGGCCTCGCCCCTCGGCGTGCTCCAGACATTAGCTGATCAACAGGGGGGTTGCGCAAGTCGGTTGCCCCCAGGGCCCGCTGACGGGCCCTGGTTCACGGCGGGGCGCCCCCGGCGGCGACCCGTCACTGGGCCGCGCTGAATGCCTCGTAGACCTTCTTGGGGATGCGGCCGCGCGCCGGCACGTCCATTTTGTGAGCCTGCGCCCAGGCGCGGACGGCGGCGGGATCGGGAGCGACCTCCGTCTGCCGGTACGTCTTGCCCGACTTCGACCGCTTGCGGCCGGCTTCCACGTACGGTGCGAGCGCCTTACGCAGTTTCTTGGCATTGGCTTGGTTCAGGTCGATCTCGTAGAACCTGCCGTCCAGTCCGAAGGCGATCGTTTCCGCCGCTTCCGAGCCGTCGATGTCGTCAAAGAGAGTGACCACGACACGCTGCGCCACGAATATCGGTCCCTTCGTGCGGCACCTCTGCGGTCCATCTGGTCCGTCATGTCGTGCATGACGTGCGGAGATGTTCAAAGATGCCGACTGTCCGCCTGTTATCGGGAAAAGTATCGGCTGTTGCCAATTCATTTGTACAGTGCCGGGCATTGCAAGGGGAAGCCCGACTAAATCTGTCCGCGTGTCCCGGCGCAATACCGGATCAGGGGCCGAACCCGAACTTTCCCAGAACTTTTCACGACGACCGGCCGTCGGCGTGGGGCCGTGACGGCCGTCACGTAGTTTCCTACGAGTCTACTCGCGTAGAAATTTTGTGCGGGTAGTCTGAAGGAACCTGCTCAGCACCACACACCGGGAGTGCCAGTGGCACGCGTCGTAGTCGACGTCATGCTCAAGCCGGAGATCCTCGACCCCCAGGGCCAGGCGGTGCAGCGCGCACTGCCGCGGCTGGGTTTCGAAGGCATCTCCGACGTCCGTCAGGGAAAGCGATTCGAACTGGAAGTGGACGGGCCCGTCGACGAGGCCGCGCTCGCCCGCATTCACGATCTTGCCGAATCCTTCCTCGCCAACACCGTGATCGAGGACTTCACCGTCAAGGTCGAGTCCGATGACGTAGTCGCGGGGGCCACGAAGTGACCGCTCGTATTGGCGTCGTCACTTTCCCGGGCAGCCTGGACGACCGTGACACCCAGCGGGCGATCCGCCTCGCCGGTGCCGAACCGGTCGCCCTCTGGCACAAGGACAAGGACCTCAAGCAGGTCGACGCGGTCGTCCTGCCCGGTGGTTTCTCCTACGGCGACTACCTGCGGGCCGGAGCCATCTCGCGCTTCTCGCCGGTGATGGGGAGCGTCATCGAGCAGGCGCGGGCCGGACTGCCGGTGCTCGGCATCTGCAACGGCTTCCAGGTGCTCACCGAGGCCCATCTCCTCCCGGGCGCGATGCTCGGCAACGACCACCTGCACTTCATCTGCCGCGACCAGAAGCTGCGGGTGGAGAACGCGTCGACCGCCTGGACCAGCGACTACACCGCCGGCCAGGAGATCCACATCCCGCTGAAGAACATGGACGGGCGGTACGTCGCCGACGCGTACACGCTGGACAAGCTGGATGCCGAGGGCCGCGTCGCCTTCCGCTACCTCGACGTCAACCCGAACGGCTCGCTGCGGGACATCGCCGGTATCACCAACGAGGCCGGCAACGTCGTGGGTCTCATGCCGCACCCCGAGCACGCCACCGAGCCGCTGATCGGCACCGGCCGCACCGACGGTCTCCCGTTCTTCACCTCGATCCTCAAGAAGCTGGTCACCGCATGAGCAGGACGCCTCTGGACACGGTCGAGCACGCGGCCGCGACTCCCGACGTCGAGCTGCCCTGGGCCGAACTCGGCCTGAAGAAGGACGAGTACGAGCGGGTCGTGGAGATCCTCGGCCGCCGCCCGACCGGCGCCGAGCTCGCGATGTACTCCGTGATGTGGTCCGAGCACTGCTCGTACAAGTCCTCCAAGGTGCACCTGCGCCAGTTCGGCGAGAAGGCCCCCGAGAGCGACGCCCTGCTCGTCGGCATCGGCGAGAACGCCGGTGTGGTGGACGTCGGCCAGGGCTACGCGGTCACCTTCAAGGTCGAGTCGCACAACCACCCCTCCTACGTCGAGCCCTACCAGGGCGCGGCCACGGGCGTCGGCGGCATCGTGCGCGACATCATCGCGATGGGCGCGCGCCCGGTCGCCGTCGTCGACCCGCTGCGCTTCGGCGCCGCCGACCACCCCGACACCAAGCGGGTGCTCCCCGGCGTGGTGGCGGGCATCGGCGGCTACGGCAACTGCCTGGGCCTGCCCAACATCGGCGGCGAGGTCGTCTTCGACGCCTGCTACCAGGGCAACCCGCTGGTCAACGCGGGCTGTATCGGCGTGATGCGGCACGAGGACATCCACCTGGCCAAGGCCTCGGGCACGGGCAACAAGGTCATCCTGTACGGGGCCCGCACGGGCGGCGACGGCATCGGCGGCGCGTCGATCCTCGCCTCGGAGACCTTCGACGACGCGAAGCCCTCCAAGCGCCCGGCGGTCCAGGTCGGCGACCCCTTCCAGGAGAAGCTGCTCATCGAGTGCACCCTGGAGGCCTTCGCCGAGAAGCTGGTCGTCGGCATCCAGGACCTCGGCGCGGCCGGCCTGTCCTGCGCGACGAGCGAGCTGGCCTCCAACGGCTCCGGCGGCATGCGCGTCATCCTGGACGACGTCCCGCTGCGCGACTCCACGCTCTCGCCCGAGGAGATCCTCATGAGCGAGTCGCAGGAGCGCATGTGCGCGGTCGTCGAACCGGAGAAGGTCGACCGCTTCCTGGAGATCTGCGAGAAGTGGGACGTCATCGCCACCGTCATCGGTGAGGTGACCGACGGCGACCGGCTGGAGATCTACTGGCACGGCGGCAAGATCGTCGACGTCGACCCGCGCACGGTCGCCCACGAGGGCCCGGTCTACGAGCGCCCGTACGCGCGCCCGGAGTGGCAGGACGCCCTCCAGGCCGACGACGCGAACAAGCTGCCGCGTCCGCAGACGTCCGAGGAGCTGAAGGACCAGGTCCTGAAGCTGGTGGCGTCCCCGAACCAGGCGTCCAAGAAGTGGATCACCCAGCAGTACGACCACTTCGTGCAGGGCAACACCGTGCTGGCCATGCCCGAGGACTCCGGCATGATCCGGATCGACGAGGAGACCGGCCTCGGCGTCGCCCTCGCCACCGACGGCAACGGCCGCTACGCGAAGCTCGACCCGTACACGGGCGCGCAGCTCGCGCTGGCGGAGGCGTACCGCAACGTCGCCACCACGGGCGCGAAGCCGCTGGCGGTCTCCGACTGCCTGAACTTCGGCTCGCCCGAGGACCCGGCGGTCATGTGGCAGTTCGCGGAGGCCGTGCGCGGTCTGGCGGACGGCTGCAAGCAGCTGGGCACCCCGGTGACCGGCGGCAATGTCTCGCTCTACAACCAGACGGGCGAGGCCGCCATCCACCCGACCCCGGTGGTCGCCGTCCTCGGCGTGATCGACGACGTCGCCCGCCGCACCCCGGTCGCCTTCCAGGAGGAGGGCCAGCTCCTGTACCTCCTCGGCGACACCCGCGAGGAGTTCGGCGGCTCGGCCTGGTCGCAGGTGGTCCACGATCACCTCGGCGGCCTGCCCCCGAAGGTCGACCTGGAGCGTGAGCGCCTGCTGGCCGAGATCCTGATCTCCGCCTCCCGCGACGGCATGATCGACTCCGCGCACGACCTGTCCGACGGCGGCCTCGTCCAGGCGGTCGTGGAGTCCGCCCTGCTGGGCGGCAAGGGCGCGCGTCTGGTCGTACCCGACGGCCTGGACGCGTTCACCTTCCTCTTCTCGGAGTCGGCCGGCCGCGCCGTCGTGGCCGTGCCGCGCTCCGAGGAGGTCCGCTTCAACGACATGTGCGGCGCCCGGGCCCTGCCCGCCACCCGCATCGGCGTCATCGACGGCGACACGGTCGAGCTCCAGGGCGAGTTCGAACTCCCCCTCGCCACCCTGCGCGAGTCCCACGAGGGAACGATCCCGGCGCTGCTGGCGTAAGCCCCGTCGACGTACGCGGGCAGGCCCCGCCCGGTTCAGGGCGGGGCCTGCCCGCGCGTTCCCCACGGTCCCGGCCGCCGGTCATGGCCGGGACGGCCGTGTCGCCGTGAAGGCATAGGCTCGCCGGCATGAGCCCGGTCAAGAAGCGTGCCCGGTCCCGGACCTACGACCCCGACAGGACCCGTGGTGCCGTGCTGGCGCAGTTCGGGCATGTGCGGGATGCCGTGCGTGTGCTGACCGCCGAGCGGCTCGCGCTGCCCACGCGGCTCGGGGACTGGACCGTGCGGGATCTGGTCGCCCACGTCGGCATGGCGCTGTCGGCCGTCGGGCGGCTGCTCGAGGAACCCGAACCGGCCCGGCAGGACGGCGCCCTGCTCGACTGGCCGTCGGCCATCGGCGCCGACGCCCCCGCCATCGCCGCCCACGCCCGCCAACTCGCCGAGCGGAACCCGGACCTCGGCGCCTACCTCGACGCCACCGAGCGGGACTTCACGGCCGCTCTCGCCGCGCACCCCGGCACCCGGCTGCTCGGCACCAGCGCGGGCGCCCTGCCGCTGGCCGACTACGTCGTCACCCGCACCGTCGAGCTCGTCGTCCACACCGACGACCTGAACGCCGCCGTGCCGGGCCTGGACATCCCTTACGACCGCCAGGCGCTGGCCGCCGCCACCCGGCTGCTCGCCGACGCGCTCGCCGCCCGTGCGCCCGGCGGATCGACCGAGGTGCGTATCCCGCCGTACGCCGTCGTGCAGTGCGTGGAAGGCCCCCGGCACACCCGCGGCACCCCGCCCAACGTCGTCGAGACCGACCCGCTGACCTGGGTCAGGCTGGCCGCCGGCCGACTGGCGTGGCGGGACGCCGTGGCGGCCGCCCAGGTCAGCGCGAGCGGGGAGCGCGCCGATCTCGGCGGGCTGCTGCCGCTCCTGGCCTGAACCCGCTCCCCGCGGCATCCACGGCCCCAATGGTGTGCGACACCTCACTCATGTCCGCCAGGAAAAGTCCGCGGCGCCTTCCCGGCGGTACCCCACCCGGCGGACGGATGATCGACACAGCGTCCTGACCTGCTGAAACGCCGACGGCGCGTGCGAGGCGACGGGGAAAGTGGCCCCGGACCTGCGCGCATCCCCCAATTCGGACCAGTGGTCGACCTCGCCTACACTCGGAACCGTGCCACGTGGTGACGGACGACTCAACCACGACCTGCTCCCCGGAGAGAAGGGCCCCCAGGACGCGTGCGGCGTCTTCGGAGTCTGGGCCCCGGGTGAAGAGGTCGCGAAACTCACGTACTTCGGGCTGTACGCCCTCCAGCATCGGGGCCAGGAATCCGCGGGCATCGCGGTCAGCAACGGCTCCCAGATCCTCGTCTTCAAGGACATGGGACTGGTCTCCCAGGTCTTCGACGAGACCTCGCTCGGTTCCCTCCGGGGTCACATCGCGGTCGGACACGCCCGCTACTCGACCACCGGCGCCTCCGTGTGGGAGAACGCCCAGCCGACGTTCCGCGCCACCGCGCACGGATCGATCGCCCTCGGACACAACGGCAACCTGGTCAACACCGCCCGGCTCGCCGAGCTGGTCGCCGACCTGCCGAAGGACAACAACGGGCGCTCCACCCGCGTCGCGGCCACCAACGACACCGACCTGCTCACGGCCCTGCTGGCCGCCCAGGTCGACGCCGACGGGAAGCCGCTGACCATCGAGGAGGCGGCCCACGCCGTCCTCCCGCAGGTCAAGGGCGCCTTCAGCCTCGTCTTCATGGACGAGCACACCCTCTATGCCGCCCGTGACCCGCAGGGCATCCGCCCGCTGGTCCTGGGTCGCCTTGAGCGCGGCTGGGTCGTCGCCTCGGAGACCGCCGCGCTGGACATCACCGGCGCCAGCTTCGTCCGCGAGATCGAGCCCGGCGAGTTCGTCGCCATCGACGAGAACGGTCTGCGCACCTCGCGATTCGCGGAAGCGAAGCCCAAGGGCTGTGTCTTCGAGTACGTGTACCTGGCCCGCCCGGACACCGACATCGCAGGCCGGAACGTCTACCTCTCCCGGGTCGAGATGGGCCGCCGCCTGGCGAAGGAGGCCCCCGTCGAGGCCGACCTCGTCATAGCGACCCCGGAGTCCGGCACCCCCGCAGCCGTCGGCTACGCGGAGGCCTCCGGCATCCCCTTCGGCAGCGGCCTGGTGAAGAACGCCTACGTCGGCCGGACCTTCATCCAGCCCTCGCAGACCATCCGCCAGCTCGGTATCCGCCTGAAGCTGAACCCGCTGAAGGAAGTCATCAAGGGCAAGCGCCTGGTCGTCGTCGACGACTCGATCGTGCGCGGCAACACCCAGCGGGCCCTGGTGCGGATGCTCCGCGAGGCCGGCGCCGCCGAGGTGCACATCCGGATCTCCTCGCCGCCGGTGAAGTGG
Organism: Streptomyces sp. NBC_01788; assembly: GCF_035917575.1. Taxonomy (GTDB): domain Bacteria; phylum Actinomycetota; class Actinomycetes; order Streptomycetales; family Streptomycetaceae; genus Streptomyces. The sequence continues at coordinate 3,874,389 of NZ_CP109090.1, read as the reverse complement.
CCCTGCTTCTTCGGCATCGACTTCGCCACCCGGGCCGAACTCATCGCCAACGGCATGAGCGTCGACGAGATCGGCACCTCCCTGGGCGCCGACTCGCTGGCGTACATCTCCATCGACGCCATGATCGAGGCGACCACCATCGCCAAGCCGAACCTGTGCCGTGCCTGCTTCGACGGCGAGTACCCGATGGAACTGCCCGACCCCGAGCTGCTCGGCAAGCAGTTGCTGGAGTCCGAGCTGGCCGCCGGCCCGGCCGCCACGGCCGCGACCGACGCGATCCGCCGTCCGTAAGCACGCAAGACGACACAGAGGTTCCCAAGGTCATGTCTTCCGAGACCACTGGCGCCAGCTACGCGAGCGCCGGCGTCGACATCGAGGCGGGCGACCGCGCCGTAGAGCTCATGAAGGAGTGGGTGAAGAAGACCCGCCGCCCCGAGGTGCTCGGTGGCCTCGGCGGCTTCGCCGGCCTCTTCGACGCCTCCGCCCTCAAGCACTACGAGCGCCCGCTGCTCGCCTCCGCCACGGACGGAGTCGGCACCAAGGTCGACATCGCCCGCCGGCTCGGCGTGTACGACACCATCGGCCACGACCTGGTCGCCATGGTCATGGACGACATCGTGGTGTGCGGTGCCGAGCCGCTGTTCATGACCGACTACATCTGCGTCGGCAAGGTCCACCCCGAGCGGGTCGCCGCCATCGTCAAGGGCATCGCCGAGGGCTGCGTCCTGGCCGGCTGCGCGCTGATCGGCGGCGAGACCGCCGAGCACCCGGGGCTGCTCGGTGAGGACGACTTCGACGTCGCCGGCGCGGGCACGGGCGTCGTGGAGGCGGACCGGCTACTCGGCCCGGATCGCATCCGCAAGGGTGACGCGGTGATCGCCATGGCGTCCTCCGGGCTTCACTCCAACGGGTACTCCCTGGTCAGGCATGTGCTGCTGGACCGGGGCGGACTGCCGCTGGAGGCGCATGTCGAAGACCTCGGCCGCACCCTCGGCGAGGAGCTGCTGGAGCCGACCAGGATCTACTCGCTGGACTGCCTGGCCCTGATCCGCACCACCGAGGTGCACGCCTTCAGCCACGTCACCGGCGGCGGACTCGCCGCCAACCTGGCCCGGGTGATCCCGGACGGTCTGCACGCCGTGGTCGACCGCGCCACCTGGACCCCGGCCCCCGTCTTCGACCTGGTCGCCAGGACCGGCGACGTCGAGCGGCTGGAGCTGGAGAAGACCCTCAACATGGGCGTGGGCATGATCGCGATCGTGCCCGAGGAGTCGGTCGACGTGGCCCTCGCCACCCTGGCCGACCGAGGTCTCGACGCGTGGGTGGCCGGCGAGATCACCGACCGCGGCGCGCACACCACGGGCGCGGCCCTGGTGGGGGACCACGAGTGAGTTCCCGTGACCGGCACGCTCCGGCCGCCGATGCCCGGTGGGCGTCGGCGGCCGTCAGCGGGCGCACGAAACCCGGTCCGGTGCGTGAGCCCCGGACCGGGTGAGGTGCGATGCCTACGGCACGCCGGATACGGCTGAGCCGCCGCGGGCGCTATGCGCCGCGGCGGTGCTGCCGCGAGGAGTTGTCGTCCTCGTCCTCGCCGTCGTCCTCGTACAACTCGGCGTACCGTGAGTACACGTCGTCGTCCTGCTCATCGTCCTCGAAGCGGTCGCCGTTCGGCGACTGATTCGACGTCGATGCGCCCAGCTCCTCGGCCAGGCGTGAGAGATCCGTCCCACCGCTGTTGTACTTCAGCTGGCGGGCGACCTTCGTCTGCTTGGCCTTGGCCCGGCCGCGCCCCATGGCTCGACCCCCTCAACGACGGGGCTCGATGGCCCCAGAGTCTGACACGCGTTCATGATCCGGAACGGGCTCTCCGTGGAGAGACCGGTCCGTAGGGCTTCCACGGTACCTGAGCCCGCGCCCATACGGTACGTCGCCCACCGGACGCGCGTGTGCACAGGACCGTCGAGGAAGCCTGTCCTTGCTGGTCAGTGGCGATTTTAACCACTTATCCGCGGACGACCCGCCGGTGGAAGTGAGAGTTCTCTCCAACCGTCCACCGGCAGGTACCGCACGGACGTGCGACGTCCGCCGTGCCGTCAGCGGGCGATCCGGGCTTCCCTGGCTTCCGACATCCGCTGCTCGGCGATCCGGTCGGCCGCGGCGGCCGGCGGAATCCCGTCTTCCTTCGCACGTGCGAATATGGTGAGCGTGGTGTCGAAGATCTCCGACGCCTTCGCCTTGCACCGGTCGAAGTCGAAGCCGTTCAGCTCGTCGGCGACCTGGATGACACCGCCGGCGTTCACCACGTAGTCCGGCGTGTAGAGGATCGAGCGGTCGGCCAGATCCTTCTCGACGCCCGGGTGGGCGAGCTGGTTGTTCGCCGCGCCGCACACCACCTTGGCGGTCAGCACCGGCACGGTGTCGTCGTTCAGGGCGCCGCCGAGAGCGCAGGGGGCATAGATGTCCAGCCCCTCGGTCCGGATCAGTGCGTCGGTGTCGGCGGCCACCGCCACGGCGGGGTACTGGTCGGTGACGCGCCGTACGGCGTCCTGCCGCACGTCCGTGATCACGACCTGGGCACCCTCCTTGACCAGGTGCTCCACGAGGTAGTACCCGACCTTGCCGACGCCCGCGACGCCGACCTTGCGGTCGCGTAGCGACGGGTCGCCCCACAGGTGCTGGGCGGAGGCCCGCATGCCCTGGTAGACGCCGAAGGCGGTCAGCACCGAGGAGTCGCCCGCGCCACCGTTCTCGGGCGAGCGGCCGGTGGTCCAGCGGCACTCGCGCGCCACCACGTCCATGTCGGCCACGTACGTGCCGACGTCGCACGCGGTGACGTAGCGCCCGCCGAGCGAGGCGACGAACCGCCCGTAGGCGAGCAGAAGTTCCTCGGTCTTGATCTTCTCCGGGTCACCGATGATCACGGCCTTGCCGCCGCCGAGGGCGAGGCCGGCCATGGCGTTCTTGTACGACATGCCGCGCGCGAGGTTCAGCGCGTCGGCGACGGCCTGCTCCTCGTTCGCGTACGGGTAGAAGCGCGTACCGCCGAGCGCGGGGCCCAGGGCGGTGGAGTGGATGGCGATGACGGCCTTGAGGCCGCTGGCGCGGTCCTGACAGAGCACGACCTGCTCATGGCCCCCCTGCTCCGAGTGGAACAGGGTGTGCAGGACGCCGTTGGTCACGTCGGTCACGGTGGTGACTCCCGGGTAAGTAGCGGCGAGCGGGGACTGACCCTCCGAGAACCTCCGCACGTTGTGGTGGCGGGGGCGGCGGGAGGGGTGGTGGGCGGCGGCCGGTGGGCCGCTCAGCAGGAGATTAGACCCTGACTCCGCCATCCATGACCCTCGTGGTCCCGATCACCCTCCCCCGGCGTACGCCGCCACCCGGGCGTGGGACGATTTGCTGTGGTTTTCCGTCCACCCGGGTGCGGGCCGGGCGGGTTTCGGGTCCGGTCCGGTGGGGAGGGAGCAGGCGTGCCCAAGGTGTCCTCCGTGGTCGTTCCGTACGCGACCTACTTGCGCGTGTACGAGCCGCTGGCCGCCTTCCCGGAGCCGGAGCGCAGCCACTGGGCGCGCTATGCCCGGCGCCCCGACCGCCCCTCCTGCCAGGACGAACTGCGCCGCTCGCTGGCCGACCTGCTGCCCACCCCGCCGGTGCCGGTCCCGGTGCACGAGAGTCCGGACGCGTTCGTGCTCGACGTCGAAGGGGTGGTCTGCGTCTGCCCCTGGCGCACCCGGCTGCGCAGCTGGCAGGCCCTGGGCGGCCTCGCCGAGGAGTTCCCGGCCGCCGTGCTGGACGCGGTGCTGCCGCCGCTCGTGCGCCACCAGGCCACCCAGGACTACGAGCGCTGGCTGGCCGACAACCCCGACGCCCGCCCCTGGATCCGCACCGCGACCTGGCAGGTGCCGCTGAGCTGGTTCGTGCTGGTCTCCGACGAGGAACGCGAGTACGTCAAGGGCTCCGGGGACTCCGGGAGCCCCGCCGGCTTCGGGGGCGACGTGCCGGTGCTGCGCTACCGGACGCCGATGGTGCAGGCGCGGCGGCGGGTGGCACGCGGCCTGCGGGCCCTCAAGGACGCCGTCGAAGAGGGGCCGATGATCGACGGCCTGGTGGACGTCGGACGCTGGCTGGAGGAGTTCCACCCGCGCTCGCTGGTGGAGCTCGACTACGGCGGCCTGGTGCACGCGCTGCCGGCCGGTGAACTGGAGGGCGACCACTCGGCGGCCGACGTGGCCGAGGGGGTCGAGGCGCTGCGGCAGGGCGACGGGGCGGCCGCGGGGGAGGCGTACGGGCGGCTGGTGGAGCGCTGGCGGGCGGTGCGCGACCGGCGGTCCGCGAACTGACGGCCTGCCAGGAGCGGCGCCCGAGGTGACGCAGATCACGGCCTAATGGGGCCGCGAACAGCGTACCGTCAAGGGCGTTTCCGGGAGCTGACGGGACGTAGGTTCTGATCCGGGCGTTTACGTCAAGGGTGACGGACGGCACTTACCCGACTCTTGCGCCGCTTGCCACTCCTCATGCCAAAATAGGACAAGGAGTCCGGGGAGGGCTCCTTCCGTCCAGCTGTGCTCCACTGTGGGCGGAATCTCCGCATTGCACTCTTTGGGGGGTCTGGTGCCTCCTGATCGCGCTGTGACTGATCGTCACAGTGGCGTGACTGTCCGCTATGGCATGGTCCATCGGCTTCCGTCGCTGATGAACACCTGGGAGGGCAATTCCATCGGTTTGGCCGACGCGGCTGGACAGATGGTGTAGTTGTAGTGCCGAGGACAAGCCGTTCGTCCTATAACCGACTCGACTCGCGTCCGCCATTTCGGGCAACGCGGGTCAAGGTGCAGAATTTAGAGGAAAGAACCGAGAAGGTTCGGTTCTCCCGAGGAGGCCGCTCATGACCGCTCGCACCCCTGATGCCGAGCCGCTGCTGACCCCGGCTGAGGTCGCCACCATGTTCCGCGTCGACCCGAAGACGGTCACGCGCTGGGCGAAGGCCGGCAAGCTCACGTCGATCCGCACGCTCGGCGGGCACCGCCGCTACCGCGAGGCCGAGGTCCGCGCACTGCTCGCGGGCATTCCGCAGCAGCGCAGCGAGGCCTGAACAACCGAATAACCGGACGAACCGGGTGGTCCCCCAACTGGTCGAGACGTCCGGAACCGCAGCTCCAAGCGACGCGGGTCCTGCCCCAACAGGCCCCACGCCCAAGCCATCAGAGCTCCGCAGGCAAGTGAACAAGGGTGCGTCGTCGATCGCGCTGGACTCCGCCGGGTCCAGCGCGATCTTTTTTGTGTGCCTTCCGGGCCCACGGGGTGGCTCTGTGAGCGGGCTTGTCGGAGTCTGGGGAGGCTCGGCGGATCATCTGTGGAGCAACGCGCAGGGCAGTGCAATTGCACATATTAAATTGACCCTGTGTAGGGCGGGAGTAAATACCGCACTTTCAGAAACTCATTCGGTGACACCCGTCACACGCCGAGGCGCTTGTTGCCGACCGGGTCTCTGCGCTAATGGAAGATCCGGTTCCATCGCCGCATGCCCGCAAGGGAGTTGGGGATCCGGCGCGCGTCACGGACCGGCTCACGCCGTCGGGGCGCTGTCGTCCTCCACGGCCTCGCCAGTCGCGCTGGAAGCCGTCCGTGGAGCGCCGGCCATCTCCAGGCGCAGCAGTTGGTGACAGACGGCGCAGCGGCGGGTGAGATGGCGGTACGACGAGGCCGCCGCGAGATGTGCGCGGAGCAGCGCCCGCGTCTCGTGCCTGGCCGATGCCGCCATACGCCACCTCCAGTGGACCGCGGGGGAGCGGGGCCTGTTCCCTGGGTACCGAGGGAATGTGACGCCGTCAAGACACGGCGGCGGGCCACAGGGCGCCCCAGCGCCCCTGTGATGCTCCGGAAGCGGCTTCGTGGACGGGGCGCGTGAGCGCACGAGAAGAGGGCCCGTACCCCCTCGGGGGTACGGGCCCTCTTGACAGAAGCGGTCCTGACGGGATTTGAACCCGCGGCCTCCACCTTGACAGGGTGGCGAGCACTCCAAACTGCTCCACAGGACCAGGTTTCGCGGCGCCATTCGTGCGTTGCGCTGCGAAAAGAGACTGTACAGGAGCGGGGGCCCGGGGTCGAACTCACTCATTGTGCACGGTTCGTCACGGGGCGGCCGCGTCGATCGCCTTCACGATCCGCTTGTCGGAGACCGGGTACGCCGTGCCCAGCGCGTGCGCGAAGTAGCTCACCCGGAGCTCCTCGATCATCCAGCGGATGTCCAGGACCGAGGACGGCACCGGCCGGCCCTGCGGCATCTGCTCCAGCAGCCACGCGTACTCGTCCCGCATCTCATGGACCTTCTCCATGCGCGTGGTGTCCCGCTGGACGTTCGTCGGCATCTGCTGGAGGCGGCGGTCGGCGGCCACCAGATAGCGCATCAGGTCCGGCAGACGCCGTACCCCGGACGCCGTCACGAAACCGGGCTTCACCAGGCCGTCCAGCTGAGCCCGCAGGTCCGCCAGGTTCGGCAGCAGCACGGGGCTGCGTACGGCCTTCAGACGGCGCTCACAGGCCTGCCAGGCGGCCAGCACCTGCTGCACCTGGCCCACCGTCCGCACGGTCGTGTCCACGATCTCGGCACGCACCTTGTCGTACAGCTTCCGGTACGACTCCTCGTCCCAGACCGGCCCGTCGAAGTCCGCGATCAGCCGGTCCGCCGCCGCCGTCGCACAGTCGTCGAACAGCGCCTGGATCGAGCCGTGCGGGTTCGCCGAGAGAGCGAGCTTCTGCTGGTTGCTCAGCTTTTCGGACGCGAACTTCGCCGGGTTGACCGGGATGTTGCGCAGGATCAGCCGCCGCGTGCCCCGCCACATCGCCTCGGCCTGCTCGGCCTCGGTGTCGAAGAGCCGCACGGACACGGTGTCGCCGTCGTCGACGAGCGCCGGGTAGGCCTTCACCGGCTGGCCGGCCCGGCGCGTCTCGAAGACCGGGGCCAGGGTGCCGATGGTCCAGTCGGTCAGGCCCTCGCGCTCAAGGGACTCCCCGCCCTGCCGCTCCGCGGTCGCCGCCGCGGCCTGGGACAGGGCCTCGCGCGCCCTGGGCTTCAGCTTCAGTTGCAGCGCCTGGAGGTCCTTGTCCTCGGCCAGCTTGCGGCGCCGCTCGTCGACGATCCGGAACGTGACCTTCAGATGGTCGGGGACCCGGGACCAGTCGAAGTCCTCGGCCTCGAAGGGCACACCGACCATGCGCTTCAGCTCACGCGCCATCGTGGTCGTCAGCGGCTCCTGCAACGGCACCGCCGACTCCAGGAACGCCTTCGCGTAGTTCGGCGCCGGCACGTAGTTGCGGCGGATCGGCTTGGGCAGCGAGCGGATCAGCTCGGTGACGACCTCCTCGCGCAGCCCCGGGATCTGCCAGTCGAAGCCCTCGTCCGTCACCTGGTTCAGCACCTGCAACGGGATGTGGACGGTCACGCCGTCCGCGTCCGCGCCCGGTTCGAACTGGTACGTCACCCGGAACTTGAGGTTCCCCTGCCGCCAGGAGTCCGGATAGTCGGCCTTGGTGACCGCCTCCGCCGACTCCCGGATGAGCATCTCCCGCTCGAAGTCCAGGAAGTCCGGCTGCTCGTGCCGCTTGCTCTTCCACCAGGAGTCGAAGTGCGCACCGGACACCACGTGTTCGGGGACCCGCTGGTCGTAGAAGTCGAACAGCGTCTCGTCGTCCACGACGATGTCCCGGCGCCGGGCCCGGTGCTCCAGCTCCTCCACCTCGCTGAGGAGCTTGCGGTTGTCGGCGAAGAACTTGTGGTGCGTACGCCAGTCGCCCTCGACGAGCGCGTTGCGGATGAACAGCTCCCGGCTGAGCTCCGCGTCGATCCGCCCGTAGTTCACCTTCCGCTGGGCGACGATCGGAACGCCGTACAGCGTCACCTTCTCGTACGCCACCACCGCCGCCTGGTCCTTCTCCCAGTGCGGTTCGCTGTACGTCCGCTTCAGCAGATGCCCGGCGAGCGGCTCGACCCACTCCGGCTCGATCCTCGCGTTGACGCGGGCCCACAGCCGGGACGTCTCCACGAGTTCGGCGGACATCACGAAGCGCGGCGGCTTCTTGAACAGCGCCGAGCCCGGGAAGATCGCGAACTTGGCGCTGCGGGCGCCCAGGTACTCGTTCCGGCCGCCGTCCTTGCGCGCGCCCGGCCCGGAGTCCTTGGACTCCTTCACGTCCTTCATGCCGATGTGCGACAGCAGACCGGCCAGCAGCGAGACGTGGATCCGGTCGGCGGGCGCGTCCTGGTCGTTGAGCTCGATCCCCATCTGCTTGGCGACCGTGCGCAACTGGCTGTAGATGTCCTGCCATTCGCGAATACGCAGGAAGTTCAGGAACTCCTGCTTGCACATGCGCCGGAACGACGAGGAGCCCCGCTCCCGCTGCTGCTCGCGGAGGTAGCGCCACAGGTTGAGGTAGGCGACGAAGTCGCTGGTCTCGTCCCGGAAGCGGGCGTGCTGCTGATCGGCCTGGGTCTGCTTCTCGGCGGGACGCTCACGCGGGTCCTGGATGGACAGCGCGGCCGCGATCACCATGACCTCGCGGACACAGCCGTTGCGGTCCGCCTCCAGCACCATCCGGGCCAGGCGCGGGTCGACCGGCAGCTGGGCGAGCTTGCGGCCGGTCTCCGTGAGCCGCTTGCGGGGGTCCTTCTGCGCCGGGTCCAGCGCGCCCAGCTCCTGGAGCAGCTGCACGCCGTCACGGATGTTGCGGTGGTCCGGCGGGTCGATGAACGGGAACTTCTCGATGTCGCCGAGGCCGGCCGCGGTCATCTGGAGGATGACCGAGGCGAGGTTGGTCCGCAGGATCTCCGCGTCCGTGAACTCCGGGCGGGTGAGGAAGTCGTCCTCGCTGTAGAGCCGGATGCAGATGCCGTCGGACGTACGCCCGCAGCGGCCCTTGCGCTGGTTGGCGCTGGCCTGCGAGACCGGCTCGATCGGCAGCCGCTGCACCTTGGTGCGGTGGCTGTACCGGGAGATCCGGGCGAAGCCGGGGTCGATCACGTACTTGATGCCGGGAACGGTCAGCGAGGTCTCGGCGACGTTGGTCGCCAGGACGATCCTGCGGCCGGAGTGCGGCTGGAAGACCCGGTGCTGCTCGGCGTGCGACAGCCGCGCGTACAGCGGCAGCACCTCCGTGAACCGGTAGCTCCTCTTGTTGAGCGCGTCGGCCGTGTCGCGGATCTCGCGCTCCCCGGAGAGGAAGACGAGGACGTCCCCCTGCCCCTCGGCCATCAGCTCCTCGACCGCGTCCGTGATCGCTGTGATCTGATCCCGGTCGGCGTCGTCGGAGTCGTCCTCCAGCAGTGGCCGGTAGCGCACCTCCACCGGATACGTCCGCCCGCTGACCTCGATGATCGGGGCGTCCCCGAAGTGCCGTGAGAAGCGCTGGGGATCGATGGTGGCCGAGGTGATGACGACCTTGAGGTCCGGCCGCCGCGGCAGCAGCTGCGCGAGATAGCCCAGCAGGAAGTCGATGTTGAGGGACCGCTCGTGGGCCTCGTCGATGATGATCGTGTCGTAGGCCCGCAGCTCGCGGTCGGTCTGGATCTCCGCGAGCAGGATGCCGTCCGTCATCAGCTTGACGAACGTGGCACCGGGATCCACCTGGTCGGTGAACCGCACCTTCCAGCCGACGGCCTCACCGAGCGGGGTGTCCAGCTCCTCCGCCACACGCTCGGCGACGGTACGGGCGGCGATCCGGCGGGGCTGGGTGTGCCCGATCATGCCGCGTACGCCCCGGCCGAGCTCCATGCAGATCTTCGGGATCTGCGTGGTCTTCCCGGACCCCGTCTCACCGGCGACGATGACGACCTGGTGAGCACGGATCGCGTCGGCGATCGCGCCCTTCTTCTGGCTGACCGGCAACTGCTCGGGATAGCTGATCGCCGGCACCCGGGAACGCCGGGCGGTCATGCGCTCCTCGGCCTTCCCGACGTCGCCCTCGATCTCGGCGAGAACGGCGGCACGCGCCTCCGGCTTGCGAATCTTGCGCGCACCTTCGAGCCTGCGGCCGAGCCGGTGCGCGTCGCGCAGCGACAACTCGTTCAGCCGGGAGGCGAGGGCGCCGAGGGCGGGGGCGGGATGCGTAGACATACGCGACCCAGGATCTCATCCCCGGGATTTTCCTGGCGAACGCTTTAGCTCGCGGGCCGCGGGCCGCCGCGGGCGGCACCCCGGTTCGTGTGCGCGCCGCCGGTTCGCGCGTGCGCACTCGGCCGGCGTCACCGCCCCCGGGGACAAAGTCCCTGCGAACAAAAAAGATCCCGCCCATCGGGCGGGATCCTTCTCTGGTGGCTGGGGCCGGGGTCGAACCGGCGACCTATCGCTTTTCAGGCGATCGCTCGTACCAACTGAGCTACCCAGCCATTGAGGTTTCACGTGAAACCTCAGCGGTCCTGACGGGATTTGAACCCGCGGCCTCCACCTTGACAGGGTGGCGAGCACTCCAAACTGCTCCACAGGACCATGGTTGTGTGCGAACCAACGAACATAAGTGTCGCACACCGTACTGCGTGCCCCCAACGGGATTCGAACCCGTGCTACCGCCTTGAAAGGGCGGCGTCCTAGGCCGCTAGACGATGAGGGCTATCGGCCCGCCTGGGCGCTTCTCAGCGCGTCGGGGACGTGAAAAGCATAGGGGATGGCCGGGGGTATCGCCAAAACCGTTTACGAGCCGGAGGGGGAGGGGGTGGACGGGGTGGCGCCGGACGGGGTGGGAGTGGCGCCAGGCTTGTTCTCCTCGGGCAGGTGGCGGCTGACCTCCGCCGTCGTCCGGCCCAGGCCGCCCAGCTTGATCGCGTCCCAGGCCTGGAGGCGGCGGCTGTCCCGGTCGAGGTAGAGGATCGACGCCTCGATCGGGGCCGGGTACTTCCCCTCGACCGCGCGCAGCCCGCTGCCGCCCGTGGATCCCTCCATGCGCAGCCGCGTGCCGTACCTGAGGACCTCCGTCCCCTCGTGGTGGAGGTGGCCGCAGAGCACCAGCGGCACGGTGCCGTCCGTCTCGCGGGCCGCGGACGGTTCGTGGGCGATGGCGATGTCGACCGGGGTGCCCTTGGCCTGCTGGTCGCGCAGGGCCGAGGCGAGACGGGCGCCGGCGAGTTCCTCGGACGCGTCGGCGCCCGGTGCGCCGGAGCGGTCGGGGGTGAACTGCGGGTCGCCGGTCCCGGCGAAGCGCAGCCCGGCGACGGTCTCGGCGCGGCCGTCGTCGAGGACGTGCACGTTCTTCATCCGCTCCAGATACCGCTGGGTGACCTTCGAGTCGTGGTTGCCGCGCACCCAGACATAGGGGACACCCAGGTCCTTGATCGGGTCCAGGAAGCCGTTCTCCGCCGCGGTGCCGTGGTCCATCGTGTCGCCGGAGTCGACGATCACGTCCACCTTGTACTGCTCCACCAGCGAGGCGATGATCTTCCAGCTCGCCGGGTTGAGATGGATGTCGGAGACGTGCAGGACCCGGATGGTCATCGGGTCCGGCTGGTAGGCGGGAAGGGTGGAGGTGACGTCGTAGAGCTTCGTCACGTTCGTCACCAGGCGCGCCAGCTCCTGCTGGTAGACGTCGAACTCGGTGACGATGCTGCGCGCGTTGCCGACCACGGAGGGCGCCGAGGACAGCAGTCCGGAGAACTTCGGTTCCAGCACCGACTTCGGGTTCCAGGTGGCGTACGCCGTCACCCCGGACGCGGCGAGCAGGGTCAGGGCGAGGCCGCCGGCCGCCAGGGCGCGGCGTGGGCGGCGGTAGACCGCCAGGCCGAGCGCGGTGGCGCCGGCGACGACGGCCACGCAGGACCGTACGGCCAGGTCGAGGGTGCCGTGCTCCACGTCGTGCGCCACTTCGTCCTGGAGGCCGGAGAAGCGTTCCGGGTGGTCGACCAGGGCCTGGGAGCGGGCCGGGTCGAGCTGGTCGACGTTCACGTCGAGGCGGATCGGGGCGATGTGGCTGTCCAGTTCCAGGGAGCCGAGGGGGGAGACGTTGATCTTCGTGCCGCCGCTCAGGGAGGGGCGCAGGGTCATCGTGGTGTTCATGGGGCCGACGGGGGCCCGTACGTTGCCGACGACGAGCAGCCCCAGCCAGGCGCCGGCCAGGACGACGGCCACCAGTCCGGCGGCGCGCGCCCAGGGGCGCGGTTCGTGCGCCAGTGACAGCGCCGGACCTGGGCGCGGTGATCGGCGGCGGGGGGCGACTGCGTGCGCCGCCTTCAGGACGGCGGCGTGCATGGCCCTTCGTATGCCTCGGAGGGGGTGCGGGCGGTTCGGGTCTGCGACGGGAACGCGGGGCATTGGGCGCGTATGCCCGGGCCCGACACCCGATATGCCCGCGCACGGCATGGTCGCGTGGCCGTGCCGGACAATGACCGTGTGCTGGAGATGACGCGCGAGGAGTTCGAGGAACTGGTCGCCGAGGCCCTCGACCGGATTCCGCCGGAGCTGATGCGGCTGCTGGACAACGTCGCGGTGTTCGTCGAGGACGAGCCGCCCGCCGACGATCCCGAGCTGCTGGGGCTGTACGAGGGGACCCCGTTGACGGAGCGCGGCGAGTGGTACGCGGGGGTGCTGCCCGACCGCATCACGATCTACCGCGGGCCGACGCTGCGCATGTGCGAGACACGGGAGGACGTGGTCGCGGAGACGGAGGTGACGGTGGTTCACGAGATCGCCCACCACTTCGGGATCGACGACGAACGTCTGCACGCGCTGGGGTACGGCTGACCTTCGCGGGGCGGGGCGCGTGTCCTTGCACGGGTGAAGGGAGTTGGGCACGGCGACTTCTTTCTCCCGGAGGTGGCTGCCCGTGCGCCCCTTGTACGTATCCGTCCGTCTCGCCGCGGCGGTCGCCGCCGTCACCGCCGCCGCGGGCTGCATGAGCGTGGGGGAGGACGCCGGCGGCGCGGTCAGGCCGTCGCACTCCGCCGGAGCGAAGGGCGGCCTGGCCCCGGGTGGCGAGGACGTGCTGTCCGGCGGCGGCGCGGGCCACGCCGGTGGCGGCGGGGAGGGCAGGCATGGCCACGGGGGCAAGGGGAAGCCGGGTGAGACGCCGGCCGCTTCCGACTCGCCGTCCGCCGAGGCGGGCGCGTCGGCGGCGCCGGGCGACGGCGGGGTGCCGCCGCAGGCGGGCGAGCCGACGCCGACCGAGGCGGTGCCGGTGCCCCCGCAGACGTCCGCCGCGCCCGAGCAGCCGCCGGCCTCGCCGCCCGCTCCGCCGGCCCAGTCGGATCCGCCGGTGTCCGAGCCCTCACCCTCGGCGCACGACGGCACGGGTTCGCAGCTTGAGCAGCGGGAGCGTCCGTACAGGCCGGGCTGGCGGCCGCACCGGACGAGGGGCTGAGCCGACCTGCGGTGATGCCGTCGGTTCGCCTTCGCCGCGCCGCCGGTTTGCGTTCAGGGGTGCAGGGTGCGTATGGTGGTAGATCGTTTGATCCCATTTGCCCGGCGCCCATGCAGAGCGCGCCGTGTGGCGCGTACTCTCCTTTGCCGTGGCGGACCGCATCGAGGCGGTCGTGGCGCGAATCACGGAGTTGACGGGCGCGTGCCGACGAGACTCCGGAAGGTTTCGCATTCGCATGTCCATTTCCACTGATCACGTCGTCGTGCCCGAGAACGCCGACGACGCTCCCGAGAACAACGAGGCCCCGGAGATCACCTTCGCGGACCTCGGCCTGCCCGAGGGCGTCGTCCGCAAGCTCGCGCAGAACGGCGTGACCACGCCTTTCCCGATCCAGGCCGCGACCATCCCGGACGCCCTGGCCGGGAAGGACATCCTGGGCCGGGGCCGCACCGGCTCCGGCAAGACCCTCTCCTTCGGTCTGCCGACCCTGGCCACGCTGGCCGGCGGACGCACCGAGCGGAAGCGGCCGCGTGCGGTCATCCTCACCCCGACCCGTGAGCTGGCCATGCAGGTGGCCGACGCCCTCCAGCCCTACGGCGACGTCGTCGGCCTGCGCATGAAGGTCGTGTGCGGCGGCACCTCCATGGGCAACCAGATCTACGCCCTGGAGAAGGGCGTAGACATCCTGGTCGCCACGCCGGGCCGGCTGCGCGACCTCATCAACCGCGGCGCCTGCTCCCTGGAGGACGTGCGGATCACGGTCCTGGACGAGGCCGACCAGATGTCCGACCTGGGCTTCCTGCCCGAGGTCACCGAGCTGCTCGACCAGGTTCCGGCGGGCGGTCAGCGGATGCTGTTCTCCGCGACGATGGAGAACGAGATCAAGACCCTCGTCGACCGGTACCTGACCGACCCGGTCAGCCACGAGGTCGACGCGGCGCAGGGCGCGGTGACGACCATGTCGCACCACATCCTGATCGTGAAGCCCAAGGACAAGGCGCCGGTCACCGCGGCCATTGCCTCCCGCAAGGGCCGCACCATCATCTTCGTGCGCACCCAGCTCGGCGCCGACCGCGTGGCCGAGCAGCTGCGCGAGGCCGGCGCGAAGGCCGAGGCGCTGCACGGCGGCATGACGCAGGGCGCCCGCACCCGCACCCTGGCGGACTTCAAGGACGGGTACGTCAACGTCCTGGTCGCCACCGACGTCGCCGCCCGCGGCATCCACGTCGACGGCATCGACCTGGTGCTGAACGTGGACCCGGCCGGCGACCACAAGGACTACCTGCACCGGGCCGGCCGTACGGCCCGCGCGGGCCGCACGGGCTCGGTGGTCTCGCTGTCCCTGCCGCACCAGCGGCGTCAGATCTTCCGCCTGATGGAGGACGCGGGCGTGGACGCCTCGCGCCACATCATCCAGGGCGGCGCGGCCTTCGACCCGGAGGTCGCCGAGATCACGGGCGCCCGGTCGATGACCGAGGTGCAGGCCGAGTCCGCGGGCACCGCGGCCCAGCTGGCCGAGCGTGAGGTCACCCACCTCGCCAAGCAGCTGGAGCGCGCGCAGCGGCGTGCGGCCGAGCTGCGCGACGAGGCCGACCGGCTGGTCGCCCGCCTCGCCCGGGAGCGCGGCGAGACCGTGACGTCCGAGGGTTCGGACGCGGTGGCCGGTGAGCAGGCGGTGGCCGAGGTGTCGGTGCCGGAGCAGCCGGCGGCCCGGGACATCGAGCGCATCGACCGGGAAGAGGGCGCCGAGCGCGAGGAGCGCGAGGAGCGTACGGCGGCCCCGTCGTCGTACGACCGGCGTGAGCGGCGTGACGACCGGGGCGGCTTCAACCGCGACCGGGACCGTGCGCCCCGTTCCTTCGACCGTCGTGACGACCGCGGCGGCTTCAACCGTGACCGCGACCGTGACCGCGGCGATCGGGGCGGCTTCCGCCGTGACGACCGGGGCGACCGCGGTGGCCGTTCCTTCGACCGCGACCGCGACCGTGACCGCGGCTTCGAGCGCCGTGACGACCGCGGCGTCCGCCGTGACGACCGCGGTGACCGGGGCGACCGTGGTGGCCGTTCCTTCGAGCGGCGTGACGACCGGGGCGGCTTCAACCGCGACCGGGACCGTGCGCCCCGTTCCTTCGACCGTCGTGACGACCGCGGCTCGTTCGACCGTCGTGACGACCGCCGTGACGACCGCCGTGACGACCGTGGCGGCTTCCGCCGGGACGACCGCCCGGCCCGGCGCGACGAGCGCGGCGGGCACCGCGGCAGCGACCGCCCGTTCAACCGCGACCGCCAGGGCGACCGCCCCGGCTTCCGCTCCGGCGGCCACGAGCGCCCCTATGGCCGCCGTGACGACCACCGCAGCGGCGGCAGCGGCGGTTCCTTCGGCCGCCGCGACGACAAGCCGCGCTGGAAGCGCAACGGCTGACGCCGGGTGAATTCACTCGCAGGGCCCGTACGACTCCCGTCGTACGGGCCCTGCGGCTTTTCGAGCAAGCCAAAAGGGGATCTTCTGACCCCGGCCGTCACCCGGTCACCACCGATCACGCCGAACTTCCGGCCTGGCACCCCCGATACCCGATCGGCGACGGGCCCTCGTCCCGCTATGCTCGGGTAGGCAACATCGCCCGGGCCCTTAGCTCAATTGGCAGAGCAGTGGACTTTTAATCCATTGGTTGTGGGTTCGAGTCCCACAGGGCCTACAGCGGCAGGGGAGGGTTCACCCTCTCTGACCTGCTACGCAGCGCTCGGGTCGACTTCGGTCGGCTCGGGCGCTGTCTCGTTTTCCGGCTCTTGCGTGAGCGATGCGTGAGCGGATGCGCCTGTGTCCTGCGGATCGGCTGGGGACGAGGCGGACGGTTTGGCAGCTGCCGGACGAGACCGAGGGATCAGCTTCGCTGCCTTCTCGGCGATCTCACGGTCCAGCTCGGGGAGCAGACTCGTGTACGTGTCCGACGTCAGCGTGATGGTGGAGTGCCGGAGCGTCTCCTTCACCGTGTGGATGTCGCCGCCGCCTCCGTGCGTGAGCGTCGCGGCCACGTGGCGCAGGTCCCGCAGGGTGATGGGCGGCAGGTCGGTCGTGGCGAGGATGCGGCGGAAGGTCTCCGAGACCGTTTCGGGGTGGAGCCAGGAGCCGTCCTCCTTAGTGAAGACTTTGCCCGTGTTCTGCCAGGCGCCGCCCCAGTCCGAGCGCTCCTTGTCCTGACGGGCCTGGTGGTCGCGCAGCACGGCGATGTTCATG
Source organism: Streptomyces sp. NBC_01788 (assembly GCF_035917575.1). Taxonomy (GTDB): domain Bacteria; phylum Actinomycetota; class Actinomycetes; order Streptomycetales; family Streptomycetaceae; genus Streptomyces. The sequence continues at coordinate 3,857,816 of NZ_CP109090.1, read as the reverse complement.
CTGTCGAGCGCGATCGTGTTCGCGCTGCCGTCCGTCTTCGGCTCGGACTCGTAGGGGTCCCAGCCGTCGACCACGATCTCCTTGGCCGGGGTGATGAGGCCGGCGCCGAGGGCTATCTCGTGCCAGTCCTGGCCGACCGCCTCGCCGCGACGTAGGCCGCGGGTGCCCATGAGGTGGAAGATCGCGTACAGCCGGTCGCCCTCGGCGGCGTCGAGGAAGGTGCCGAACTGCTGCGGAGTCCAGACCATGACCGGACCTGGGATCTCTCCGGTCTCGCGCCAGCGCTGTACCCGCTCATCGGTCCAGAGGAGGGGCTTCGGGCGCTTGCCCGACTCCAACTCGACGTGTGACGCCGGGTTGAAGGTGACGAGCTGCTGGGCGATCGCGGAGTTCAGTGCCGCGCGCAGGGTGCGGCGGATCGCCTGCCGCGTGGCCGGGCCAGTGATCTTCCGGAACGGTTTCATCTCCGCCAGCTTGGCCCGCTCGACCGCGAGCAGCTTTCGCTCGGCTCCTACGGGACGGCCGGGCTTGCTCGGCTTGCAGCGGGCGATCTGCTCGCGGCGGGCCTCGTTCTCCGCCGCGATGACCTCGTTCTCGTCGGCGATCGCGTCGAACATCTCCACCAGGTGGCCGACGTTGAGCCGGTCGAGGCGTACATGGCCGATGCGCGGTTTCAGGTGAACGCGTATGTGAGAGGCGTAGGCGTTGAGCGTGGTCTTGCGGCGCTTTTTCGCGGCGAACCACTGGTCGAGCCACTCGCCGACGGTGAGGCTGCCACGGAGGGCCAGGCCCGCCCTGAGGCGGCGTCGGGTCTCCTCGATGGCCGGCAGCGGGGTCTTCTCGGCTGCGACCTCCTCCAGCATGGTGACGAGGCGCTGGAGGCTGTCGGGGTCGTCCTTTTCCGTCAGGGCGAGCAGGGAGCGTACGTGGTCGAGGTCCGCCTGAGCGTCCTTCAGGGACTCATAGCCGGCGCGGCTGAAAGAGCGGCGGGTGCCGTCCTCGCGGGCTGGGAGCTCTTGGCGTATGGAGTATGAGCCGTGCTTGCGGCTGGAGAGCTTGGGGCAGTTCTTGCCGAGCGGCTTGCCCGTGTGGGGGTCGCGGCAGTAGCAGCGCCGGTGGGTGGAGCCCTTCAAAGGCGTTCCTCCGAGGTGGTGTCGGGATCGGGTTCGGGTGGGTCGACATCGCCCAGTGCGGGCGGCAGATCGGGTGGGATGGCCTCCTCTTTGCGGAGGTCGCGGCGGAGGTAGCGGAGCCTGTATTTGGCGGAGATGGCCTGGTCGGCGTACTTGGTCCGCTGGCGCTCGGCCTCTTCCTTCTCGGCGCGGCCGGTGGCCGTCTTGGCCGCGAACCGGGCGCGTTCTTCCTCTTCGAGCGCGGCGAGAGCGGTGCGGACGAGGCTGGCGTGTAGCTCGAAGTCGGGGACCAGGCCCGCGTCGTAGCCGGGCACGTCCTCCTCGCCGGTGAAGCGGCGCAGGGCGTCCCAGGTAGGCACGAGGTGCTGGAAGGGGAGTTCCTGGGTCTTTTCGACGTAGCCGACCGGGAAGATCAGGCAGACCGGGTACGTCTCCAGGGCGGCGGCCAGGGCCATCACGTCCACGAGGGGGAGGTTGGCCCGTCGGCCGGACTCCATGTTGGCGATCACGTTGCGCGGTATGGGATGCCCGAGTTCCTCGCACCGGTCCGCCAGTTCCTGCGCGCTCCATCCCATCTCCTTCCTTCTGCGCCGCACTTCGCCGGCCACGTTGGCCTTGACCCGGTCCGCCCACTCGGGGACGTCGTCCTCGCCACTTCCATCATCAAAATCACGTTGTGTCATGAAGACACAGTAGCTTCGTCATCCTGGTTTGTAGACGCCTGGAGACGGATGTGATGACCGCGTTCGCCGAGGGCTGCATGGAAAGGAGCGCGGTGCATGCGCGACGACGCGACGGCCGGACGGCCGAAGGGGATGAGTCGAGATGAGCTGCTCGCTCTGCCTGTGGCGGTCGACCTGGACACAGGTAACCGCGCGCTGGGTCTCGGGAGGAGCAAGGGATATGAGCTGGCGAAGCGGGGCGCCTACCCGTGCAAGGTGCTGCGGCTGGGCAACGCCTACCGGGTGGTGACCGCGGATCTGCTGGAGTTGCTGGGTCTGGCGGCGTGAAGGGCCGGGAGTGTAGCGGACGGTTCTGCGCTGAGCTGACACAGAAACGGTGGACTGTTACCGGGGGCGGACGTACTGTCCGTGTTCCCTCGGGGAACAGAGCGAGCGTCCCGTTTCGGGACAAAGCGTGTGTTCAGTCTCTGAACACGGCGAGCCTCCGGCGCGGCAACGCCGGAGGCTTGGGAATCCCCGTCGCCCGCATCCAACGAACGATCCGCGGCGCCGGGCTTGCATGCCCGGCGCCGCAGAAGAGGAGCCACCTGGTGCAACCCGAGAACCCCGCGCCCTATTCCGCACCGACACCCGCAGCCGCCGCTTGTCCGCCGGTCGCGGGGCCGGGCAAGCCCGACCAGGGCGAACCCGAGCACGCTGCGCCGGCCGAGACGCTGGCGCCGGATCCAGAGCCGACCATCGGCTCGGCGCTGCTGGACGAACTGCGTGAGCAGATAGCGAAGTTCGTGATCCTGCCCTCGCCGGAGGCACTGGACGCCGTGACGCTGTGGGTGGTGGCGACGCATCTGCAGCCCGCGTGGCAGCACGCGCCGCGTCTGGCGGTGGTGGGGCCGGCGAAGCGTTGCGGTAAGTCGCGGTTGCTGGATGTGCTGACCGAGACGGTCCACGAGCCCATGCTCACCATCAACACCACACCGGCTGCGGTTTTCCGGTCGATCACCGAGGAGCCGCCCACGCTCCTGGTGGACGAGGCGGACACCATCTTCGGTACGCCGAAGATGGCGGAGAAGAACGAGGAGATGCGCGGCCTGCTCAACGCCGGCCACCAGCGCAACCGCTACGTCACACGGGTCGTCGGCAACGACCACACTCCGCACCGGTTCGCCACCTTCGCAATGGCCGCCCTCGCCGGGATCGGTGACCTGCCCGACACGATCATGGACCGGTCGGTGGTCATCCGTATGCGCCGCCGGGCAGAGGGCGAGCACGTCAAGCCCTTCCGCTCCCGCCGGGACACCCCGGCCCTCCACGACGTGCGCGATCGGATCGCCGCCTGGGCCCGCCCGCTGCTGGACGAGGCAGCGGACCTGGAGCCGGAGATGCCGGTGGAGGACCGGGCCGCCGACACCTGGGAGCCCATGGTGATTGTCGCCGACCTCGCCGCCGGGCCCTGGCCCCGTCGCACCCGCGAGGCATGCTCACGGATGGTCGCCTCCGAGTTCGAGGTGGAGGAGGAGCAGCCCGGCGGGGCACGGATCCTGGCCGACATCCGCCGGATCTTCTTCGCCCAACGGGAGGTCGACAGTCTCTCCACGGACGAGCTGCTGCACCATCTGCGGCAGAACGCCGAGAGCCCCTGGGTGGAATGGGGACGCAATGGGCTGACTTCCCGAAACCTGGCGGACATGCTGCGGCAGTTCGACATCAGGCCGGGCAACGTCCGCCTCGCCGACGGCACCCAGCGCAAGGGCTACATGCGCAACAAGTTCCTCGACGCGTGGCGGCGCTACTGCCCCACTGTCCACCCGCTGGACGCCGAACCCGCCCCTACGGCGGTCTGAGCCCCGCATCCCCCGGTGGCCGTCCCTACCGTCCCTGCCGTGATCCCGCAGGTCAGAGGGCGTGCGAACAAGACGGCAACTGGGGGCAAGACGGCAACGCGATCACGAGGACCGGGTTGCCTCCGACTGGACGCCGCCGAGACCCGTCTTGTGCCGTCCCGGGCGTCCCCGCCGTATTACCGCAGGTCGCAGGTCTGCCAACCGGGACGGCAAGACATAAAAGCGCCGTCCCAGCAGACAGGGAGCACGCGGAAAGTCGCTTGGCGGCGAGCTGTCGCCAGGTAGCAGCAGGGCCGAAGACGGCTCCGCCACGCCTCCGGGACGGAAGGCCGAGGCGACTGCCGTACCCGCCCTGACCTGGGCTTGCAACGGCCAAGACGGCAAAGACGGATCATCCGACACCACCGCAGGAGTATCCCGCTTGACCCACCCCACGACCCCCACGCAGCGCCACAGGCTCGGCCAAGGGCGGCCGGCGGCGACCAAGCAGGCCATCGAGCGGTACGCGCTCGCCGCCGCAGGAGTCGTCATCGTGCTCCTCACCGCCGGCGGGTTCTGGCTGTCGTATGCCCACCTTGCCGAGGTCGCCGGGCAGCACGGGCTGGGCAACTCAGCCACACGCCAATGGGCCTGGCCGGCGACCCTGGACGCGTTCATCGTCGCCGGTGAGCTCCTCATGCTCCGCGCGGGACTGCGCCGGGTCACCGACGGCTGGGCCATCGCACTCACGGCCACCGGCTCGGTTGGCTCCATCGCCCTCAACGTGGCCGGGGTCAGCGGTACGGACCACGCCGGACCGGTGCCCCCGCTCGACTATGTGGTCGCCGCCGTACCACCGGCCGCCGCACTGCTGGCCTTCGGTGTCCTGATGCGACAGGTACACCAGCTCGTCGACCAGCCCGCCGACCAACCGAACCCCGTTCCCGTCCAAGCGTACGAACCACCGGCCACCCCTTCCGCTCGGCCCAGCCGGACGACTGAGCGACCGGCGCCCACCGTCCAGCGGTCGGAACCACTGCCACAACCGGTGGGCAAGTCACGCGGTGGCCGTCCGGCCAGCGCAACGGTCGAGGAGCTCGCCGAGATCGGGCGAATCGCCGCGGCAGAGAAGAACAGGCTGAACCGGGACATCGTCCAGCAGGCCATACGAGCCAAGGGGCACACGGTCAGCGGCAAACGGCTGACCGAGGTGATGGCCATCCTCCGTCCTGAGCTCGCCACCGGCGCCGAAACGAACAGCGGCTGACCGCCTGGCCGGTGGGCGGAACCTCTCCTGCCCACCGGCCAGGCGGGCCCCGCTCTCGCCAGGCCGATCGCTTATCCACGCCCTGTGGACAGCTGGAAGCCGCCATCACGCAACCAGCCCGCCTGCCACCCGCTCCGGAGATTCACCTGTGACCTACGACCCGCACGAAGCCGAGGGCCTCCCTAACGCGTCGCTGCCGCTGACGAAGTCGCCTACGCTGATGAACCGTCTGCGGCGCGCGTTCGGACGGGCTGCTCCCGGCGGAGCCAGTAGTACCCCGAGTCCGACTCAAGGCCGGGCTTCGGGGATCTCCGCCCCAGGGGTGGCGGAGGGGGCCCAGCGCCAGGGGGCGCCGGGCCGGGGGCTCGGGGCCGAGGGCAGCCCCGAGCCGGACGAACTCCACGCCGCCCAGCGAGCCGTGCTCCGCCCCGTGCCGGCCGATGCCGGCGATCCGCGTGCTCAGCCCACGATCCGCCGCTTCACCGGTGACAAGCGCGTAGAGCGCGTCGGCCCTCTGCGATTCCTCGGCGAGGAACGCGTCCGCGTGCAGGAGGCTGCCACGGAGCACGGCTACAAGGGCGAATCCGGCTTCGCCGCCGATGTCGTCCTCGCCTTCGTGGACGGCCGGTTCACTGCGAATCTGCCTCTGTCCGAGGACCGCCGCCGCACACACGAGTTCCGCACACGGGTGCTGCGCCACCTCAACCGCATCGGCGTCAACATCAACCAGATCGCCCGGGCGCTCAACAGCGACCTCGCCCCGCCCGACATCCGCCGCAACCTCGCCGAGCTCCAGCGCCTGCTGGAGCTGATCGCCGAAGCCCTGAGCGAGCCCGCCGACCCTTCGAAGAACCCGTCCGCATGATCGCCGCCATCAAACCGGCCGGATCCAACACCCGTGGCCTGCTCGCCTACCTCTATGGACCCGGCCGGCACGACGAGCACACCGACCCACACATCGTCGCCGGCTTCGCGATGCTTGGCATGCCCGACCCCGGCCGCGACGAGAACGCCACCCTCACCCAACTCGCCCGCCACCTCGACGCGCCCGTACGGCTGCGCAACAGCGAGTTCGGCAAGAAAGTCACCGACCACGTCTGGCACTGCCCCGTCCGCGCCGCCCCGGAGGACCGCCACCTCTCCGACACCGAATGGGCCGAGATCGCCCAGCGCATCGTCGAGGCCGCCGGCATCGCCCCACCGGGTGACGACCTCAGCTGCCGCTGGATCGCCGTGCGCCACGCCGACGACCACATCCACATCCTCGCCACCACCATCCGCGAAGACGGCCGCCGCCCCACACTCCACGACAGCGGCCTCCGCGTCGGCGACGCCTGCCGGCAGATCGAGAAGGACTACGGCCTGCGCCGACTGAAGAAGGGCGATGGCACCGCATCCCGCCGCCCCACCCAGGCCGAGATGCACAAGGCCCACCGCCTCGGCTGGCAGCAGACCAGCCGCGAATGGCTCCAGGACCGCATCCGCACCGCCATCCCCCACGCCAGCGACGCCGAGGAACTCCTCGCCTACCTCCAAGCCGACGGCATCGCAGTCAAACCCCGCCGCGGACCGTCCGGAGACCTCCTCGGCTACGCCGTGGGCCGCCCCGGCGACGTCAACGACAACGGCGAACAGATCTACCACCCCGGCGGAAAGATCGCCCCCGACCTCACCCTTCCCAAGCTCAGGGCACGCTTGGAAGCCACCGCTCCCGAGGAGCACCCAACCGCCCGCCGTAACCGGCCGGCCAGCCCCTGGGAGCAGGCCACCGACGCCCTTGACGCCCTGCACACCGACATGAACGGCGACGACACCCTTATCCAGGCGCACATCGCCGCCCTGGGCGAACTGATCGAAGTCACGGCTCAGAAGGCTCCGGCGGGCCTGCGCCCTGAGCTCCATGCCGCTTCCCGGACGTTCGCCCGCGCCCAGCGATCTCAGGTCGAAGCTGAGCATCAGGCCGCACACGTCCTGCGTGCAGCCGTCCGCGACGTCGCCCACACTGCCACTGGTCCGGACGGCAGCGTTCTGGCCGCACTCACCGCGGCGCTGGTTTGGGCCACTATCGTTGCTGCCCGATGGCACGAGGCGAAGCAGCAGGCCCAACAGGCCGAGGCTGCTCGACGGGCTGTCCAACACCTCCAGATGGCGACCGAGCAGGCACTTGTCCCCGTGCTGGAAGAACTGGCGCCCCGCCATCTCCAGGAGTATGTCAGTCGGAGTCTGGCCCATGACGTTCGTGCCACCGTTCCTGACCACGCCGAGCGCATCCTCGCCGACACTGCCTGGCCTGCCCTCGCCACTGTCCTCAGTGACGCCGAAGCCCGTGGCCACCAACCGCGGCAACTGTTGAAGGAGGCAGCCGTCCAACGCGAGCTGATATCAGCCCGCCAGCCCGCCCGCGTTCTTGTCACTCGCATTCAGCACGCTGGTCGGAACCCGATACCGAACCGCCGAGCTGAAGCTGCTCGTCGACACACGAGCACAGGGGCATGGTCCGATGGTGGGGCGGCTCCTGCACCGCAGCCGACCGTTCTTTCCCCGGCTTCAGGGCGGAACAGGTCCCGGCGGTAGCGGATCGGCTGCGATGTTGGGTCTTGGCTAGGCCGCGCGGGGCCTTACAACGCCATCGGTCGTGCCCCAGCGCAGCAGTCCTTCTGGGATCTCTCTTGCCAGCAGATCGCCTGGTCGGTGGTCATGGCTTCGTCCGCGCAGCGTTTGCAGCGGGCGTCCAGCGGGACGTCGCTGCACAGGGCGCAGAGGAACCGGCCGGCCGGGTCGACCCGGGAAGGATGCCCTGGTGGTCGCAGGGGGCGCAGGTGTCCTGCCGGGTGTGCCGGGTGGAGGGGGTTGACTAAGGAGCCTGCGCCATCTTGAAGGGCCAGGCCCCAGACCAGCCACTTCAAGACGGTGGGTCTCACTGAGAAGGCGCCGATACGGGGTTCGCGGCCGCGATGCGGGCCAGCCGCATCAGCCCCAGGACACCGAGTGCCACGCCGAGCAGGGCCTCGAGCAGATACGGGATTACGGGCTGGACTCCCCAGTTCAACAGCGCACGGTTGACGGCGGGAAGGTGGGTGACGGGAAGTACGACAGCAGGTTCCAGCGCCAGGAACAGCCCTGCGACCGCCAGCGGAGCCGCGTACCGAAAGCGCGCGGACCACCCGCCCAGAGCCCCCAGGACAGGTCCGCTGATCAGGCCACACTCGAACCAGTACAGGTTGTGGGTGAACTCCAGGCGCAGGTCGCCGAGCAAGCCGTGGTCTCCGAGGCCGGAGATCAATCCGGTGGCCAGGTAGAAGCCGGCCAGGCCGAGCATGGTCGCGATCGTGCCGACCACCATGCCCCGGAGGATGCCGCGGGCCTGCCTTGCCGGCAGGAACGCGAGCATGAGCCAAGGCGCTGACATGTTGCCGTACACCTGCCGGACGCTGTCGTCGGTGCCTTTGAGCAGAGCGGCAGTGACGCCGAAGACGAAGGCGGCGACCAGGATCAATGAGAGTGAGCGGAGATGTGGCACAGCCCGGGATCGTAGACCTCGCCGATCTTGACGGGAAGCCTCTCGGGGCAGCGTGACCGATTCGTCCCCAGCCGGAGTGACGCGGTCGGCCGCGGCGACTTGATCCTTCGGTCCGGTCGAGGCGGGAAACCTCAGATCGCGCCCTCTGTCCTGAAGAAGCTCGAAGTACGCCGCTGGCAGATGCTCTACACCGCAGACTGCCGCCCACGACCCCACGAGCACCCCGGAACAACAACACGCCAGGCCCATGACCAGCCATTTCAGGATGGCGCAGGCTCATGGTTTATGGCATCAGGTTCTGACAGACGGCGGCCTGCAGGAGCGTGATCACGTGTCGACGGGTTGGCCTCCTGCGCCACACCCACGCTTGTGAGGCAAGCGAGGGCGGTCCCGGAGTACAGCAGGCTCGCAACAACCCCCGCTGTTGTTGACCAACTCATGTCAAAACAGATATTCCTGGCCTGTTTTCTCAAGAAAACCTCAGGAAAGTGAAGATTCCTAGGGTCTCATCGATCACTTATGTAGCTTCTCTGCCACGACCTCGGGGGGAGCGTCGGCTACAGCCGAATGCTGGTCCTTGCGGTCCGATGTCGACGTCATCAAATCCGTACGACAACGACCAAGGAGCGCACCATGGGTATATCGATCCGCACTCGTCTCGCGGGGGCCGGCGCCGCAGCCGTCGCCGTCGCCGGGCTGGTCCTGGCGGCTGGTCCCGCCAGCGCCACCAGTGACTCTGCCACCTGGAACCTCTCGGGTGGCGACACGTTCCAGGTCAACGCCTGGCACTGTGGCACCTACGTGAGCGCGTGTGACTGGACGGCCTCGACCAAGCTGCTGGGCACCAACCCGTCCAACGCCCAGTGGATCCAGAACCGCGCCGAGCTCGAGGCGCACGGCGTCAGCGCCAGCCTGACGATCTCGAAGACGCCCAGCGCCACGCTCACCATGAAGAGCAAGTCGCTCGGTGAGGTGCGCTGGCGTAACACGAACACGTGGATCGCTGACACCAGCGGTCAGATGAAGCCGAACTTCAGCACCACCTACGTCTCCACCCGCAGCTGCGGCTCGGGCCAGGTGACCTCGTCGATCTCCGTCTCGGAGAAGTGCGTCTACGCCGGGGCCTTCTGACAGATGTTCCGGCTGGGGCGGGCACCGTCCCGCCCCAGCCGTTCCCGCCCCTCGCCGACGGAGTATCACGGAGTCCTCGATGACCAAGCGCACCGCGACCGGGTGGAGCCGCTCGCTCACTGCTTCGGCAGCCGGCCTCGCGTGCTGCCTGCTTCTGGTCGGCTGTGAGGGGAAATCCGATGCAGCTGAACCTGGCGGCGTCGCACCTGTGACGCAAGAACTGTCGCTCCTGGTGAGCGCACAGAATGGCATGTATTATCCCCCGTTCCTGCGAGACGAACCCGCGGGCCCGGAGAACAATTCCTACGCGGTGCGCCTGAAGACGTCGCTCGGCCCGAAGCCCCAACTGGGCCTCAGCGCCAAATCGGGGGCGTTCTTCCGGCAGGAGGCCATCGGAACGTCCCCTCTGTGGGGGCGTAGTTGGCTTGCTCCCCTTGCCTCGGCCGGTGCAGCAGATCTGCTGACCGCATCCGACGCCGCCGCGCTGCGGAGAATGCGCACGGGCCAGGGATGGTTCAGCGAGCCGGGTAACGAGCACCCGGACGACGGCCCCTACCGGGCGGCGGCTACCGCGGCAGCCTTGGAGGCACTCGCTGCCAGTGGTGGGATCACCGAGGATGACCGCACTCTGACATTGCCGTGGTTGAGGCAGGCCGCCAAAAAAACCGGCGACAGCCTGGCGCTCAGTGAGGCCGCTGACCTCGCTCGTGGCTTCCGATTGCTGGGAGCCTCCGTTCCGCAGGCTCTCATGGCAGTGCGTGAACCTTCCATCTCTGACTTCACCGCTCTGGGGGAGAAGGAGCGCTATCAGGCGCTGCTGGACGCTTACAATTACGCGGTGTTGAGCCAGGCTGCGGGCGTGCCCTCGAAACTCGACGCGAAACTTTGGGCCAAGCTGGTGCAGCACAATGCCGCGTCGCTTGACTACCGCGACCTGTACTACGCGGTTACCGTCGCACAGGCCGCTGGTGCGCCATCAGACTCCTACGCTGCTGTGCGGAACAGGATCACCGCAGACACCTTGCCTGATGGAACGATACGCGACTCCACCGCGTATGCGGGGAGCCCGGAGGCGTCGGTCTACGGCTTGCGACTGCGTGCGCTGGCAGGAGAGTCCACGCGTGACAGTACTCAGGCAGCAGCGCTCCGTAAGATCGCGGCTGATCCGCAGATATCTGCGGACCCGCATGTCCGGCTCACGACCGCCGCCGCCCTGAAGCTGGCAAGCGGAGCTGAACCAACCGCCGCGGACAGCGCGTTGTGCCACTCCGCCGAGGCGGTGCCCACCGCTGTTTCCCCGGAGAACGCCGAGGCATGGTCACGGGCGGCTCTGGCCTGCGCGGACATGGGTGTTGGCACACCACAGCCACAGGCTGCCGCGTGGTCCCTGGACGACCCTGCCAAAGTAACGGCCGCAGCCACAGTGGTCACGACGCTCTCCGACACCGGCCGTTCAGGATCGGTTCCGCAGTGGGTCACCGCGGCCGAACTGCGTTCCTGGGCCGCCAATCCGGAGCGTCTGCCATCGGTGAGTGCCTATGCGACGGTGGTCAGGGCTTACCTGATCGTTGGCGGGACGATGGACAGCGAGATCCGTGAGGCGATTGACAGAGGCATGGAGGCGCATCGCGGCTGCGCGCAGTTGCCCAGTCTGTATCGTGCCGATGCCTCGCAGTCCGGCTGTGACCTCAAGGCCACCTGGAGCGCCTGGAAACTCACACTCCTCAGGGGCGGTCAGCTACACGCCCGCACGACGCCGTCAGGTGAACCTTCCAAGAAATGAGCCGCCGAACCATGACCGACAGGCCACCCGTGACACTCTCCGTGCAGTCGGTACGCAAGTCGTACGTGCTGCGCGGGCAGCGGGTTGACGTCCTTGACAACGCCGCGCTGGAACTGCCTGCCGGGCGTATCACCGCACTGGTTGGCCGCTCGGGGTCGGGCAAGACCACGCTGCTCCAGATCATGGGGCTACTGCTGCCGCCCGACAGCGGCACCGTGCTGGTCGACGGCCACGACGCCTGGTCACTGCCCGAACGGGAGCGGACCCGGCTGCGACGGTCCTCGCTCGGGTTCGTCTTCCAGGCGTTCAACCTGCTGCCGCAGCACAGCGCCCTGCGCAACGCGGCCCTGCCGTATCTCGGCAGCACCAAGGCCGGAGCGCAACAAGCCCAGGATCTGCTGGAACGGGTCGGCCTGGCCGATCGGGCCGAGCACCATCCCAGCGAGCTGTCCGCCGGCGAACAGCAGCGCGTCGCCCTGGCCCGGGCCCTGGTCAACAACCCCGGCACGGTCCTGGCCGACGAGCCGACCGGCAATCTGGACGCCGACAGCGAGCAGCGCATGCTCCAGCTCTTCCGGCAGGTCGCCGACGAAGGTCGGGCGGTGCTGCTGGTCACGCACAGTGCCACCGTCGCCTCCTACGCCGACAGCGTGCTGAGGATGGACCGCGGAGCGCTGACTACAGAGGAAGACCGCGACACTGACCTGTCCGCGGATACGCAGGAGACCCCCCGATGAACCCGTTTGCCATGGCAGCCGCCAACGTCCGTTCCATGTGGCGCCGGTTCATCGGCCTCACCGTTCTCCTGGCCGTGGCGGCCGCGGTCTGCGTCACGGCCCTCGGCATCTCCGACCGGGCTGACAGCGCCGCCCGCGACCGCGTCCAGGAGGGCACGGCCAACCGCAGCGTCACAGTCGACAGACTCATGGAGCGGACCGACTCCAAGCCGCTCAGCACCGAGACTGTGCGGACCCTGTCCGCCCTGCCGAACGTCACCTCGGTCGAGCCACGCGCCCAGGTATCCTTCGGCTACAAGGACCAGCAGGTGCCCGGCGTGCTGCTCTACGCCACGACCCCGCGCCCCTCGCTGCTGCCGCCGCTGCTGAAATCCGTCCGCACGCAGTTGTTTCCGCTGCACCCGGGTGAGGTCGTGCTGCCCAAGCGGGCCCAGGGGAGCGACCTGACACCCCTGCTGGGGCACAGCATCACGGTCACCACCACCCGAAGCACTTCCGCCGGACAGGGCACCGGGGTGCCCGCTTCGGTTCGGGTAGTGGGCCTGTTCGATCCGGCCTGGCAGCTGGACGGCCCTGACGCGGCGTACGCCGACGAGGCGACCGTGGTGCGATGGGCCGCGGCGAAGGCCGGTGTCACCGAGTCCGAGTTCACGACCTCCGTCGGATACGACCGCATCACCGTGCTGGCCCGCACCGCGCGTGATGTCCCCGGGCTTCTGAGCGATATCCAGTCTGCCGGGTACGCGGCCACCTCCCTGCAGCAGGAAATGTCGGCACTGCCAGGCGTCCTGTCCCTGATCCACACCGCCGGCCAGGTGCTGCTCGTCGTCCTCGGCCTGGTCGCCCTGGTCGGTGCGCTGGTGGTCACCGGCGCGCTGTCCAGGCAGCGGGCCCGGGAGATCGGCATCCTCAAAGCCCTCGGGTTCGGCAACCGGGCCGTCCTGACCATGTTCGTCGCCGAGACCGGGATCATCGGAGCCACGGGTGCCGTGCTGGGTGCTCTCCTCGGTCTCGCGGGGGCCGCCGCAGCGGCTGCCGGGCTGCGCGGCAGTTCCGAGCTCGCGCCCTACCTCCCCGCCGGAATCCCGCTCCCGGACCCGGGCGTCCTGGCCGGTATTCTCCTGCTCACCCTGGCCGTGACCGTGATCGGCGCCTGGGTTCCCGCCCGCCGCGCCGCCCAGCTGTCCCCCAGCGATGCCATCAAGGAATGGTGAACCCGATGATCCGACGTGTCCTCCCTGCCCTCGCCGCGGGCGCCCTCATGCTGCCGCTCGCGGCATGCGACGGCCCTGGCGGTGTGGAACTCGGCCACAACTGGGAGGGGTCGAAGGTTTTCGTCCTCACCAAAGTCAGCGGCTTGTCCACGATCACCGGAATCGACCCGGCCAGCCACACCGCCGAACCGCTGGCCGCGGTACCGACCCAGTCGGACGACGACGATACGGCCAGCCCTCAGATCACCAAGACCACCGACGGACGCTGGATCGTGACGGTCCCCCGCAAGAACGGCCGCCCCAGCCGACTGTACGAGGTGAACACCAAGGATCAGGTCCTCGATGGCCTCGGCACGGCGGAGGGCGGACGGGTCCTGATCCCTACCGGGGACTACGTGACCGCCGTCGGAGACAAAGCCACATCCAGCACAGGCAAGGCCACCGCCCTCGTCTACGACCCTGCCACCTGGCAGGTCAAACGCGACGTCACCCTGCCGGTCAACCCCGGACTGGCCGCCGGCGGCACTCCCGGACTCTGCGTCGGCGACAACAGCACCAACGGTTTCACGCTGGCCGTTGTCTCCCCGAAGAACGGCACCGTCAAGGCACTGCCCCAGGTGCCCAAGACCGAGGTCCAGGCTCTGGACTGCTCCACCAGCCGTCCACTGCTCGCGGGCAGCCCCACCGCGACCAGTACCTCCACGGGCACCGCAACACTGCACCTGGCCAAGCAGGGCGAGATCGATGTCCTGACCACGTCCACCGGCCGCATCGACCGGGTGGCAGTGGACTCCACGAGCATCACGGCAGCGGTCTCACTCCCCGGCCACGTCGAACTGGTCGAACTGGACCGCAGCACCGGGAAGGAACTCCACCGCACCCGCCTTGATGGGATGGCCGCCACCGACGGGATGCGGAAGACCGGCAAAGACTGGGTCCTCACCTCTGGTGACAGCGCTGTCACGGTTGATCTCGGCCGTGGCAAGGCAACGACCTTCACACTGCCCGGGCAACTGCTCAACGCAGGCTGACTGCCGAAAACCCGCAGAGCCGCCTCACGTGCCAAAGCCCCATCACCTATGGCAGGCTGAGACCTCGAAAAGGCCCTGCTCAGCGGCTCGTCATGCGTGAACGATGCGTGAGCGGACGGTGCGGCACGACCCGTCACCGGATGAATGGCGCATCACTGCGCACATGCTCTGACCAGCTGGTTCCGGACACCGAAGCAGTGTCCGGAACCCTCTGGCATGCCCTGGCCAGGACTTTTAATCCATTGGTTGTGGGTTCGAGTCCCACAGGGCCTACCGGCGCCCGCGCCCTCGGAACCCCCGCCGACCTGGTCGGACGGGGGTTCCGTCGTTGGTGGGTCAGGCCGTGGGCCTCGGGATCCTCCAGGTGGTCTGAAGGGCGGCGCCCACCTGGTCGGCCAGGGTGACGGCGACCAGGCGGGCCTCCAGGGGCGGGGTGTCGCCGGGGGTCGGCCGGAGGAGGAAGCGGCCGTGGAAGTGGCCGCCCGCGAAGACGCGCAGTTCGATGTCCTGGGCGGGCATGCCGAGTCGGTCCACGTCCCGCGTCCTGCGCCCGACGGTGAGGGAGCCGTCCGATTCCAGGCGGGGGGCGTGGCCGAGCAGAGTGCCGTACTCGAAGCGGCAGCCGCGCAGGTGGAGCAGGCCGACGAGCTGCGCGCGCACGCACTCCACCACCGTGTCCGGTGAGGTCGCCTCCCGGGCCAGCTGGGCCGCGTGGTGGATCTGGGCGAGATAGTCGGAGTCGGTGATGGTGACGACCTCCAGGCGCCGGGCGCGGGCCGCCAGTTGGGAGACGGCCAGGGCGACGGCGAGCAGCACCACGGCGGTGGTGATGTCGGTGGGGCTCGCGATCGTGAGCCGCTGGTAGGGGACGGTGAAGAAGAAGTCGAACCAGACGGCCGCGGACACGGCGGCAAGGACGCCGGCCGCCCGGTGTCCGAGGGCCGCCGTCGCGACGACGACCACGACGAGGACGAGGGCGACGACGGTGTTGGCCAGGCCGGCGCGGAAGGGCAGCAGCAGCGCGCTCACCGCGAGCGGTGCCACCAGGGCGACTGCGATCGCGGTGGGACCTCTGACGAGGTAGTCGGACATGGTGGGCACCTCCTGCCTGCCTCTTCCGGTGTAGCAGGACACAGGCGGCTCCGGACGACCTTTAACACCTCCCTTGCGTCATATGTGGCGCTTTGCGGGAGATCCTGCCTCTTGGGTGGCGAAGGCGACGTGAGGGTGGGTGAGGCCGTGGGCGCGAGTGCCGAGGACGCGGGTCGGCGCCGCCGTGCCGGGCGGGTCGCGGGGAGACGGCAGGAGCGGGACCGGCTGACGGTGCCGCAGGGGCTGGCCGCGCTGTCCCTGGACGCGCTCGCCTCGGTGGCCTACGGGCCGGAGGCGATCGTGGTCGTGCTGGCGGCGGCCGGCAGCCGGGGACTGGGTTTCACCCTGCCGGTCACCCTGGCGATCGTGGTGCTGCTGGCGGCGCTGACGTTCTCCTACCGGCAGGTGATCGCCGCGTTCCCGAACGGGGGCGGCGCGTACGCGGTCGCGGGGCGCCATCTGGGCCGGCGGGTCAGTCTGGTCGCCGCCGCCTCGCTGATCATCGACTACGTGCTGAACGTCGCCGTGTCGGTCTCCGCCGGCGTGGCCGCGCTCACCTCCGCCTTCCCCGTCCTGTACGGCGACCGGGTGCTGCTGTGCGTGATCGTGCTGGGGCTGATCACGGCGGTCAACCTCTACGGGGTCGCCGAGTCCGCCAAGGTGATGATCGCTCCCACCGTGGTGTTCGTCGTGGCGATCGCCGCTGTCGTCGTGGCCGGGCTGGTGCGGCGGACGCCGGCGGTCCCGCCCGTCCATCCGACGGCCTCGGCCGTCTCCGCGGTCGGAGTCCTGCTGCTGTTGCGGGCGTTCGCCTCGGGCTGCTCGGCGCTCACCGGCGTGGAGGCCATCGCGAACGCCGTCCCCACCTTCCGCACCCCGAGGGTCCGGCGGGCGCAGCGCACCGAGGTCGCGCTCGGCGCGCTGCTCGGTGCCATGCTCATCGGGCTGTCGCTGCTCATCGGCAGGTTCCACGTCGCACCGAGCCGCACCAAGACCGTACTGGCGCAGCTCACCGAGGCGTCCCTGGGCCACAACGCCGGCTTCTACGTCGTGCAGTTCGCCACCATGACGCTGCTAGCGCTGGCGGCCAACACCTCCTTCGGCGGCATGCCCGTCCTGACCTCCCTGCTGGCACGAGACAACCATCTGCCGCACGTCTTCGGACTGCGGGCCGACCGGCAGGTCTACCGGTACGGCGTCGTCGTGCTCGCCGCCACCGCCCTGATCCTGCTGGTCGTGGCCGAGGGCGACACCCAGAAACTGGTGCCGGTCTTCGCCATCGGCGTGTTCATCGGTTTCACCCTCTCCCAGGCCGGCATGGTCCGGCACTGGCGCCTGGACCGGGGTCCCGGATGGCATTGGCGCGCGGCCGTCAACGGCGTCGGGGCACTGCTGACCCTCGCGGCGTTGGTCATCGAACTGGTGTCGAAGTTCGGCGAGGGCGGCTGGCTGGTCTTCGCCGCGGTCGCCGTCCTGGTGACCGTGTTCGAGTCGGTACACCGCGCGTACCAGCGCATCGGCGCGGCCCTGCACCTGGGCGAGGTCCCCGCACGGCCCGCGCCGCGCCACTCGGTCGTCGTCGTTCCCGTCGGCGCCGTCAACCTGCTCACCAGCGAGGCCGTCAGCGCCGCGCTGTCACTGAGCGACGAGGTCCGCGCCGTCACCGTCGTGCACCCCGAGGACCGTGCCGCCCCCTCCGCCGACGAGGTCCACGCCGCCTGGAACGCCTGGCAGCCCGGTGTCCCCCTCACCGTGCTGCACAGCCGCACCCGGTCCCTGACCCGGCCCGTCGTCGACCATGTGCGCGCGCTGGCCGCCCAGGAGAGGCAGTGCCGGATCGTGGTCCTCATCCCGGAGATGCACCTGCCCAGGCCCTGGCAGCGGCTACTGCAGAACCAGCGCGGCGCGGTCCTCGACCGCGCCCTCCGCCGCCACACCGACGCCGTCATCTGCCGGCTCCGGTTCCGCATCCGCCTCGATCACTGAACCGAACCGACCGGTGGGCGGCCCGCTCGCGCCGCGGGCGCGGCCACCGGCCCGGTGGTGCCGCGTTCGCGGGCGACGGGGTCGGTCACACTGGAGGCGAGCCCGCCGCCGAGAGAGAGGGCGTCGATGCCCCACCCGTACGTCCTGCTGTCCGCCGCCGTCTCGCTCGACGGCTACCTGGACGACACCGGTCCCGAGCGCCTGCTGCTCTCCAGCCCCGCCGACTTCGACCGGGTCGACGAGGTGCGGGCGTCGTCCGACGCGATCCTGATCGGCGCCGGCACCCTGCGGGCCGACAATCCGCGGCTGCTGGTGAACTCGCCCGAGCGGCGGGCCGCCCGCCACGCCGCAGGGAAGCCGGAGTACCCGCTGAAGGTCGCGGTCAGCGCCTCCGGCGAGCTGGACCCCGAAGCGCCCTTCTGGCACACCGGCGGCGAGAAGGTCCTCTACACGACCGACGAGGGCGCGCTGCGGCTGCGGCGTACGGGCCTGGCCGCCGACGTCGTGCCGCTGGGCGCCGAACTCGACTGGCCCCGGCTGCTCGAGCACCTGCACGACGTACGCGGGGTGCGCCGGCTCATGGTCGAGGGCGGCGGGACCGTCCACACCCAGCTGCTGCGGCAGCAGCTCGCCGACGAGGTGCAGCTCGTGCTCGCCCCCCTGTTCGTGGGGGACCCGGACGCGCCCCGGCTGTTCGGGCCGGGGGCCTACCAGGGCGGGCGGCTGCGGCTGGTGGAGACGCGGACCATCGAGGACGTCGTCCTCGTGCGCTACGAGCCCACCGCTCCCGGCACCGCCGGCCGCGCCGCTCCCGCGGACCGGCACTGGCTCCGGATCGCCTGCGAACTGGCGGCCCAGTGCCCGCCGTCCCGGACCGCGTTCAGCGTGGGCGCCGTGGTGGTCGCCGCCGACGGGACCGAACTCGCCCGCGGGTACTCACGGGAGGGGGACGACCCGGTCGTGCACGCGGAGGAGGCGGCGCTGGCCAAGGTCGACCGGGCGGATCCGCGGCTGCCGGACGCCACGGTGTACAGCAGCCTGGAGCCGTGCGCCCGCCGCGCCTCCCGGCCGCGTCCGTGCGCCCGGCTGATTCTGGACGCCGGGGTGCGGCGCGTGGTGACGGCGTGGCGGGAGCCGGACACGTTCGTCGAGGGAGCCGACGGCACCGGGGTGCTGGCGGCCGGTGGCGCGGTCGTCGTCGTGGTGCCGGAGTTCGAGGAGAGGGCCAAGGAACCCAACCGGCATCTGCTCGGCTGAGAGGTTGGTGCGAGCGGCCTTCCGGATGGCATATACTGGTGTCACAACGACGCGGGGTGGAGCAGCTCGGTAGCTCGCTGGGCTCATAACCCAGAGGTCGCAGGTTCAAATCCTGTCCCCGCTACTGAAGGCTCAGGGCCGGAATCCGATTCATGGATTCCGGCCCTGAGTGTTTTCGCGCCTCCACGGGTCCTCGCCTCAAGAGCTCCGGAAAGTGCGGTCAACTCGCCCGGTTTTCGGTGCTCATGGACCGTAAGGTCGGGCCGGAAGGTTGAGTGATCAAGCCGAACGGCTTGGAATCAGGGGCCCGAGTCTATTAACGTTCGATAACGCAGCACGGTCGTCCCAGCCGTCACAAGAGGCGGCTCCGTGCGCGCACGCCGAATCCCGCAAGGGAACCGGGGAACCACCTACTTGGGGTGAATCGAGCGTAAGCGCCGTATGAACACGGCTTGTTTACGCGCGTAGGAGACCTTCCCGCTCCGAACCCGTCAGCTAACCCGGTAGGCGATGCGGAAGGAAAGGAGTGCGCCTTCGTGGCGTCCAACCCGCCTGCTCCGGAAGCCCCGTTCGCGCCGAACCGCCAACACGGCGAGACCTTCGGCTACGACAGCCGACGCGCCGATGAGGGCCCCTGGGAGGAGTGGAACCCTAGCGCGGAGTCCATCCGTCCCGTCCGCGGCCGGCACCGCGTCGCCAAGCAGCGCGGCGGCGGGCTCGCCCGCAGCTCCACCGTTCTCGGCGTCGGCGTCATCGCCGCCGTCGGCGCGGGCGGCATGGCCAGCGCCAACAGCGCCAAGCCGCCGGTGTCCATCTCGCTGCCCGACCTGCCCTCCGTGGGCTCCCTGTTCGAGGACAACTCCGACGCCGCCCCCGAGGGCTCGGCGACCGCGCTCAGCGGCATCGGCGTGACCGCCACCGAGACCGAGCAGGGCACCTCGGACGCCGGCGAGGTGCTGCGCAACCGGATCATGGCGCAGGCCGAGCAGCAGCAGGAGCAGATCGAGGCCAAGGCCCAGGCGGACGCCCAGGCCGCCGCCGCCAAGAAGGCCGCCGACGATGCCGCGAAGGCGCGGGAGACGGCCGAGGCCGAGGCCGCCGCCGCCAAGAAGAAGGCGGACGAGGAGGCCGCGCAGAAGGCCGAGGAGGCGCGGCTGGCCGAGCTGGCCAAGCAGTACACGCTGCCCACCTCCTCGTACACGCTCACCTCCACCTTCGGCCAGGCCGGCTCCATGTGGTCCTCCGGCTACCACACCGGCCTCGACTTCGCCGCGCCCACGGGCACCCTGCTCAAGGCGATCCACACCGGCACCGTCACCGAGGCCGGCTGGGCCGGTGCCTACGGCTACCGCACGATCCTCACCCTCGACGACGGCACCGAGCTCTGGTACTGCCACCAGTCCTCGATCAGCGTCAGCGTCGGCCAGCAGGTCAGCACGGGCGACGTGATCGGCCGTGTGGGCGCCACCGGCAACGTCACCGGGCCCCACCTCCACCTGGAGGTCCACCCGGGCGGCCAGTCCACCGGGATCGACCCGACGGCGTGGCTGCGCGACAGGGGTCTCACCCCCTGACGGACACGGACCGGCCCCACCGCCGACGAAGCCGTGGGGCCTGTTTGCGCAACCTTTGCGGCCGGATGCGGCCTGTCCGGAATGGGCTGCTCCGGCACGTTTGTTGATGACACGCATGACTTCTCTACGCAAACTGGGTTCGTCCGAGCTGGAGGTCTTCCCGCTCGCCCTCGGCGGCAACGTCTTCGGCTGGACCGCCGACCAGGAGCAGTCCTTCGCCGTCCTCGACGCCTACACGGCGGCCGGAGGCAACTTCGTCGACACCGCCGACTCCTACTCCGCGTGGGTGGACGGCAACCAGGGGCGGCGAGTCCGAGACGATCATCGGATGGGGGTCCCCCCTGCTCGGAGAGCTTGGGGGAGGGTCGAGGAGCGAGGCAACCGCTCCGACGTCGTCATCGCCACCAAGGTCAGCCAGCACCCCGACTACCAGGGGCTGGGCGCCGCCAACATCAAGGCCGCGGCCGACGCCTCCCTCAGGCGCCTGGGCACGGACCACATCGACCTGTACTACACGCACTTCGACAAGCCGGAAGTCCCCGTCGAGGAGATCGTCGGCGCGCTCGACGAGCTGGTCAGGGCGGGCAAGGTGCGGCACATCGCCGCCTCCAACATCTCCGCCGAGCGGCTCCAGGCCTCCCTGGACTTCTCCGAGCGCGAGGGCCTGGCCCGGTACGTGGCGCTCCAGCCGCACTACAACCTGGTCTCGCGCGACACCTACGAAGGCGCTCTGCAGAGCGTCGCCGAGCGGTCGGGGCTGGCCGCCGTCCCCTACTTCGCGCTCGCCTCCGGTTTCCTGACCGGCAAGTACCGGCCCGGTACGACGGTGGACAGCGCGCGGGCGCAGGGTGCGGCCAAGCACCTGGAGACCGAGCGCGGCCAGAAGGTCCTCACGGCCCTGGACGAGGTCGCCCGTGCCCATGACGCCGAGGCCGCCACGGTGGCCCTGGCCTGGCTCGCCGCACAGCCGACGGTGGCCGCCCCGATCGCCTCGGCGCGGACGGTGGAACAGCTCCCGGCGCTGCTCGGGGTCGCGGAGCTGCGGCTGACGGAGGAGGAGCTCGGGAAGCTGACGCGGGCGTCGGCGTGACTCCCGTCCCCGGGGGCCGCTAGGGTCTTTCGTTTGGATCAGGCCGGATCAGGGAGCGGGGTCTGGTGCCGTGCGTCGCAAGGCGGAGGAGGGCGGCAGGGCGGAGCCCTGCCAACCGACGACAACGCCGCGAGGTGCGGTGCCAGGGCCCGCGAGCCCGGCATGATCCAAACGAGAGGCCCTAGGACGGGGTCCGGTACGGGTTGTACGAGGGGTACGGCACCGCCTGACCGTGGGGATACGGGGTCACCGGCCCGTACGACCCGTACCCCGGGTGCCGCGGATGTACCCCGTAGGCCCCGTGCACCCCGTACGTCGCGTGGACCCCGTGCACCGCGTACCCCGGCCAGAGTGGCGCGGCGATGGGCGCCGTCATCCTGGCCGCGTGGTCCAGCGCGGGCTGCGCCACCTCCCGTCTGCGCCACAGCTCGTGCAGCAGTTCCCGCTCCCGTACGGTGAAGTCGGCCCCGGCCCGGCCCAGGCGCCCGCGGTGCCGGAGGAACGCCAGCGAGGTCGCGTACGCCTCGTACTGGGCGACTGTCCGCGCCGCCTGCCTGCCGAGGTGGCGCCGCGCGTGGTCGCGGGCCAGCCGGCGCGCCCGCATGGAGGCCAGGGCGAACGGTTCGGCCGGGTTGAGCCATCCTGCGGCCGTGTACGCGGGCAGTTCCTCGCGCACGGTCCTCAGCTCGCGCTGCCGGGTCCACACGACCAGCCAGGTCAGCAGCGCGAAGGCGGGCACCATGATGGCGGCGTAGACCGCGAAGAAGCCGTACTCGCCGAAGGTCGTCGAGCCGTTCCACAGGGCGTGCATGCCCATCGCGAGCAGCAGCCCGGCCGGCGGCGGCAGCAGGCGCCGCACGCGGCGGCGGTCCCCGGACATGGCGGCGATGCCGAAGCCGATGCCGGTGAGCACGGTGAACATCGGGTGCGCGAACGGCGACATGATGACGCGGACGAAGAAGGTCGCCGCCGTGACGGAGGCGATGCCACGGTCGCCGGTCAGCTGGTCGGTGCCGAAGGCGTTGCCGAGGTAGAGGATGTTCTCGGTGAACGCGAAGCCGGTCGCGGTCACGCCGGCGATGACGACCCCGTCGACGATGCCGGTGAAGTCGCGTCTGCGGAAGAGGAAGACCAGCAGGACGGCGGCGGCCTTCGCGGACTCCTCCACGACCGGCGCTATCACCGTCGCGCCCAGGGTGTCGGCGCCGTCGGCGTCGGCCGTCGCCGTGGCTATCCAGTGCGTGGCGAAACTGTTCGCGACGATCGCGATCAGGGCCGCCGCGCAGGCGCCCCAGGCGAACGCGAACACCAGGTTCCGCCAGGGGCTCGGCTCGACCCGGTCCAGCCAGCGGAAGGCGGCCGTCAGCAGCGGTACGGGCAGCACCGCGAGCCCGAGCCCGACGAGGAACCCCTCGGTGCCGGTCTGCCGGCGCACCAGGGCGAGGATGACGAGCCCGGAGAGGGCGAGCAGGGTGACGAGGGCGCCGTACCTGACCCATCGCCGCTGCCACCAGTGCGCGTGGCGGGACGGGCCGCCGGGGGCGCCGCCGGGAGGTGTCGGGTACGGGGGGCAGGTGTCCACGGCATCGGCCCTCACGAGGTCACTGCGGCTGCTGGTCTTCCGGCCGGGGTACGCGGCGGAACAGCAGATCGTTCACCACGTGACCCTTCTCCAGTCCCTGGCCCTCGAAACGGGTCAGCGGACGGAAGCCCGGACGTGGCGCGAAACCGCCGTCGGGCCGGGTGTTCTCGAAGTCCGGGTGCGCGGTCAGCACGTCGAGCATCTGCTGGGCGTACGGCTCCCAGTCCGTCGCGCAGTGCACGAGCGCCCCGGGCCTGAGCCGGGTGGCGGCCAGCGTCAGGAACTCCGGCTGGATCAGCCGCCGCTTGTGGTGCCGCTTCTTCGGCCAGGGGTCGGGGAAGTAGACGCGCAGCCCGCCGAGGCTGTCGGGGGTGAGCATCTCGCGCAGCAGGATGATGGCGTCGCCGTTGCCGACGCGGACGTTGCCGAGTCCGTGCCGGTCGGCGAGGCTCAGCAGGTTGCCCTGGCCCGGCGTGTGCACGTCGACGGCGAGGATGTTGGTGTCCGGGTCCGCGGCCGCCATCCGGGCGGTGGCCTCGCCCATTCCGAAGCCGATCTCCAGCACCACCGGGCGGGCGTTCCCGAACAGCTCTGCGAGGTCGATCACCCGCTGCCCGTCGATGTCCAGCCCCCAGGTGGACCACAGCCGCTGCAACGCGTCCGCCTGGCCCGCGGTCACCCGGCTCCGGCGTGGCTGGAAGCTGCGGATCCGCCGCTCGAAGTGCGAGCCGGCCGGATCGGCCCTGGGCCCGTCGGGGAAACGCGGCTCCCCCTTGGCCCGGGTGTGCCGCAGGGACACGCCGGGCTCGTGCCGGGGCAGCTCGCCGGGGGCGGGAGCCTGGGGGGTGTTCAGCGAGTCAGTCACAGTGGGAACGATTTTACGGGGGCCGGGCATGAAGCGGTCCTCAAGGCCGACAGGGCCCGGCGTGCCCTTCATGCCGCCGCCAGCACGGCCAGGGCCCGCCTCGCCACCTCGCGCCCGATCGGCAGCGAGGCGGTCGCCGCGGGACTGGGCGCGTTGAGCACGTGCACCGTCCGGGCGCCCTCCCTGATCAGGAAGTCGTCCACCAGCGTGCCGTCGCGCAGGACGGCCTGCGCCCGCACCCCGGCCGGGGCCGGCACCAGGTCGTCCTCCCGCACCGCGGGCACCAGCCGGCGCACCGCCCGGGTGAAGGCGGCCCTCGACACCGACCGCCGCAGCTCCCCGGCCCCGTACCGCCAGTGGCGGCGGGCGATCCGCCACGACCCGGGCCAGCTCAGCGTCCCCGCCAGCTCCCGCGGCCGTACGGTCCCCCATCCGTAGCCCTCGCGGGCCAGCGCCGGCACCGCGTTGGGTCCGATGTGCACACCGCCGTCGACCCCGCGGGTGAGATGCACCCCGAGGAACGGGAACGCCGGATCGGGCACCGGATACACCAGCCCCCGCACCAGCTCCGGCCGCGCCAGCTCGTAGTACTCCCCGCGGAACGGCACGATCCGCACCTCCGGGTCGTCCCCGGTCATCCGTGCCACCTCGTCGCAGTACAGTCCCGCGCAGTTGACCAGCACACGCGCGCGGACGATCTCACCGCGCCCGGTCAGGACGGCGACCCCGAGTTCCGGCCGGCGGTCCACCCGCACCACCCGGGCCCCGTACCGGATCCGCGCGCCGGAGGCCCGCGCAAGCTGCCGGGCCACCGCCGTGAAGTCGCAGATCCCCGTCGTCCCCACGTGGATCGCGGCCAGTCCGCGGACCTCCGGCTCGTACTCCTCGATCTGCGCGGGGCCCAGCTCGCGCACCGGAATGCCGTTCTCCCGGCCGCGCTGCACCAGCGCGTGCAGCCGGGGCAGCTCGTCCCGTCCGGTCGCCACGATCAGCTTCCCGGTCACCTCGTGCGCGATGCCGTACTCCGCGCAGAACTTGACCATCTCGGCGGCGCCCCCCGCTGCGTACCGTGCCTTCAGCGAGCCCGGCCGGTAGTAGATCCCGCTGTGGATCACCCCGCTGTTGCGTCCCGTCTGGTGCCGGGCCGGGCCCTGCTCCTTCTCCAGCACGGTCACGCGGGTGCCCGGCGCGGCGCGCGTGATCGCGTACGCCGTCGACAGGCCGACGATGCCACCTCCGATCACCAGCACGTCGCAGTCGTAAGCGATGTCCGGCCGCACCTGCTCCACCTCCCGCCTCGATAGTGCACTGCGCCACTGACAATGCCCTCGAGGCGGTGGTACCGCGCGGCCGGGGTGTCCTGCCGCGCGGGGAGCGGGCAGGTTCAGGCGGTGGTCATCAGCAGCGGGCGGGCCCGTTCGCGCAGCTCGACCACGCGTGGCTCGTCGCTGTAGGGCTCCAGCCGGTGCAGGAGGTCCTTGACGTACTCCGTGGTGCGCGCGGAGGAGATCCGCCCGGCGACCTCCACGGCCCGCACGCCCTGCTCGCAGGCCGCGTCCAGGTTGCCGGACTCCAGTTCGGCGACGGCCGAGACGACCAGTCTGAGGCCGTGGGAGCGGACGAACTCCTCCGTCGGCTTCGACAGCGCCTGCTCGGTGAAGCGGCGGACCTGGCGGGGTGCCTTCAGGTCCCGGTAGCACTCGGCGGCGTCGGCGGCGAACCGGTCGTAGCCGTAGAAGCCGAGCCAGGACGGGTCGTTGTCCCCGTCGCGGGACCGTTCCAGCCAGCCCTCGGCCGCCTTGAGGGCGGCGCCGGCCGCCTGGGCGTCGCCCGCGCGCGCGTGGGCGCGTGCCTCGACGAGCCGGAAGAAGCTCATGGTGCGGGCGGTGGCCAGGCCCCGGTTGCGCTCCAGGGCGGCCTGCGCGAGGTCGACGCCCTCGTCGCCGAAGCCGCGGTAGGTCGCCTGGAGGGACATGGAGGCCAGGACGTAGCCCCCGAGGGGTACGTCGGCGGCGGCGCGGGCCAGGCGCAGCGCCTGGATGTAGTAGCGCTGGGCGGCCTCCTGCTGACCGGTGTCGAAGGCCATCCAGCCCGCGAGCCGGGTCAGTTCGGCCGAGGCGCCGAACAGCGCCCTGCCGACCTCGTCGGAGTACGAGGCGAGCAGCAGCGGCGCGGCCTCCACGCGCAGGCACTCCGGCACCATCGACGAACGCCAGTCGCCGCCTCCGTACTTGGAGTCCCAGCGCCTGGCGTCCTCGGCGGCCTCCCGCAGCTTCTGCACATCGCTGTGGCCGACTTTGACCGGTGCGCCGGAGGCCTCCGCAGGGCCCGCCTCGCGCGCCACCGAACTGTCGGCCGGGGTTATCAGCCAGCGCGAGGCGGGCGTCGCGTACGCGCTCACCGCGAACGATCCGGCGAGCGACTGCCAGATGCCGCCGGAGCCGGCCCGGCGGCCGGCGAGGTCGAGCCGGTACAGCTCCGTCGCCGACTTCACCGCCTGGCCCACGTCCCTGGGGAAGGCGAGGCCCACCTCGGGTGCGGGATCCGCGTCCGCCAGGCCGATCTCGTGGAGCGGCACCGGGCGGCCGAGCTTCTGCCCGATGGCGGCCGCGATGAGGTGCGGCGCCGCACCCTGCGGCACCATCCCCTTCGAAACCCAGCGCGCCACCGAGGTCTTGTCGTAGCGAAGCGTCAACCCGCGCTGGGCGCCGAGGTCGTTGACGCGCCGCGCGAGGCCTGCGTTGCTGATTCCCGCGAGGGCGAGAACGGCGCCGAGCTTTTCGTTCGGCCCGCGTTGCTCCCTGGACATGCGCCACCCCTCGACACAGACGGCTGTCGCGCTGGCATAACCACGCGGCATTCGTAAACCCAGCGTAGTTCGCCGCATCCCAAGCGTTAAGGGGCATTCTTCCGGATGGCGGGATTGTGGCCCGCACTCAAGTGCGGGCCCTGCACGCAGGGTTGCGGCGTGCACCTGCTGTGTGGCCGTGCGCCCGTGCGTGCGCTCTACTCCGGCCACCGGGGGAGCGGTTCCATGGTCCTGCGTGGGTCGGCCCGCTGTACTGGATCCAGTGGGCTGGGGGACACCGCCGCCTTCATCCCCGCGGGTGGCGGAACGGTCCGGGGGGCGAACTCCGCCTCCCGGACTGCGTGTTGTCCGCGTGACGCGCAGTGCGAGTACGGAGCGTGCGCACGCGTGCCCCCATGGTGCGGAATTGGCCGAAAATCGACCCTGTGTGCCATTGCCGAATTACCGCCCCCACCATGGAAGTTGAGGGCGCGAAGGGTGTCGCGGGGAGCGCATCAGGGGGCGCATTCGAGTCGCAGCGACCTTGCACGGTACGGGCGTTCGCCACCACCGGGCCAGGCGCACGGGGGCGCGTACACCCCACCGAAGGCGGCTCCGCCTCCCCTCCGGCGCGCCTCCTTCGTGGCAGCATGGTGACCCGGTTCGTTGCGGTGCACTGGTTGCCCACAGGCGGTGGAGGCTTCGATGCGGTGGTTGGTGGGATGGAGCAGCACCGCCGCGGGCGCCATCGGGATCGGCTCCGCGGGCGCCACAGGACACGACGGCCAGACCCTGCACCCGGTGGGCTCCCAGCTCCTGTGGGGCGACCCCGACCCGCTGTGGGCGGTCGGCGACTGGCGTCCGGACGAGATCCGCGTGGTGCAGGCCGACGCCCGGACGAGGATCGCGGTGCTCGGCATCTGCGGGGCCTCCGACGAACAGCTGCGGCTCGGTCTGTTCGCCGCGCGCGGTGGCGCGCTCAGGCATCTGACGGCCTGGCCGGGAAGCTACACCGCCGTCGTACAGGTGGACCGCCGCGTCACCGTCTGCGGCGACCTCGCCGGCGCCCGCCCGGTGTTCCACACCCCGTGGGCCGGCGGCACGGCGTACGCGACGGCCGCGCTGCCGTTGGCCGACCTCGTCGAGGCCAACCTCGACTTCGGGCATCTGGCCGCCCTGCTGGCCGCCCCCGACGTACCGGCCGCGCTGGACGACTCCACGCCCTACGAGGGCGTACGGCGCATTCCGCCGGGCCACGCGCTGATCCTGCGTGCGGGGGCGCGTGAGGTCGCGGGCTACGAACCGGTCGCCTCGCTCGCGGTGGCCGCGCCGCCGGCCGATCCGGACAGCGCGGTCGACGCGGTGCGCGACGCGCTGGTGGAAGCCGTCCGCGCCCGGCTGTCCGCGCCGCGGCACGTACCCGACATCGATCCCGGCCCGGTGCCCGGCATGGGCCCCGCCGAGCGCCGCGCGGCCCGAGGGATGCCGGTGCCGGGCATCGGGGCCGACCTGTCCGGCGGACCGGCCTCGGGCACGCTCGCGCTGTTGGCCGCCGGGCTGCCGGGCCGGCCCGGCACCCTCCTTGGCCACGGCACGGGAGCCGGTGAGCGTCTGCTCGCGGTCACCTTCAACGACCTGACGGCCACCGGGCGCGAGGCCGAACTGGAACGCGCCGGGACCCTCGCGGCCAACCCCCGTCTGCACCACGTGGTGGTGACCGGCGGCGAGGACGTGCTGCCCTACGCCGAGCTGGACGGCCCCCTCACCGACGAACCCGGCCCGTCCCTGGTCGCGGCGGCACGGCACCGCGCACGGCTCGCGGCGGGCAGCGCGGACCACTTCACCGGCCACGGCGCCCGGCAGGTCCTGGACGCCCACCCCGCGCGCCTGGCCGACCTGCTGATGGACCGCAAGCGCCGCCATCTGGTCCGGCCCGTCGCCGCGCTCGCCAAGGCCGACGGATCGGTCATGGTCCCCGCGCGCGTGTACGGCGCGGCG
This sequence comes from Streptomyces sp. NBC_01788, assembly GCF_035917575.1. Classification (GTDB taxonomy): domain Bacteria; phylum Actinomycetota; class Actinomycetes; order Streptomycetales; family Streptomycetaceae; genus Streptomyces. The sequence continues at coordinate 3,829,265 of NZ_CP109090.1, read as the reverse complement.
CGACGGCTGTCGCGCACCCCCTACCGCGCGGGGCTCGACCTGCTCGCCGAACGGCTGCTGCACCGCCGCTTCGACGAGCCCGCGGGCACCGTCGGGGCCTCCCTGGCCGCACTCACCTGGGCCAGACCCGGGCCCGCGGCCCGGTGGCTGACCGGAGAGGCGCTGGCTGAAGTATCGGTTCGCCTGCAAGGCGCGACCCACCGTTCGGGAGTGGGTCCCGGGCAGCGGCCGGGCGACTACCGCGCGCGTGCCGCCCTCGCCCGGCACGCGGCGGACCTGCGGGTGCTGGAGCAGGCGGCCGAGGTCCGCTCCCAGCGGCTGCACACGCCCTTCCTCGACAACCAGGTCGTCCGCGCCTGCCGGGCCCTGCCGGAGGCCCTGCGGGTGCAGCCGGGTGCCCGCGCGGCGATCCTGCGCACGGTGCTCCAGGGCGCGGGAGTGGGCGACCTGCCCCCCGGCTGGGGCGCTCCCTCGCACGCCTCGGCCGCGGCGGCGTCCCGCACCGGCCTGCGCGTGGCCGTCAACGACCTGGTGGACCTGTTCGCCACCCCCCTGCTCGCCGAGGCCGGCCTGGTCGAGGCGCGGGTGGTCCGCAAGGCCCTGCGCGCGGCCTCGCAGGGCGAACCGCTGCCGCTGGACGGCCTGGCGGAGCTGGTGTCCCTGGAGCTGTGGCTGCGGCGCCTGCTGTCCCGCCGCGGCACCTGCTGGACCGGCACGCCCGCGCGTGCCCGCGCGGTACCGTCGGGCATCGCCCCGCAGCGGGGCGCGCTGGCCTCCGGCGGCCGGCCGACCCCTACCGGCAGGTGAACCGGGACTCGGCCCAGTCCGAGAGGGCCGCGGTGTCGAAGGCGCTGTGCGGCTCGACGACCAGCCGTACGGTCCGGTGGCCCGCGAGGCCGAGCCCGGCCGTCAGGTCGTCGACACCGACCACGGCGTCGTAGGCGGAGCACTCGCGGTTGAGGTCGACGGTGACGGACGACCTGCCGTGCACGGTCACCCCGTGCGCGTACCGTCGGCCGGCGATCGACAGGTCATGGCGCTGCCACACCCAACTGCTCGCGCCGATCCGCATCTCGGGGCGGGTGCCGTCTCCGGTGAGGTCGTACTTCAGCTCGTTCCACGGGTAGACGACGGGCTCGGGCTCGGGCTCTTGAGGGGGAGTCGGCGTCGGCATGGGGGTGGGCGCGGGCTCTTTGGTCGGGGTGGGCGCCGGGGTGGGCGTCGGTGACGGCCTGGGCGCCGGTGCGGGGGACACCGCGGGGGTCGGTGCTGCCGCGGCGGGAAGTGCCGGAGGATTCACGGCGCTCGGTGTCGGCCTCGGTTTCGGGGCCGGTTTCGGGGCAGGCCTCAGCGGCTCGGGCGCCGGGGCGGGCGCGGGCGGAGGAGAAGGCGTCGGCGCCGGCGGCTGGGGGGCCTCGACCACCGGGGCGGACGGGGCGGGCCGCGCCTCCGGCTTGCCGACCGGGGCCTGTTGGCCGACCAGCGCGAGCGCGACCGCCGCTGCGGCGACGCCGACCACACCGGCCGCGATCCCCGCCTTCACCGACGCGCCCAGCCCCTCGGAGGCCACCGCGCCCCCGCCACCGGAGGAGCCCCCGGCCGCGGCACCCGCGACGCCCGCCGCTCCCGCGCCACCGGCGACGATGCCGAGCGCCTTGGCGTACCCGGCGGCGCCGAACCAGCCGATGACGGCGACCGGGACCACGGCCGGGATACCGCCGGCGACCTCGGCGATCTGGGTGGCGGCCAGCCGGCACCTGGCGCACTCCTCCAGGTGCTTGCGCAGCCCCCGCTCGGCACGGGTGCGCAGCTTGCCGCGGGCGTAGCCGCCGAGCCGGTCGGCGTACCGGGCGCACTCCTCGTCGTCGGTGAGGGAGGCACTGACGTGGGCCTGGAGGTAGGCCTGCCGCAGCCCCTCCCGGGCCCGGCTGGCCAGCACCCGGGTGCCGTTGGCGTCCAGCCCGAAGAGCGTGGCGACCGCGCTCGGCGACTCGTCCTCGACCTCCGTGTGCCACAGCACGGCCTGCCACCGCTCGGGCAGTGAGCGGAAGGCACGCATGGCCATCGACTGCTCGGCCTCGTGCATCGCACGCACATCGGCGCCGAGGTCCAGGCCCGTTCCGAAGGAGCCGGCGGCGTCGTCCGACAGCTCCGCGACCCGCGCGGCCCGGGCGGCGAACACCGCGAAGTCGTCGACCAGTTGCTCGCGCCGGGCGGTGCTGGTCCACTGCGCGGCGACCCGCCGGACGGTGGTGAGCAGATAGGCGCGTACGGCGTGCTCGGGACCGGATCCGCCGCGCACCGCCTGGAACACCCGGGCGAACACCTCGGCGGTCAGGTCGTCGGCGGTGTGGGCGTCCCGGCAGCACGTGCGCGCGTACCGGCGTACGGCATCGGCGTGGCGCCGGTACAACTCCTCGTACGCGCTGTCCTCGCCCGCGCGCACCCGTCCGATCAGCTCGGCGTCGGACGGCGGCAGGTCCGCCGAGGAAAGCGGCCCCGCCGCGGACGACACCGTGCCCTTCCCGAACCGCTCGCGCTGCGCCGGTACGCCGCCCCGAGCCGTCGGGCCCTGTGCCGGTGAACCGCCCTGCGCGGTTGAGTCCCGCGCCGGTGAACCGCCCTGGGCCGGTACGCCTCCCTGTGCCCGGGAACCACCCTTGGCCCGCCCGGTGCCGCGCGCAGCCCCCGGCGGTCCGCCCTGGGCCGGCACCTGCGGAGCATCCGGCCCGTCCGCCCGCGACCCGCCGTCGCCGACGCCGTCACCCCGCCCGTCAACGCTCATCGCGCAAACGCCCCCGTTGTCGGCCAGACCGTCCCGAACACCGGGCCAGACTGCCACACCGACCGCCACCGGGCCCCGGCCGCGGGAATCCTCCACTCGTCCGTGGGGCTCCGTCGCGTTTCGTTACCGTCCTCACCCGTACGGGGAGGCCCACCGGGCACGGTTCACGCGGGGGTACGGCTCACACGGGCCGCGAGCGCAGCCCGTCCAGCAGGATGTCCAGCAGCCGGGCCGAAGCGGCGGCCTGCTGCGCCGCGTCCGGCAGCGCGGGCGCCGCCGTCGCGATGACCAGCAGCACGTCCGACACCGAGACGTCCGGCCGCAGTTCGCCGGCCGCACGCGCCCGCTCCACCAGCCGGCCCACGACATCCAGCAGCGCCGCCGCCCCCGCGTCGTCCTCCGCCGCGCCGGACGCGGGCCCCGCCGTGTCGGGCACGAGCCTGAGCTCCCCGGAGCCCGGCTGGACGCGCTGCTGCGGCACCCGGGGGTCGGCCCGGTCCTCGGTGACCGAGACCCGCAGCACCTGCGGCGGCAGCAGCCGCCCGGCACCGGAGGCCACCGACGTCCGCAGGAAGCGGGAGAGCGCCGACCACGGCTCGTCCTCCTGGCCGAGCGCGGCCCGCGCCTGGTCGGCCAGCCGGGAGGTCTCCTCCTCGGCTATCCGCCGCACCAGGACGTCCTTGCTCGGGAAACGCCGGTACACCGTGCCGACGCCGACCCGCGCGCGCCGCGCCACGTCCTCCATCGGCGCGCCGTACCCCAGCTCGCCGAAGACCTCGCGGGCCGCCCGGAGCACGTGTTCGAGGTTGCGCTGTGCGTCCACGCGCAGCGGCGCCGTCCGGCCCGGCCGTGGCTCGTCCCCGCGCGCGTTGCCCGCCGCGGTGCCCATCGCGCCGCCACCGGGCGCCATGGCTGACGCGGTGGACCAATGAGTGCCCTGAATGTGCATAAGTGATCCCCCGGTAATGACGTCTCCCCCCGGAGACTCTCCCCGTCCCTGATTCCGGAGCGCGCGGAACGGGATCACGCACGATCGGGCCTGCCCCCGAGATCAGGTGTCACTCGGCGGGCTCGCCCGGATCACATCCCCCACACCCCGTCGACACACGAACATAGTTGAGAGGCAGTCAATTCAGAAGGGGCAGGTTCCGCACGGAGCGCCCCCCGATCGGAGTACGAGCCCCATACGCCCGTATTGCGCCCCCTTCCATCCTCCGGCGTACACCTACTGACCTGCGCGCTTCCCTCGCACACCGCTGTTTCGGCCAACCCCGCGCCGCTGGCCGACGGTCACACAATTCGCCGGGGCTGTGGACAAACGAGAGAGTCGGGTGCGTCATGGGATGGTGAAGGAACGTGCGCGCATTCTCGTTGTCGGCGGCGGCTACGTCGGGATGTACACGGCTCTGCGCCTGCAGCGGCGGTTGAAACAGGAGCTCAGCCGGGGCGAGGCGGAGATCACGGTCGTCACCCCCGATCCCTATATGACGTATCAGCCGTTCCTGCCCGAGGCCGCGGCCGGCGCGATCTCCCCCCGGCACGTCGTCGTACCGCTGCGCCGCGTCCTCGACCGGTGCCGCATCATCGTCGGCGAGGCCACCTCCGTCGACCACGCGCACCGCACCGCGACCCTCACCACCCTCGCCACGGAGGAGACCGGGGGCACCGAGAAGCTGGCGTACGACGAACTCGTCCTCGCCCCGGGCTCCGTCTCGCGCACCCTGCCCATCCCGGGGCTGCTCGACTACGGCATCGGATTCAAGACCGTCGAAGAGGCCATCGGGCTGCGCAACCACGTCCTCGAACAGATGGACATCGCCTCCTCCACCCGCGACCCCGCGATCCGCGACGCCGCCCTCACCTTCGTCTTCGTCGGCGGCGGGTACGCGGGCGTGGAGGCGCTCGGCGAACTGGAGGACATGGCCCGCTACGCCGCCCGCTACTACCACAACGTCAAGCCCGAGGACATGAAGTGGATACTCGTCGAGGCCTCGGACCGCATCCTGCCCGAGGTCGGCGAGGAGATGGGCCGCTACACGGTCACCGAACTGCGCCGCCGCAACATCCAGGTCCTGCTGCGCACCCGCCTCGAATCGTGCGCCGACCGCGTCGCCGTCCTCAGTGACGGGCAGCGCTTCCCGACCCGGACGGTCGTGTGGACCGCGGGCGTCAAACCGCATCCGATCCTCGCCGCCAGCGACCTGCCGCTGAACGAGCGCGGGCGCCTGAAGTGCACCGCCCAGCTGACCGTCGAGGGCGTCGAACACGCCTGGGCCGCGGGCGACGCCGCCGCCGTACCCGACGTCACCTCCGGCGAGCCGGGCGGCCTGACCGCTCCCAACGCCCAGCACGCGGTCCGCCAGGCCCGGGCCCTGGGCGACAACATCAGCCACGCGCTGCGCGGCGAACCCCTGGAGACGTACGCGCACAAGTACGCCGGCTCGGTCGCCTCGCTCGGACTGCACAAGGGCGTCGCGCAGGTCTACGGGCGCAAACTGAAGGGCTATCCCGCCTGGTTCATGCACCGCGCCTACCACCTCAGCCGGGTGCCCACGGTCAACCGCAAGACCCGGGTGCTCGCCGAATGGATGCTGGCGGGACTCTTCAAACGGGAGATCGTCTCCCTGGGTTCACTCGAACATCCCCGGGCAGAGTTCGAACTCGCTGCCGGTGGAAAGCATCCTCTCGACCCGAACATCAACCCGAAAGGGTCGTCCTGACCGGACCGGGGAACTCCGCCGCACGCCCCGGCGTCCCACGGATGCCGGCGCGGTCGGCCACACCGCCCAACCGGCCCGCGGCCGAGGACGGGCAGCCGCCCGCCCGGCACGGATGACGCATTCCCGCTGCCCCGCACCCCGGGAACGGTAAGAATGTGCGGTCACCGCCGCGCGGCCCCTGACCCCCGGCCCGGGCCCGGAGCCGGCCTGAGACGACGACACGAGGCAAGGATTCGTGAACTTCACGCGCTGGAGCGCCCGGCTCCCCGGCATCACCGGAACGCAGCGCCGCGCGGCGGCGCGGCCCGATCTCGCGACCGTCGCGGACGGGCGGGCGGACGGCACCGTACCCGCGGCCCGTGCCGAACAACTGACCGACGACACAGCACCGGTGCCCGCCGTCGACGAACTCCCCGCACGCGAGGTCCTCGACCGCGTCCCGGCCCTCGTCGCCCTCGTCCACGGCCCCGACCACCGCATCGCCTACGTCAACGACGCCTACGCGGCGGCCTTCGGCGTACGTCCGCTCGGCGGACCCGCCTGCGAGGCCCTGCCCGAACTGCGCGAACTGGGCCTGCTCCCGCTCCTGGACCAGGTGCTGCGCAGCGGCAGGCCCCGCACCCTGAAGTCCCGCAAGGCACCCGACGGCCGCTCGTACACGTTCACGTGCACCCCGGTCGCCGAACCGAAGGGCGACGACCGCGACGGCCGCGGAGTCCTGGTCTTCGCCACCGACGTCACGGACCACGCCGACGCCGCCGAACGCCTGCGCGCCAGCGAGCGCCGGCAGCGCGAGACCGCCGTCACCCTCCAGCGCTCGCTCCTGCCCCAGGTGCTGGAGCAGCCCGACGACCTGCGCATCGCCGCCACCTACCAGCCGGGCGGCACGGAGGCCGCGGTCGGCGGCGACTGGTACGACGTCATCACCCTCGGCGGCGGCCGCACGGCACTGGTCATCGGCGACGTGATGGGCAGAGGGGTGCGCGCGGCCGCGGTCATGGGCCAACTGCGCACCGCCGTCCGCGCCTACGCCCGCATGGACCTGCCCCCGCACGAGATCCTGCAACTCCTGGACGGCCTTGCCGCGGACATCGACGCCAACCAGATCGCCACCTGCGTCTACGCCGTCCACGACCCCAACGAGGGCCGCCTGGTGTACGCCTCCGCCGGGCACCTGCCGATCCTGGTCCGCGACGAGAACGGCACCGTGCTGCGCGCCGACGAACCCACCGGCCCGCCGCTCGGCACCGGCGGATGGGTGCACGCCTCCGGTTCGGTCCCGCTGGGCCCCGGCTCCACCGCGGTCCTCTACACCGACGGCCTGGTGGAACGCCGCGACGAGGACCTCGACGAGGGGATCGCGGCGCTGGAACGCGCGCTGGCCGGCGCCACCGGCTCCCCGCAGGTGGTCTGCGACCGACTGGTCCGCTCGGCCGGTGTCCAGGCCGACCACGACGACGACGTGGCCGTCCTCGTCCTCCAGCACCCCGCCCGCACCGGCCCGGACGGCGAACTGTTCCGCAACGCGGCACTGGAACTGCTCGGCGGAGTGGAAGCGGCCCCACGCGCGCGTGCGTTCGCCACGGGCGTCCTCGCCAGCTGGCGCTTCCCGCCCGAGCTGCACGACCTCGGCGTCCTCGCCGCCAGCGAACTGGTCGCCAACTCGCTCCAGCACGGCACCCCGCCCATGCGGCTGCGGCTCAGGCGCACCGACCGCCGGCTCATCGTCGAAGTCACGGACGGCGACGACCACCTCCCCAGGCGCCGCCGCGCCGACCCGGGCGACGAGTCGGGCCGCGGCATCGCCATCATCGCCACCATCGCCACCAGCTGGGGTGCGCGCAGAACCCCGGGCGGCGGCAAGGCGGTCTGGTGCGAGTTCACCCTGCCGGGGCCGGCGGGCCGACGGGGCCCGCGCTGACCCGGACCGTCCGCCGGGGTGCGGGGGTCCGTACCCCGGCGGACGGGCACCGGCTCACGCCTCGGCGCCCACCGGCTCCGCGGCCACCCCGCCCCGGGCGACCACGCGGCTCCGCGCGGCCCACGGATGGTCCTGCGCCGCACTGAGTCCACGGCCCAGCCGCAGCGCCAGGACGGTGATCAGGAGCGAGAACACCAGGAACGTCACCACGTACGGCCCGGGCAGCGAGGCCGCCAGCGGGCCGCCCGCGGCCGGGCCGAGCGCCAGCGCGAGCTGCTTCACCAGGGCGAAGGCCGAGTTGTACTGCCCTGCCATCCCCTCCGGAGCGAGGTCCGCCACCAGCGGGGCGACCGTCGGCGACAGCATCGCCTCACCGAGCCCGAACAGGGCGTACGTCGAGACGAACGCGGCCGTGGCCATCGCCCGGCTGCCGTGCCCGAGCCCCGCGTACGCCGCCGCGGCCCACGCCACGGCCCAGATCAGCCCCACGGCCGCGATCACCCGCGACCGGCGACGGCGCTCCACGAACTTCAGCACGGCGAACTGCGCCACCACGATCATCAGCGTGTTCGCGGCCAGTGCCGTCCCGAGCGTCGAGGTGTCGATGCCGGCGGCCTCCACGCCGTACGCGCTCAGGCCCGACTCGAACTGCCCGTAGCAGGCGAAGAACAGCACGAAGCCCAGCCCGCACAGCTGCACCATCGCGCGGTTCCCGACGAGCTGCCGCCAGCCGGTCCCCGCCGTCCTTCCCGCCTCTGCCGGATCGTCGGCGATCCGCGGGGAGCGCGGCATCCGCACCGTCGCCATCAGTACGACCAGCAGCAGGAACACCGCCGCCTCGATCGCGAACAGCAGAGTGAAGGAGGAGACCCGGGTGGTGTCGACGAGGTGCCCGCCGATGAGGCCGCCCACGCCCAGCCCGAGGTTCTGCAGGAAGAACTGCATCGCGAACGCCCGCGACCGCGTCTCCGCCGTCGAGCAGTCCACGATCATCGTCGCCAGCGCCGGCTGCATCACGGCCTGACCGGCGCCGAGCGCCGCCGCCGACAGCAGCACGGCTCCGGCTCCGCCTGCCAGTCCCAGGCTCAGGGCGCCGAGCGCGGCCGTGACCAGGGCGGCGAGCAGGACCGGCAGCGGGCCGCGCCGCACGATCGCCCGGCCGGCGAACGGCAGCACGATCAGCGCGGCCACGGCGAAGACGGCGAGGACGATTCCCGCCGTCATGGCTCCCAGACCCCGCACCTGCGCCACATAGACGTACAGGTAGGGAACGGTGAAGCCGAGCCCGAACGCGCTGAGTGCGTTGCCCACGTGGATCCGGCGCATCGCTGCGCCCATCGCCCTGGTCACGTTCACCCTCTCTGAAGCAGGTAGCAAGTAGTGGACAGGAGGTTGCTTGAAGTGGTCAGTGGTTAGAACTGAAGACTTCGAAGCTAAAGTTCGAAGCTAAACAGTACACCTGGAAGGACTTCAACGCCAAGCGGTCCCGTGCCATACTGCGAACATGGGCGACACCCCCGGCGGCATCGACGGCATCGGCACCGAGCCCGCGCTCGAAGAGCAGATCGCCGCCTACCAGCGCGAGTTCCAGGACCTCGACCCCCAGGTCGAGCAGATCGTCTCCGCGCTGTCCCGGCTGAACCGCCGGATGAACGTGGCCTACGGCCGGCAGACCGCGGCGCTCGGCATCAGCAACGCCGACTGGGAGGTGCTGAAGGCCCTCGTCCTGTCCGGCGCTCCCTACCGTCTGGGCCCGAGCGACCTCGCCAAGCGTCTCGGCCTCACTCCCGCCGCGATGACCCACCGCATCGACCGGATGGTCGCCGAGGGGCTGGTCACCCGGGAGCGCGACGAGGCCAACCGGGTCCGCGTCATCGTGGAGCTGACGTCCGAGGGCCGCGAGAAGTGGCTCGAGGTCATGCGACTGGCCACGGTCTTCGAGGGCGACCTCCTCCAGGACCTGTCCCCGGCCGAGCGCACGGCCCTCGGCGAGATCCTGATCAGGCTCCTTCGCCGCGTGGAGCACGCCCAGCCGGACGCCGGCGGACGGCTCAGCGACCTCGACTGAGAACACTGTGAGAACCCCTGGCCGGGACGCTTGACAGTCGCCTGCCGGATCCGTAATGTTCTCCGGGTTGCCGCGGAGCCGTAAGGGTTCCTCGACGACACATCCGCCGCAGCAGCGGCACCCAAACCACCAGCATGATCTCCCGTCCGGGATTGTTTTCGGCGCGTCCGAATTTAATTTCGAGTGGGACTCGTCGATCTTGATCGGCGCCCGAAGGGCCCGATTGGGAATCGCCGAGAGGATCCGCTAAGGTTTGAGACGTCGGAACGGCCCAACAGCCGGAAAGACAAATCCCGCTGACTGGGAGTCAGGTCGAGAAAAGATCTGATAGAGTCGGAACCGCCGGAAAGGAAAACGCGAGAGCGGAAACCTGGAAAGCACCGAGGAAATCGGATCGGAAAAAGATCTGATAGAGTCGGAAACACCGAAGGGAAGCCCGGAGGAAAGCCCGAGAGGGTGAGTACAAAGGAAGCGTCCGTTCCTTGAGAACTCAACAGCGTGCCAAAAATCAACGCCAGATATGTTGATACCCCGTCTCCAGCATTCGCTGGGACGAGGTTCCTTTGAAAAAACACAGCGAGGACGCTGTGAACCGAGGGGACTATTCCTCCCCTCTGGTTCCGCTCTCGTGATGTGTCGCCGGCAGTATTAATTTACTGGCCGAGCAAGCATTCACGGAGAGTTTGATCCTGGCTCAGGACGAACGCTGGCGGCGTGCTTAACACATGCAAGTCGAACGATGAACCACTTCGGTGGGGATTAGTGGCGAACGGGTGAGTAACACGTGGGCAATCTGCCCTTCACTCTGGGACAAGCCCTGGAAACGGGGTCTAATACCGGATATCACTCCTGCAGGCATCTGCGGGAGTTGAAAGCTCCGGCGGTGAAGGATGAGCCCGCGGCCTATCAGCTTGTTGGTGAGGTAATGGCTCACCAAGGCGACGACGGGTAGCCGGCCTGAGAGGGCGACCGGCCACACTGGGACTGAGACACGGCCCAGACTCCTACGGGAGGCAGCAGTGGGGAATATTGCACAATGGGCGAAAGCCTGATGCAGCGACGCCGCGTGAGGGATGACGGCCTTCGGGTTGTAAACCTCTTTCAGCAGGGAAGAAGCGAAAGTGACGGTACCTGCAGAAGAAGCGCCGGCTAACTACGTGCCAGCAGCCGCGGTAATACGTAGGGCGCAAGCGTTGTCCGGAATTATTGGGCGTAAAGAGCTCGTAGGCGGCTTGTCACGTCGGGTGTGAAAGCCCGGGGCTTAACCCCGGGTCTGCATTCGATACGGGCTAGCTAGAGTGTGGTAGGGGAGATCGGAATTCCTGGTGTAGCGGTGAAATGCGCAGATATCAGGAGGAACACCGGTGGCGAAGGCGGATCTCTGGGCCATTACTGACGCTGAGGAGCGAAAGCGTGGGGAGCGAACAGGATTAGATACCCTGGTAGTCCACGCCGTAAACGGTGGGAACTAGGTGTTGGCGACATTCCACGTCGTCGGTGCCGCAGCTAACGCATTAAGTTCCCCGCCTGGGGAGTACGGCCGCAAGGCTAAAACTCAAAGGAATTGACGGGGGCCCGCACAAGCAGCGGAGCATGTGGCTTAATTCGACGCAACGCGAAGAACCTTACCAAGGCTTGACATACACCGGAAAGCATTAGAGATAGTGCCCCCCTTGTGGTCGGTGTACAGGTGGTGCATGGCTGTCGTCAGCTCGTGTCGTGAGATGTTGGGTTAAGTCCCGCAACGAGCGCAACCCTTGTTCTGTGTTGCCAGCATGCCCTTCGGGGTGATGGGGACTCACAGGAGACCGCCGGGGTCAACTCGGAGGAAGGTGGGGACGACGTCAAGTCATCATGCCCCTTATGTCTTGGGCTGCACACGTGCTACAATGGCCGGTACAATGAGCTGCGATACCGTGAGGTGGAGCGAATCTCAAAAAGCCGGTCTCAGTTCGGATTGGGGTCTGCAACTCGACCCCATGAAGTCGGAGTTGCTAGTAATCGCAGATCAGCATTGCTGCGGTGAATACGTTCCCGGGCCTTGTACACACCGCCCGTCACGTCACGAAAGTCGGTAACACCCGAAGCCGGTGGCCCAACCCCTTGTGGGAGGGAGCTGTCGAAGGTGGGACTGGCGATTGGGACGAAGTCGTAACAAGGTAGCCGTACCGGAAGGTGCGGCTGGATCACCTCCTTTCTAAGGAGCACTTCTTACCGGGTTCGCTCGGTCAGAGGCCAGTACATCGGCGAATGTCCGGTGCTGGTTGCTCATGGGTGGAACGTTGATTATTCGGCACACTCGGTCCGGTTGGGACCACTAGTACTGCTTCGGCGTGGAACGTGGATCTCAGCGGCGAGGGTGTCGGGCACGCTGTTGGGTGTCTGAGGGCACGGCCGTCTGGTCGGGTCTTCGGTTGCCGGCCCCGGTAAAAATCTGCTTCGGCGGGTTGTGACGGGTGGTTGGTCGTTGTTTGAGAACTGCACAGTGGACGCGAGCATCTGTGGCCAAGTTTTTAAGGGCGCACGGTGGATGCCTTGGCACCAGGAACCGATGAAGGACGTGGGAGGCCACGATAGTCCCCGGGGAGTCGTCAACCAGGCTTTGATCCGGGGGTTTCCGAATGGGGAAACCCGGCAGTCGTCATGGGCTGTCACCCTTGTCTGAACACATAGGGCAAGTGGAGGGAACGCGGGGAAGTGAAACATCTCAGTACCCGCAGGAAGAGAAAACAACCGTGATTCCGGGAGTAGTGGCGAGCGAAACTGGATGAGGCTAAACCTACGACGTGTGAGACCCGGCAGGGGTTGCGTCGTGGGGGTTGTGGGATCTCTCTTCCACGGTCTGCCGGCCGTGGGACGAGTCAGAAACCGTTGATGTAGACGAAGGACATGCGAAAGGTCCGGCGTAGAGGGTAAGACCCCCGTAGTCGAAACGTCAGCGGCTCGTTTGAGAGACACCCAAGTAGCACGGGGCCCGAGAAATCCCGTGTGAATCTGGCGGGACCACCCGCTAAGCCTAAATATTCCCTGGTGACCGATAGCGGATAGTACCGTGAGGGAATGGTGAAAAGTACCCCGGGAGGGGAGTGAAATAGTACCTGAAACCGTGTGCCTACAAGCCGTGGGAGCGTCGGATGCAGCTTGCTGCATCTCGTGACTGCGTGCCTTTTGAAGAATGAGCCTGCGAGTTTGCGGTGTGTTGCGAGGTTAACCCGAGTGGGGTAGCCGTAGCGAAAGCGAGTCCGAATAGGGCGATGGAGTAGCACGCTCAAGACCCGAAGCGGAGTGATCTAGCCATGGGCAGGTTGAAGCGGAGGTAAGACTTCGTGGAGGACCGAACCCACCAGGGTTGAAAACCTGGGGGATGACCTGTGGTTAGGGGTGAAAGGCCAATCAAACTCCGTGATAGCTGGTTCTCCCCGAAATGCATTTAGGTGCAGCGTCGTGTGTTTCTTGCCGGAGGTAGAGCACTGGATAGGCGATGGGCCCTACCGGGTTACTGACCTTAGCCAAACTCCGAATGCCGGTAAGTGAGAGCGCGGCAGTGAGACTGTGGGGGATAAGCTCCATGGTCGAGAGGGAAACAGCCCAGAGCATCGACTAAGGCCCCTAAGCGTACGCTAAGTGGGAAAGGATGTGGAGTCGCACAGACAACCAGGAGGTTGGCTTAGAAGCAGCCACCCTTAAAAGAGTGCGTAATAGCTCACTGGTCTAGTGATTCCGCGCCGACAATGTAGCGGGGCTCAAGCGTACCGCCGAAGTCGTGTCATTGCGATATGTACCCCCAACGGGGATCGTGATGGGTAGGGGAGCGTCGTCTGCCGGGTGAAGCAGCACCGGAAGGTAGTTGTGGACGGTTGACGAGTGAGAATGCAGGCATGAGTAGCGATACACACGTGAGAAACGTGTGCGCCGATTGACTAAGGGTTCCTGGGTCAAGCTGATCTGCCCAGGGTAAGTCGGGACCTAAGGCGAGGCCGACAGGCGTAGTCGATGGATAACCGGTTGATATTCCGGTACCCGCTGTGAAGCGTCAAACATCGAGCATCGTGATGCTAAGGCCGTGAAGCCGCCTCTGATCTCTTCGGAGTGAGGGGGAGTGGTGGAGCCGCCGAACCAAGCGGTTAGTAGGTGAGTGATGGGGTGACGCAGGAAGGTAGTCCATCCCGGGCGGTGGTTGTCCCGGGGTAAGGGTGTAGGACGTCAGGTAGGTAAATCCGCCTGGCATGTGTCTGAGACCTGATGCCGAGCCGATTGTGGTGAAGTGGATGATCCTATGCTGTCGAGAAAAGCCTCTAGCGAGTTTCATGGCGGCCCGTACCCTAAACCGACTCAGGTGGTCAGGTAGAGAATACCGAGGCGTTCGGGTGAACTATGGTTAAGGAACTCGGCAAAATGCCCCCGTAACTTCGGGAGAAGGGGGGCCACGTCTGGTGATCCGTTTTACACGGTGAGCTGGGGGTGGCCGCAGAGACCAGCGAGAAGCGACTGTTTACTAAAAACACAGGTCCGTGCGAAGCCGTAAGGCGATGTATACGGACTGACGCCTGCCCGGTGCTGGAACGTTAAGGGGACCGGTTAGCTCCATTTCGGTGGGGCGAAGCTGAGAACTTAAGCGCCAGTAAACGGCGGTGGTAACTATAACCATCCTAAGGTAGCGAAATTCCTTGTCGGGTAAGTTCCGACCTGCACGAATGGCGTAACGACTTCTCGACTGTCTCAACCATAGGCCCGGTGAAATTGCACTACGAGTAAAGATGCTCGTTTCGCGCAGCAGGACGGAAAGACCCCGGGACCTTTACTACAGTTTGATATTGGTGTTCGGTTCGGCTTGTGTAGGATAGCTGGGAGACTTTGAAGCGGCCACGCCAGTGGTTGTGGAGTCGTCGTTGAAATACCAGTCTGGTCGTGCTGGATGTCTAACCTGGGTCCGTGATCCGGATCAGGGACAGTGTCTGATGGGTAGTTTAACTGGGGCGGTTGCCTCCTAAAGAGTAACGGAGGCGCCCAAAGGTTCCCTCAGCCTGGTTGGCAATCAGGTGTTGAGTGTAAGTGCACAAGGGAGCTTGACTGTGAGACCGACGGGTCGAGCAGGGACGAAAGTCGGGACTAGTGATCCGGCGGTGGCTTGTGGAAGCGCCGTCGCTCAACGGATAAAAGGTACCCCGGGGATAACAGGCTGATCTTCCCCAAGAGTCCATATCGACGGGATGGTTTGGCACCTCGATGTCGGCTCGTCGCATCCTGGGGCTGGAGTCGGTCCCAAGGGTTGGGCTGTTCGCCCATTAAAGCGGTACGCGAGCTGGGTTTAGAACGTCGTGAGACAGTTCGGTCCCTATCCGCTGTGCGCGTAGGAGTCTTGAGAAGGGCTGTCCCTAGTACGAGAGGACCGGGACGGACGAACCTCTGGTGTGCCAGTTGTCCTGCCAAGGGCATGGCTGGTTGGCTACGTTCGGGAGGGATAACCGCTGAAAGCATCTAAGCGGGAAGCCTGCTTCGAGATGAGGACTCCCACCCACTTGATGGGGTAAGGCTCCCAGTAGACGACTGGGTTGATAGGCCGGATCTGGAAGCACGGTAACGTGTGGAGGTGACCGGTACTAATAGGCCGAGGGCTTGTCCTCAGTTGCTCGCGTCCACTGTGTTGGTTCTGAAACCACGAACAACCGTCGTAGCCATGTGTTACGGCTCCGGTTGATAGTTTCATAGTGTTTCGGTGGTCATAGCGTGAGGGAAACGCCCGGTTACATTCCGAACCCGGAAGCTAAGCCTCACAGCGCCGATGGTACTGCAGGGGGGACCCTGTGGGAGAGTAGGACGCCGCCGAACAAATTTTGATGAAAGGGCCCACACCGAAAAGGTGTGGGCCCTTTCTTTTTTGTCCATTACCGTGGGCTCATGAGCAGCCCTGGCAGCACCAGCAGCACCGAGCAGTACGTCGTCCGTGCCGTACGCGCCGAGGAGTGGCCCGCCGCGAAGGCGCTGCGACTGGTCGCCCTCCAGGACCCGGTGGCCCACCTCGCCTTTCTGGAGACGTACGACGACGCCATGGCCAGGCCCGACTCGTTCTGGCAGGAGCGGACGGCCGGGGCTTCCGTGGGGTCGGCAGGTGGCGCTCGGCAGTTCATCGTGGAGGGGCCGGACGGCGAGTGGGTCGGAAGCGTGACCGTGCTCGTCGAGGAGGCCGGCACGACGGACTGGGCCGGGTTCCCGGTCGAGCGGCGGCAGGGGCACGTCGTAGGTGTCTATGTGCGACCCGAGCACCGTGGGTGCGGGCTGACCGAGTTGCTGTTCGACGAGGCCCTGCAATGGGCCTGGGACATCGACGTGGGGCGGGTGCGGCTCATCGTGCACGAGGACAATGGGCGGGCCCTGCGCTTCTACCGCAGGATCGGGTTCCTGCCGAGCGGCGTCAGCGTGCCGCTGACGGCCGGCTCGGCCGAGTCCGAACTGGAGTACGTCCTCGAACGCCCCTGAGGGCCCTGGGAGCAGGAGGGGCCTGGCGACAGCCGCGGGTCATGCCGGGAGCTCGGCGTGCGGCCAGCGGGCGCGGGCCTGTTCGCGGGAGCGGAGCAGGACCAGCGTGGGCAGCCCCTGGCCGGCTCCGGCGGCCAGCAGCTCCGGGAGCTGGGGAAGCGGGGCGACGGCGGCCACGTCGTCCAGGATGAGCGTGAGTGGTGGGTCGAGGCGACCGGAGGATGACCGTTCGGCCATGCGCCGGCCGCGCTCGACCACGCTTGAGGCGAGTGCCGTCAGGAGGGGCATCGCACCCGGGTCGGTCCGGGGATCCTCGAGGGATTCGCCGACCACATAAAGCGTGCCCCCTTCGTTCACGAAGGAATCCAGGGCGACCGCATCAGTTCGGTTGGGAGTGCAGGCCTCGCGGATGTTGACCGTGACCAGTGAGGCCAGTGCGCGACCGGTCAACTCCTGGGCCATGTCACGGCGTTCGGGATACGAGGTGAGCGAGGACTCCAGCTCGCCGGCAGAACCGGCGGCGGCCTTGGGGTTCGTACGGAGGATCCGCACGGCCTCCTGGACCTGTGTGCCCTGGGCCCAGCGATGGACGTGACGGATCGCGCGGCCGTCGACGGCGGCGGCGTGCAGGAAGCTGCGCAGAAGGGTCTCCGCGGTGTCGCCGGTCGCCTGGTCCACCTTGGCGGCGGGGCGGACCGGGGCGAGCAGCGCGGCGGCTCTGGCGGCCGCCGTCGCCTTGTCCTCGCAGCCCGCCGTGGGGGACCAGTGGAGGCGGGCCGGGGTGTCGCAGAGGTGGCCGGGGTCGTAGAGGAGGACCGGGCCCAGCTTGGCCCGTGAGTCCTTCGTGTCCTGCCACAGGACGGGGTTCGACGTGATGACGAGGGCCGGGCCCGCCGCGTCCCGGATCGCCTGGGCCGCGGCCGCCTGCCGGACTTCCCGCGGGGCGGTCAGGATCGTCTCCCGTCCGCCGGCCGGCCCGCCGTGACGGCCGGCGGCGAGGGGCATGAGGGGCTGCGTGGGCGGGGCCGCGGGTTCCGCCCGGTTCGAGGACTGCGGGGCCGCCGGCGCGGCCTCCTGCGGGGCCTCGGCGGACTGCTGGGCGGCCACGAGCGGCCGTCCGGGCTGCGGGGCCGCCCGCTGGGTGGGCACCTCGTGCGGAACCGGCGCGGGCGCCTCCTGGGGTTCCGGCGCCGTCGCCCGCTCCCGGGCCGCCGCCCTCTCCGCCCGTCTGCGCAGCCGTCCGGCTCGCCAGCGGGCCACGGTGCCCATCACGAACACGGTCAGTACGAGCAGCACCATCAGCTGGCCGATGAACAGGCCCCAGAACAGCCCGTAGCCCGACAGCGCGTCCGGCGGAGTGTCCGGCCAGGCGGCGGGGATGTCGTGCGGGTCGGTGATGAGGTGGCGCATCGCCGGCGGCGTGCGGGTGAAGGCGACCCCGGCGGGCCAGGAGCCGTGGGTGAACAGGCCGGCGAGTCCGGTGGCCGTCCACACCAGCAGGGTCATGCCGAGCAGGAAGGCCATGACGCCGACCAGCAGGCCGTCGGGAACGCCGCCCTGGCCGTCCCGACGGCCCTGGCGGCCCTGTCCGTGGTCGCGGTCGTCCGGTCTCACGCGCGCGCCCCCTCTAGGCCACCGTCGACTCGGAGGAGCCGCCCAGGTCGCCGATGTGCTGTCCCATGAAGGCCGCCGCCCGCTCCTCCGCCTCCAGCTCCGCGGCGCGCAGGCTGTCGTCGGCGAGGCGGTCGCTGGAGGACTCCGTCATGGCGCGGTCGGTGAACACCAGCGGCCGTTCGGTCTCGGTGACCAGGTGTTTGACCACCTGGACATTGCCGTTGACGTCCCAGACCGCGATACCGGGGGTCAGGCTCGGGATGATCTCGACCGCCCACCTGGGCAGGCCGAGCACCCCTCCCGTCGCCCTCGCCTCGTCCGCCTTCTGGGCGTAGATCGTCCTGGTGGAGGCCATCTTCAGGATCGCGGCGGCCTCCTTGGCCGCCGCCCCGTCCACCACGTCTGACAGATGGTGGACGACGGCCACGAACGACAGACCGAGCCGGCGGCCGAACTTCAGCAGCCGCTGGAACAGCTGGGCCACGAACGGGCTGTTGATGATGTGCCAGGCCTCCTCGACCAGGAAGATGCGCTTCTTGCGGTCGGGGCGGATCCAGGTGTGCTCCAGCCACACGCCGACGATCGCCATCAGGATCGGCATGGCGATGGAGTTGCGGTCGATGTGGGACAGGTCGAAGATGATCAGGGGCGCGTCCAGGTCGATGCCGACCGTGGTGGGGCCGTCGAACATGCCGCGCAGGTCACCGTCGACCAGCCGGTCCAGGACCAGCGCCACGTCCAGGCCCCAGGCCCGTACGTCGTCTATGGCGACGTTCATCGCCTCGGCCGACTCCGGCTCGGGGTGGCGGAGTTGCTCGACGATGTCCGACAGCACCGGCTGGCGTTCCACGATCGTCTCGTTGACGTAGGCGTGGGCGACCTTCAGCGCGAAGCCGGAACGCTCGTCCAGGCCGTGCCCCATGGCGACCTCGATGATGGTGCGCAGCAGCGCGAGCTGGCCCGTGGTCGTGATCGACGGGTCCAGGGGGTTGAGCCGGATGCCGTGGTCGAGGGCCGCCATCGGGTCCAGCCGGATCGGCGTTATGCCCAGCTGCTCCGCGATGAGGTTCCACTCGCCGACCCCGTCCTCGCCCTGGGCGTCCAGGACGACGACCTGGCGGTCGCGGAAGCGGAGCTGGCGCAGGACGTAGGTCTTCTCCAGCGCCGACTTGCCGTTGCCGGACTCGCCGAGGACCAGCCAGTGCGGGGCGGGGAGCTGCTGGCCGTAGAGCTGGAAGGGGTCGTAGATGTAGCCCTTTCCGGAGTACACCTCGCGGCCGATGATGACGCCCGAGTCGCCGAGGCCGGGCGCGGCGGTGGGCAGGTAGACCGCCTGGGCCTGGCCCGTGGACGTTCTCACCGGCAGCCGGGTCGTCTCCACCTTCCCGAACAGGAAGGTGGTGAAGGCGTCCGTGAGTGAGGTCAGCGGGTCCCGCATCAGAGCATCAGCCCCTACCGTCGGATTCCGGTGGCGAACGGGAGCGTGTTCACGAAGGCGCGGTGGTGCTCGCGGTCGCACCACTCGAGTTTCAGGTAGGACTTCCCGGCCGAGGCCCTGATCGTCCGCTTGTCGCGGGCCAGGGACTCGGGGGAACGGGAGGACACGGTGATGTAGCCGACCAGGTTGACGCCGGCCGCGCCGCTGGCGAGGTCCTCGCCGCGCTGGTCGAGGCGGCTGTGGGCGGCGACGTCGCGCGGGTCCACGGTGCGGTTCATCTTCGCGGCGCGGCTGGCCTCGGCGACGTCGTTGGTCTTCTCGGTCAGCATGCGTTCGATGGCGATCTCGGTGGGTTCGAGGTCCATCGTGACGGCGACGGTGCGGATGACGTCCGGGGTGTGGACGAGGAGGGGCGCGAGGAAGTTCACGCCGACCGGGGTCATCGGCCATTCCTTGACCCACGCGGTGGCGTGGCACCAGGGGGCGCGGGTCGACGACTCGCGGGTCTTGGCCTGGAGGTACGTCGGCTCCATGGCGTCCAGCTCGGCCGGCCAGGCGTTGCGCTTGGTCATCGCCTGGATGTGGTCGATCGGGTGGTCCGGGTCGTACATGGAGTGGATCAGCGAGGCCAGCCGCCCCTGACCGAGCGGCTGCCGTACGCGGATGTCGGCCTCCTGGAGCCGGGAGCAGATGTCGGTCAGCTCGCGGGCCATGACGACCGCGAGTCCGGCGTCCCGGTCCAGCTTGCGGCCCGTGTGGGGCCGGGCGGCCCGCGCCATGGCGTGGGCCTCGGCGGCGAGTTCGCGGGTGTAGTGCATGCAGGCGACGAGGTAGGCGCGGTGCTGCTCGCTGCTGGTGGACACCATGGACTGCAGTTGGTCGTAGGACTGCTGGAGCCAGTGCGGTGCCCGTTCGTCCCCGCGTACGGTGACGTCCTTGGCGTGGGCGTCGGGGTCGGCGGGGAGGGTGCGGGCGAGCATCTGCAGGCGGGTGACGAAGCCGTCGCCGTTGGCCACGTGCTTGAGCAGGGTGCCGAAGCGGTCGACGAGGGCTTCCTGGTCCTCGGAGTCGCGCAGGCCGACGCCGGGGCCCTCGATCTCGATGGCGGCGGTGACGGTTCTGCGGTCGGCGTGCAGCAGCACGGCGATCTCGTCGGGGCCGAACGGCGCGGCGAGCCAGGTGATCCGGCCGATGCCGGGCGGCGGCCCGATCTCGACCTCGCGGCCGTCCAGGCCCGTTCCGGCCTCCATCACGCTGGAGCGGTAGACGGCGCCGCGCTTGACGGTGCGTTTGTAGCTGCGGTTGATCTCGAACCACTTGTAGAAGGTGCGGTGCCGGTAGGGCACGTAGACCGCGGCCAGGGCCAGCAGCGGGAAGCCCGTCAGCAGGACGATGCGCAGGGGCAGCACCGGGACCAGCAGTCCGCACATCATGCCGATGAACGCGCCCGCGATGATCAGGGCGATCTCGCCGGACTCGCGGTTGCGGCCGACGATCGCGTTCGGCCGGGCGCGGCCGATCAGATAGGTACGGCGGGACGCGACCGCGTGGGACACGTGGGAGTCGGTCGTCAACGTCCTTCACCTCCCGGGCGGTTGGTGCTGCTGTTGCGGGTGCTTCCGGCGTGGGGGGTGTTCACCGGGCTGGGTGCGCGGGGAGCGGGTGTGGTGGAGGGGCCGGATCCGCCGCCACCGTCCGGGACGCGCGCGCTGTGCGCGGCGACGCCGCCGGCGGCCGGGTTGGCCGGGCGGGGGGCGGACGACTGGCCGCCGCCGTTGCTGTCGGCGCGGGTGCTGTGGGTCTTGATGCCCTGCGCGACCATGGTGGCCGGGGAGCTGATGACCGCGGCGGCCTTGCCCTCGGCGCCCCGCATGATGCGGTTGTTGCGGCCGGCCGCGATCTCGTCGCCGAAGCCCGGGACGAACCGGTAGATCATGGCGCTCGCGAAGATGGCCAGCAGGATGATCGCGAGGCCGGAGACGACCGCGGAGAAGGCGCCGGGGCCGTTGTCGCCGGAGGAGAGCGCTCCGGCGAGCCCGAGCACGATGACGATGACCGGCTTCACCATGATCACCGCGATCATGATTCCGGCCCAGCGGCGGACGTGGCCCCACAGGTTCTTGTCGACCAGTCCGGCGTAGACGACGGTGCCGAGCAGGGCGCCGACGTAGAGCAGGGCGGCGCGGATGACGAGCTCCAGCCAGAGCACGCCGGCGGCGAGGATGGAGACCAGGGAGACGACGATCAGCATGATCGGTCCGCCGCCGATGTTCTCGCCCTTGCCGAGCGCGGCGGAGAACGTGCCGAAGAAGGTGCCGGCCTGGTCGCCGGTGGCCTTGGCGAGGACGTCGGAGACGCCGTCGGTGGCCGAGACGACCGTGTAGAGGATCAGCGGGGTGAAGGCGGAGGCGAGCACGGTCAGCCAGAGGAAGCCGACCGCCTCGGAGATGGCGGTGGACAGCGGTACGCCGCGTACGGCGCGCTTGGCCACGGCCAGCAGCCAGAGCAGCAGTGTGAGCACGGTCGAGGCGGCGAACACGACCGCGTACTGCTGGAGGAACTTCTGGTTGGTGAAGTCGACGTTCGCCGTCTCCTGCACGGCCTTGCTGAGCTTGGTGACGGTCCACGACGCGGCGTCGGCACAGCCCTTGGCGAGCGAGGAGAGGGGGTCGAGGGTGGAGGTGGGGTCGGGAGCCGTGGAACCGCTGCTGGTGCCGTTGCCGCGCTCGCAGTACTTCTTGGCGTCGCCGAAGATGAGGTCGCAGTTGTTCTTGCTCGCCGTCGGCGAGGGCGTCGGGCTGGGCGAGGGATCGGCGACGGCGCGGGTGGCCAGCAGTACGACCGTCGTCTGCACGGCTGCCACGGCTCCGGTGAGCCCCAGCAGGCGCTGCTTGCTACCGGGCATACGTGAACCCTCCGTACTCTTCGGTGGCCTTGCGGATCTCGTCGGAGGTGGCGGCCCTGTCGTCGCCGGGGACCGGGGCGGGGCCGGCCTTCTGCGAGTCGGAGACGATCTTCCAGTCGCCTCTCGACCACTGGAGTTCGAACGTCCACGTCTTCCAGGACGAGGTGACCGGGTCGGTGGAGGTCTTCGCGGACATGCCGATGAGTCCCACGTACCAGACCGCGACCCTGGCGCTGCTGTCGCTGTACTGCTGCACGGTGGTGCCCACCGGCGCCACACGTGAGACGAACGTGCTGCCGGCGGGCGGGTTGCCGTCCGCGTCCAGGCCCATCCTGTTGAGGAAGTCCGCCGAGTAGGCCTGGTCCATGGGTCCTTGGAGGCGGGCCGCCGCGTCGGGGGTGTAGAGGAGGCCCAGGAGGGTGTGCCGGGTGCCCTTCTTGAACATGCCGGTCGAGCCGAGGGCCACGGCGTAGTTCGCGGCGGCGCTCTGTGCTCCCTGTTCGTCGTGGGCGAAGCCCGACGGGAGGCCGTCCGTCTTCGTGTGGACCGGCTGCTTGCCGGTCGCCGCGGTCGCCGCCGCCTTGGGCTTGTCGGCGGTGCCGCCGCCGGCGGCGGGGGAGCGGCCTCCTGAGCGGTTCGCGAAGGCGATCGCGGCGATGAGGAGGACGACGACGGCGACCACCGTGATCAGGCTGCGCGAGGACGAGCGGCCGCCGCGCCGCGCGCCTCCGTAGGGGTCGCCGGGCCGGTCCGGGAGCCGGGTGCGGGTCTGCCCGCCCGCGTACGGCCCGTCGTCGGCGCGCGCCGAATCGCCGTACCCGTGCCCGTCTGAGCGACTCATGCCCCGTACGCCCCCTCGACCTCGTACCGGAATGCCTGGAAGTACGACGGTAGCCGTGCTGGTTCCCGCGTGGACGCGGTGTGGTGACTCGACATCAGGGAAACGCAACCTCAGCCGGTGGGCACGGTGGGTGGGTAGGGGCAGCGGGGTCACCGGGCGCGCCCGGAGGGTCCGGCCGGCGGTGCGCACGGAGCACCGTGCGCGGCATGCGCGGGTATGCGCCGGTTACACGGCCATGCCGTACACGATGGTGAAGAGCGTGCCGAGCGAGCCGATGATGAACACGCCCGTCAGTCCGGCGATGATCAGGCCCTTGCCCTGTTCGGCACTGAACGTGTCGCGCAGGGCCGTGGCGCCGATGCGCTGTTTGGCGGCGCCCCAGATGGCGATGCCGAGGCAGAGCAGGATGGCCACGGCCATCACCACCTCGATCATCACCTTCGCCTCGTTGCCCAGGCTGCCGAAGGGCCCCCAGTTCGGAGCGATCCCGCCGATGATGGTGTTGATGTCTCCCTTGTCGGCCGCAAAGAGCATGTAAGTCACCGCCCCTGTTGGGTAGTTCCGCTTCCCCTGCCTTCGTGCAGAGGGCAGGCCCATTCTCGCCGACAATGACGCCGCCGTATGTCGACTTGACGGCATTGCCTGGTGGGTTTCGTACGTATGGTCACTCTGTGTATCACGGCAGGTCACGCCGGGCAATGAAGTCCGACCGCAACCCGTGATGTGGTTCCGTCGTTGACGTTTCTCACGTGCCGGCAAGGGTTCTGAC
The DNA here is from genome assembly GCF_035917575.1 of Streptomyces sp. NBC_01788. Lineage (GTDB taxonomy): Bacteria > Actinomycetota > Actinomycetes > Streptomycetales > Streptomycetaceae > Streptomyces. The sequence continues at coordinate 3,805,727 of NZ_CP109090.1, read as the reverse complement.
GACCAGTCGGGTGAGCGGTCGCCCGTGGCCGATGGTCTCACGCTTCTCCGCGTCGGCACCGCGTTCCCGGCGCCCCCGGCGGCGTCCCGGCGGGCGGGGCGCGTCGGGGGAGGCGGTGTGAGCCCGGTCATACGATGAACGGGCGTTTCACAGGAGAATCTCAGGGAAGTCGGGGTCCGTTTCTCATCCCCGTCCGTCACAGTGGAGCCTGATGAAGCGCACCTCAGGTATCGAGAGCCTCGCCGATCGCGCACGTCCCGGGCGTCGCCGGGCCGGTGCGCGGGCGCTGTTCGCCACGCTGGTGCTGCTCGCCGTGACCTCGGTCTCCGTCGCGGCCGCGCACGACGGCCCGGGCGCGCTCAGCATGATCGGACCGCATGGGATGACCGGCCCGTTCGAGGAGCCCGAACCGCTCGGGGTGACCGCCGTCACGTCCAAGACCCCGCAGAGTGCCCGGGTCGGGGCGCTGTTCGGCGCGGACAAGGCCGACGACCTCGCCGGCAACCACTTCTGTACGGCCTCGGTGGTGCACAGCCCCCACCGCGACCTCGTCGTCACCGCCGCCCACTGCCTGAGCGGGGACTCCGACCTGGTGTTCGTGCCGGGGTACCGGGACGGCCGGGCGCCCTACGGGGTGTGGAAGGTCAAGCAGCGCTTCCTGCCCGACGACTGGACCGCGCACCAGGACGAGGACAGCGACATGGCCTTCGCTGTGATCGCCCCGCAGGGCGGGAAGGGTGTCGAGGACGCCGTCGGCGCCAACCGCTTCCTCACCGGGGCGGCGACCGGGGCGACCGCGGTCACCCTCACCGGTTACCCGGACTCCCACGAGGTGCCCATCAGCTGCACCAACCGGCCGCGGGCCCACAGCGGCACGCAGCAGCGCATCGACTGCCCGGAGTTCACCGGCGGCACCAGCGGCAGCCCGTGGATCAACGGCGACCAGGAGGTCGTCGGCGTGCTCGGCGGCCACGAGGCGGGCGGCTCGACTGCGGACACGTCGTACAGCGTGGTGCTGGGGGCCGCCGCGGACCGGCTCTACAAGAACGCGACCGCCGCTCCCTGATCCGCCCCGCGCCGCCCCTCGCCGCGGGGTCGCACGGTGGCTGACCGCCGTGCTGCCCTGCGCCCGTGTGTGATCACCTGGAAAGCGGTGCCGGCGCCTCTACACTGTCGACGGCGGACTCCCGTGCGACGAGGGGCGGTTGACGGTGCGTAAGGCATGGATCGTGGCGGTCGCCGTCGTCGCTTCCGGGCTCAGCTTCGTCGCCCTGCTCGTCGTCGGCGTCTACGTCGCCGCGGGGAACATCGCGGGCGGGGCGGGCGGCGGGTCCGTGGGGCTCGCCAAGGGCGCCGTGCCGGCCGCGTACCAGTCCCTCGTGCAGAGATGGGGCAATCTCTGCCCCGCGATCAACCCGGCTCTGCTGGCGGCCCAGTTGTACCAGGAGAGCGGGTTCGACCCGAACGCCAGGAGTCCCGCCGCGGCGCAGGGGATCGCGCAGTTCATCCCGAGCACCTGGGCCACGCACGGCATCGACGCCGACGGCGACGGGAAGGCGGACGTCTGGAACCCGAACGACGCGATCCCCTCGGCCGCGTCCTACGACTGCGAACTCGCCTCCTACGTCAAGAGCGTGCCGGGCAACGCCACGCACAACATGCTCGCGGCCTACAACGCGGGGGCCGACGCGGTCATCAGGCACGGGGGCGTGCCGCCGTACGCGGAGACGCGGAACTACGTGAAGACGATCACGACCCTGGAGAAGAGCTTCGCCGCCCCCGTCGCCCGTGTCGACCCCTCCCGGCAGGCCGCGGCGGCCATCACGTACGCGCAGAGCAAGCTGGGCACGCGTTATCTGTGGGGCGGGAACGGCACCCCTGAGCAGGGCGGGCGGTTCGACTGCTCGGGCCTGACCAAGGCCGCCTACGAGAGCGTGGGGGTCACGCTGCCGCGGGTCGCCAACGACCAGTACAACGCCGGGCCGCACCCCAAGCGGGACGAACTCCTGCCGGGTGACCTGGTGTTCTTCTCCGACGACCTGACCAACTCGCGGGCCATCCGGCACGTCGGCATCTACGTCGGCGGCGGGTACATGATCGACGCGCCGAGGACGGGCGCCGTGATCCGCTTCGATCCCGTCGACACACCCGACTACTTCGGGGCCACCAGGGTCACCGAGGACGGCGCGAAGGCGCTCCCCTCCGCGGTGTGAGCGGAGGGTGAGCCGCCCCCCTGAGCTGCGGCGACGAGTCTCTCTTCGATAACGTCTGCGTGATCGTTCGGTGGAGTGCGGAACGCATCCATCGGGGTCGTGCGTTGCTGATGACGTAGCCAAGTGGATGTCCGGTGGCGTGCGGACCCTGCGCGCGTGCAGCGGAAGCGGATCTACGACCACGGGGGTGGGCTGGAGCGGCGCACGCCGGGTGCGCCCGCGACGACACGACGAAGGGGCCGCAGCAGGATGGCTGGACTCGCCGAATCCGGGTCGAACCCCGACGTCGACCTGCTCTACGACATCAACAGCCTGGCCAGGAACGCCCCGCACTGGTTCGACCGGGTCATGGAGTTCGTCGGTGAGTACGGGCTGCTGCTCGCCATGGTGCTGCTCGTGCTGGGGTGCTGGTGGTCCGTGCGGCGCCGGGGCGGCGAGGGGGCGGCGTCCGGCGTGGCCGCGCTGGTGTGGGCGCCGCTGGCGGCCGGCCTCGCGGTGCTCGTGAACGTGCCGATAAGGGATTTCGTGCAGCGGCCCCGGCCCTTCCTGGACCATCGGGGGCTCGATGTCCTGGTGCCCGGCAAGACCGACTACTCCTTCGTGAGCGATCACGCGACGATCACCATGGCGATGGCGGTCGCGCTGTTCGTCGTCGACCGGCGCTTCGGTCTGGCCGGGATCGTGCTGGCGCTGTTCGAGGGGTTCTGCCGGGTCTACATGGGCGTGCACTATCCGACGGACGTGGTCGGCGGGTTCGCGCTGGGTACGGCTGTCGCGCTGCTGCTCTCCCCCCTGGCCATGGCCCTGCTCACGCCGCTGATGAAGGCGGTCGAGGGGTCGGCGTGGGGCGGCCGGCTGGTGCGCGCGCGGCGTGGCGGCGCGGGCGACGCGGTGGTCTCCGGCTGCTCCGCCGGGGAGCGGGCGTCGGCGGAGGACCGGGACCTGGCGGCCTAGCGGAGCGCCCCCGGCGCCCCGCCGTGCCCCGGCCGTCCGCTGCCGGGTCTCACGGTGGCTCGCCGGGCGTCACAGGCCCTGCGGGTAGGAGAAGAAGTTCTGCGGGTCGTACTGCCGCTTCAGCTTGGCCAGGCGGGTCGCCGCGTCGCCGTAGTAGGCGGTGCGCCAGTTCTTCAGGGTGGGGTCGCTGTAGTTCTGGTAGGCCGCTCCGGAGGCGTAGGGCCGCATGGCGTCGTGCGCCGAGGTCAGCCAGGCCTGGGCCGCCGAGCCGGTGGTGCCCGGGCGCCAGGAGGCGACGTACTGGGCCAGCATGCGTGAGCGTCGGTGGACGAAGGCCGTCGCCGTCGGGGAGACCCGGTTGACCGCCCCGCCGAGCGCGGTGAACGCGATGCTGCCCGCGCCGCCGCGCACCGAGGGCAGCTGCGCCACCAGCGTCCGGATGCCGGCCGAGGACAGGGAGCGGTCGAAGAAGTCCGAGCGGGCCGCGTAGGTCTCGCGGCCGAGCCTGCCCTGCGGGGAGCGGCCGGGCGTCTTGCCCGGCAGGTGGCACTGGGCCTCCACCGGGAAGGACGAGCAGCCGGCGTAGGCGTCCATGGCCTGCCAGTAGGAGTGGCGCCTGAGCGACACGCTCGACGCCGGGGCGCCGACCGACGCGGCCAGGCGGTCCACCGCGTTCTGCAGCGCGCCGTAGGTGCCCAGGGAGAAGGCGGCCACGGACACCCTGGGCGTGCCGCCCGCCGTGTTCTCCAGGTGCAGCGAGGACCAGATCTCGTCCGGCTGGACGGGTCCCCACTCCTGCCAGGCCTTCATCACCGCCGCGGCCTTCGCCCAGGGCCAGGTCAGGTACGCCGACACGGCCTGCGGTGCGGGGTGGGTCCTGAACCGCAGTTCGGTGACGACGCCGAAGTTGCCGTTGCCCGCGCCGCGCAGCGCCCAGAACAGGTCTTTGTTCTGGGTGGCGTCGGCGGTCAGCTGCCTGCCGTCCGCGGTGATGAGGGTGGCCCCGGTCAGGCTGTCGCAGGTCAGGCCGTAGGCGCGGGCGACGACTCCGTGACCGCCGCCCAGGACCAGGCCGGAGATGCCCACGGTCGGGCAGGAGCCGCCGGGGATCGTGACGCCCTTCGCGGTGAGCGTGCGGTAGATGTCGATGAGCTTGGCGCCGGCGCCGATCACCGCGGAGGAGCCGCTCGCCCGTATCTGGCCGAGCTTGGAGACGTCGATGATCAGCCGGCCGTCGCCGGAGGACCAGCCGCCGTAGGAGTGGCCGCCGTTGCGGACGGCTACGCGGAGGTGGTGGGCGCGGGCGTAGGACAGCACGGTCCGTACGTCGTCGGCGTTGGCCACGTAGGCGACCGCGGTGGGCCTGAGGTTGTCGAAGCGGGTGTTGTAGAGCTGCTTGGCGGTCGTCCAGGAGGCGTCGCCCGGGCGGATCAGGGTGCCGTGCAGGGAGCGGGCGAGCGCGGCCCAGCCGGTGGCGGACGGGGTGCTGGTGGTGCCGGAGGCAGCCGACATCTCCCGGGCGGTCGTCCGGTCCGCCGCCGCCCGGGCCGGGGCGCCCGTGCCGCCGCTGCACGCGCTCGTCGCGGCAGCGGCGAGCGCTGCCGCGCCGCCCCCCAGGAAAGTCCGCCGTTCCATGCCCGCACCTCCTGATCGTTCCTGTGGAACGAGACGACGAGGAGGCCCGGAGGGTTCCGGGGAACCGCGCCGCAGGACTGCCACAGTACGGCGGTCGGGGCGTCACCGACACGCGGGCGCGGGCCGATTCGGTCGCGCGGGCCGGCGGCACGGTGCGGTCCGCGGGGTGGGGAACGCGGCGTTCCCCGGGGGTTCGGCGCGCCCCCGATCCATGGCGACGGGCCCGCCCCGGCCATGTCTCCTTCCGTGGCCTCGACGTAAGCATTCCGTGACCTCACCGCACTGTCGGCAGGGGTTCACCCCTCGTTCACTTCCGGCCATCGGCGGCTTCACCTGTTCTGCCTAATTTCGGCCTTACCCGGTGCTGATGCGCACGTCGGTGCATCGGTGTCGTCCACACCTCGCACGCCGCCGAACAGGACGGCGGCTCCTGGAAGGAACTCAAGTGAAGCTTCAGCGCAAGACCCGGCGGGCACTCGCTCTCGGCGCACTCGCCGTCTCCGGCGCCCTGGCCCTCACGGCGTGCGGCTCTGACGACACCGGCAAGAACAACGCCGGCAGCGACAGCAGCACCGCGGCCTCCAACAGCTCCATCAAGTGTGACGACGCCAAGGGCCAGCTGCTCGCCGACGGCTCCTCGGCGCAGAAGAACGCGATCGACGCCTGGGTGAAGCAGTTCAGCCAGGCCTGTGGCGTGCAGATCAACTACAAGGGCGGCGGCTCCGGCGCCGGCGTCACGGCGTTCACCCAGGGCCAGGTCGCCTTCGCCGGCTCCGACTCGGCGCTGAAGCCCGAAGAGGTCACCGCCTCCCAGAAGATCTGCACCGACGGCGGTCAGGGCATCGACCTGCCGATGGTCGGCGGCCCGATCGCGCTCGGCTACAACGTCCCGGGCGTGGACAGCCTCGTCCTGGACGCCCCCACCCTGGCGAAGATCTTCGACAGCAAGATCAAGAACTGGGACGACGCGGCGATCAAGAAGCTGAACCCCGACGCCAAGCTGCCCAACCTGAAGATCCAGGCGTTCCACCGCTCGGACGAGTCCGGCACCACGGACAACTTCACCAAGTACCTGAAGGCCGCCACCCCGGCGAACTGGAAGTACGAGGGCGGCAAGGCCTGGCAGGCCAAGGGCGGCCAGGCTGCTCCGCAGTCCTCCGGCGTGGCCCAGCAGGTGAAGCAGACCGAGGGCGCGATCGGCTACTTCGAGCTGTCGTACGCCAAGGACATGACCACGGTCGACATCAACACGGGTGCCGCCGCCCCGGTCAAGGCCTCCGTCGAGAACGCCACCAAGGCCATCGCGGACGCCAAGGTCGTCGGCACCGGCAGCGACCTGGCCCTGCAGCTGAACTACAACACCAAGGCCGAGGGTGCCTACCCGATGGTCCTGGTCACGTACGAGATCGCCTGCGACAAGGGCAACAAGGCCGACACCCTGCCGGCCACCAAGGCGTTCCTGCGCTACATCGCCAGCGAGGAGGGCCAGAGCATCCTCACCGCGAACGACTACGCGCCGATCCCCGACGCGATCATCAGCAAGGTCCGCACCACCATCGACGGCCTGAGCTGATCCCAGTGCGGCCCGGCCCCCCTGACGGGGCCGGGCCGCACCTTCCGGTGCACCGCCGCCAGGAGCCGTACCCCACGTACGTCTCCGCAGACCGGAGATCCCGATGGACATATCAACGCATACGACGGGCGCCGACGCGCCTTCCCCTCAACCGACCGCGGCCGGGCAGAAGCGCGCCGCCCGCGGTGCCACCCGTCCCGGAGACCGGATCTTCCTCGGTCTCACCCGTGGGTCGGGCATCCTGCTGCTGGTGGTCATGGCCGCGATCGCGGTCTTCCTGACCTACCGTGCCTCGCTGGCGATCAGCAAGGACCACGGCAACTTCCTGACCACCTTCGAGTGGAACACCGGCCTTCAGCCGCCGGTCTTCGGCATCGCCGTGCTGGCCTTCGGCACGGTGGTCTCCTCGATCATCGCCATGGTCATCGCCGTGCCCGTCGCGGTCGCCATCGCGCTCTTCCTCACGCACTACGCCCCGCGCCGCCTGAGCGGCCCCATCGCGTACGTGATCGACCTGCTCGCCGCCGTGCCGTCCATCGTGTTCGGTCTGTGGGGCGCGCTGATCCTGGTCCCGAACCTGGACGGCCTGTTCGGCTGGCTGAACCACTACCTCGGCTGGACCGGCGTCTTCTCCTGGGAGGGCGGCGCCCCCCGCTCGCTGCTCACTGTCGGCATCCTGCTGGCGATCATGATCCTGCCGATCATCACCAACGTCAGCCGTGAGGTGTTCCGCCAGGTCCCGCGGATGCACGAGGAGGCGGCCCTGGCTCTCGGCGCCACGCGCTGGGAGGTCATCCGCATGTCGGTGCTGCCCTTCGGGCGTTCCGGTGTGATCTCCGCCTCGATGCTGGGCCTGGGCCGCGCGCTCGGCGAGACGATGGCCGTCGCCACCGTGCTGTCGCCGACCTTCACCATCGGGGCCAGCGTGCTCGACCCGGGCGGCGGCACCTTCGCCCAGAACATCGCCAGCAAGTTCAGCGAGGCGTCGGAGTACGGCCGTGACGCGCTGATCGCCTCCGGTCTCGTCCTGTTCGTCATCACTCTGCTGGTCAACGGCGCGGCCCGCCTGATCATCGCCCGCCGCAAGGACTACTCGGGGGCCAACGCATGAGCCACGCAGCCATCGCCGACAGGCGCTCCAGCAGTCTGCGCGGCGCGAGTCTGCCCAAGTGGTCGCCGTGGGCCATCGCCGCCGGCTCCCTGGCCGCCGCGGTCGTCATCGGCCTGGCCGGCGGCCTCCACAGCCGTGTCCAGTGGGGCCTGATCGCCGCGATCCTCTTCGTCCTGGGCACCTACGGCGTCGCCGCCCGTGTCGAGGGCCGCCGCCAGGCCAAGGACCGGGTCGCGACCAGTCTCGTCTGGGTCGCCTTCCTGCTCGCCCTCGTGCCGCTGATCTCCCTGGTCTGGACGACCGTCCAGCGCGGTGTGAAGGTCCTGGACGGCTACTTCCTGACCCACTCGATGGGCCTGGTCGCCGACACCGAGCCGGGCGGCGGCATCTACCACGCCATCATCGGCAGCCTGGAGCAGGTCGGCCTCGCCACCCTGATCGGCGCGCCGGTCGGCGTGCTCACCGCTGTCTACCTGGTGGAGTACGGGCGCGGGAACCTCGCCCGGGCCGTGACCTTCTTCGTCGACGTCATGACCGGCATCCCGTCGATCGTCGCGGGCCTGTTCATCCTCAGCCTGATGCTGATCTTCAAGATGCAGCCCTTCGGCTTCGCCGGTTCGCTGGCCCTGGCCATCCTGATGATGCCCGTCGTGGTCCGCTCCACGGAGGAGATGCTCAAGCTCGTGCCGAACGAGCTGCGGGAGGCGTCCCTCGCCCTGGGCGTGCCCAAGTGGCGCACGATCCTGCGGGTGGTCCTGCCGACCTCCATCGGCGGCATCACGACCGGCATCGTGCTGGCCATCGCCCGTATCGCCGGTGAGACCGCGCCCGTGCTGCTGCTGGTCTTCGGCAACCCGTTCATCAACACGAACCCCTTCGAGGGGGCGCAGTCCTCGCTGCCGCTGTACATCTACCAGCAGTACACGAACAGCGCGGGCTCCGGCGCGGCGTACGACCGTGCGTGGGCGGCCTCGCTCACCCTCATCGCCTTCGTGATGATCCTCAACCTCGTGGCCCGCGGCATCGCCCGCTGGAAGGCCCCCCGTTAACGATCTGCGGCTGCTGCCGCGCGGGGCCTGTCAGCGACCCCCGGACTTTTGGAAGTGAAGTAGTCATGGCCAAGCGAATCGATGTGAGCGGGCTCACCGCCTACTACGGCGCCCACAAGGCGATCGAGGACATCTCGATGACGGTCGAGCCGCGCTCGGTGACGGCGTTCATCGGCCCCTCCGGCTGCGGCAAGTCGACGTTCCTGCGCACCCTCAACCGTATGCACGAGGTCACCCCGGGCGGCCGCGTCGAGGGCAAGGTGCTCCTGGACGAGGAGGACCTCTACGGCGCCGGGGTGGACCCGGTGGCCGTGCGCCGCGAGGTGGGCATGGTCTTCCAGCGCCCGAACCCGTTCCCCACCATGTCGATCTTCGACAACGTGGCGGCGGGACTGCGGCTGAACGGCAACTACCGCAAGAGCGAGCTGGGCGACATCGTCGAGAAGTCGCTCAAGGGCGCGAACCTCTGGAACGAGGTCAAGGACCGCCTGAACAAGCCCGGCTCGGGCCTGTCCGGCGGTCAGCAGCAGCGTCTGTGCATCGCCCGCGCCATCGCGGTCGAGCCGAAGGTGCTGCTCATGGACGAGCCCTGCTCCGCCCTCGACCCGATCTCCACGCTCGCCATCGAGGACCTGATCGGCGAGCTGAAGGAGCGCTTCACGATCGTCATCGTGACGCACAACATGCAGCAGGCGGCGCGCGTCTCGGACCGTACGGCGTTCTTCAACCTGGCGGCCGTGGGCAAGCCGGGCCGGCTGATCGAGATCGACGAGACCGAGCGGATCTTCTCCAACCCGTCCGTGCAGGCGACCGAGGACTACATCTCCGGCCGCTTCGGCTAGAGCGCGTCCCCCCAGATTCCTCGCGGTGCTGCATGGCGGTGCCACCGCGAGGTGGCAGAAGGGCCCGCCCCCGGCTCCCGGGGGCGGGCCCGCACGCTTTCACCGGCCGGGGTGTGCGCCCGGCCGCTCACTCTGCGACTTCGGTGCGCTCCCACCAACGGTAGACGGTGACCTGTCCTTCCTTGCTGTCCTCGTGGCGCGAGGTGACCTTGTAGTGCTCGTATCCCCCGAGGTGCGGGATCTTCAGTTCCTGTCCGGGAGGGACCACAGGCACCAGGGTGCCCGCGAGATCCTCCGGCCCGCCTTCGAGGAGTGCCTTGCTCGTCATGGTTCCAGTGTCACCACACCGGGCCGGGCTGCTACAGGAACGCCAGCTTGATCAGCCAGAAGGCGCAGGCCGCCACGACCGCCGCGGCCGGCATGGTGATGAACCAGCCCAGGACGATGTTCTTCGCCACGCCCCAGCGGACGGCGTTGACCCGCTTCGTCGCGCCCACGCCCATGATCGCCGAGGTGATCACATGGGTCGTGGAGATCGGCGCCTTGAAGAGGTACGCCGTGGCGAACATGATCGACGCGCCGGTGGTCTCGGCGGCGAATCCCTGCGGCGGGTCCAGTTCGATGATCTTGCGGCCCAGGGTGCGCATGATGCGCCAGCCGCCCGCGTAGGTGCCCAGCGACAGCATGAGGGCGGAGACCAGCTTCACCCACACCGGGATCGGGTCTCCGTAGTCCTCGACGTCGGCGATGACCAGGGCCATCACCACGACACCCATGGTCTTCTGGGCGTCCTGGAGGCCGTGTCCGAGCGCCATGCCGGCCGCCGACACCGTCTGGGCTATGCGGAAGCCGCGCTTGGCCTTGTGCGGGTTGGTCCTGCGGAAGAGCCACATGATCGTCGTCATCACCAGGTAGCCGACGATCAGGCCCACCACCGGGGACAGGAACATGGGGGTGACGACCTTGTCGAGCACGCCGGACCAGTAGACCGTCGTACCGCCCGCGAGGGCCGCGCCCACCATGCCGCCGAACAGCGCGTGCGAGGAGGACGAGGGAAGGCCGAAGTACCAGGTGACCAGGTTCCAGACGATGGCCCCGAGGAGGGCCGAGAAGAGGATGCCCATCCCCTTGCCGCCGGTGGGCGTCTGGATCAGGCCCTCGCTGACGGTCTTGGCGACCCCGCTGCCGAGGAAGGCGCCGAGGAGGTTCATCGCGGCGGCCATGGCCAGCGCGGCGCGCGGGGTGAGCGCCCGGGTCGACACGGAGGTCGCGATGGCGTTGGCGGAGTCGTGGAAGCCGTTGGTGTAGGCGAAGCCGAGAGCGACCAGGACGGTCAGGATCAGAGCGAAGGTGTCCATGGACGCCTCAGGACTCCTTGACCGCGATGGTCTCCACCGTGTTCGCCACGTGCTCGAACGCGTCCGCGGCCTCTTCCAGCACGTCCACGATCTGCTTGAGCTTCAGCACCTCGATCGCGTCGTACTTGCCGTTGAACAGGTGCGCGAGCAGCTTGCGGTGGATCTGGTCCGCCTGGTTCTCCAGGCGGTTCACCTCGATCCAGTACTCGGTGAGGTTGTCCATGGTCCGCAGGTGCGGCATCGCCTCGGCCGTCAGCTCCGCCGCCCTGGCCAGAACCTCGATCTGCTGCTCGACGCCCTTGGGCAGTTCCTCGACGTTGTAGAGGACGACCAGGTCGACGGCCTCCTCCATGAAGTCCATGATGTCGTCGAGGGACGACGCGAGGGAGTAGATGTCCTCGCGGTCGAAGGGCGTGATGAACGAGGAGTTCAGCTGGTGGAAGATCGCATGCGTGGCGTCGTCACCTGCGTGTTCCGCGGCCCGCATACGCTCTGCGATCTCGGCCCGGGCGGAGGTGTCCGCCCCGAGCAGTTCCATCAGGAGTTTCGAGCCCGTGACGATGTTGTCCGCGGATGCGGCGAACATGTCGTAGAAGCTCGTCTCCCTGGGGGTCAGACGAAAGCGCACGTGGGGTCCTCGGGGTGCTTCGGTTGGGGTCAGGGTGATGGTAAGCGCATCATCCGGCCACGGCTAAGGGGTCGTCCCCCAGTGTCGCCCATGACCTGCCCTGCTCCGCACGGGGGCATGCCAAGGCTGCCGGTACCCGGCAGAATTCGTTACGATATACCCGCCAGGGGTATGTCTCCTCGGTGTGTGCCGAGATTTACGGGAGCGAGGACGCGATGACGACCACCGAGGCCGGCGCGACGGCGCCCTCCGAGAACGTGAGCGGAATCACCGGGCACGAGCCCGTCACGCACGGTTACCACAAGCAGAAGGACGAGCACCTCAAGCGGCTCCGCCGGATCGAGGGCCAGATCCGCGGGCTCCAGCGGATGGTCGACGAGGACGTCTACTGCATCGACATACTCACCCAGGTGTCCGCCTCCACCAAGGCACTGCAGTCCTTCGCCCTGCAACTGCTGGAGGAGCACCTGCGGCACTGCGTCGCCGACGCGGCCCTCAAGGGCGGATCGGAGATCGACGCGAAGGTGGAGGAGGCCACGAAGGCGATCGGACGGCTGCTGCGCACCTGAGGCTCACCGGCCGGGAGGCCGCCGGGCGCCCGGCGCTCTGCGGCCCGCGCCGGCCTCGCGCTCCTCGGCCACCCGCAGCACCTCGTCGATGCTCTCCAGGCTGAGCCGCTCCTCGGCTGCCGAGGCCGCGATGATCAGCTCCCCGCACAGCTCTATCTCGGCGAGGGCCACGTGGTCCTGGACCGCCGTACCGCCGAGCGGAGCCACGCGCGTCACCTCTTCTCTGCCGTCTGCCGCTGCCGGCTCCCAGCGTAGGGAGCGGCCCGTGTGCGGCGCATGGCACCAAAGGGCTAGTTCGCCGGTCATTTTCCCGGACCATTCGGGTCCCGGCCCGGCTCACGATTCGGCGATCCGCCCGGTGTAGATGTCCTGCGGCCGCGGCAGCGTCACGGTCACCGGGGTGCCGAAGGCGTACAGCAGCGTCGTGGAGAAGACGGCGACGGTGCTTCCGAGCTGCCCGTTGACGAAGGCGAAGCGCTGCCGGAGCTTGCGGATGCGGCCCTGGTCGTCGAGGTAGGCGTCGAACGGGACCGAGGCCGTGGCGAACCCTTTCGCCGCCGCGGTCAGCGCCGCCTCGTCGGCCGCCGTGGCGCTCTTCGCCGCCAGCCCGAGATCGGCCGTGCCCCGGTAGTGCCGCACCGGGACCCCGGCGACCTCCGTCCGGTCCACGTACGTCGCCGTGCGGGTGCCGCGCAGCACCTCGGCGGCGGCGAACGGGTCGGTGGCCCCGCCGGTGACCAGGTTGCCGTCGACGAGCGTGGCCGTGTCCACCCGCACCCACTTGTCGGGCGGCACGCCCGCTCCCCGGTTCTTCATGTACAGCGCGCCCGGAGCGAGGAGCTCGGTGAGCGGCACGTGCTCGGCGGCCCCGGTCGGGTTCTGCGGCAGCACCAGCGTCAGCTGCCCGCGCTGTCCGCGGAAGTCGTAGCCGCCCTCGCCGCGGATCGTCACCCGGGTCCCGCCGGTGGCCATCTCCATCGACGTACGGGTCTGCGCGCTGCCCGCCTCCAGCAGCACGTCCGGCGCCTGGCGCAGGGCCTGCACCGGATCGGTCGCGGCGCGCGCGTCCTCGGCGTCCGCGCCGCCGGAGCATCCGGTGGCGCACGCCCCGGCCAGGACGGCCGCCGCGAGCACCGCGCCGCCCGTCCCGGCGCGCGCGCCGCCCGGCCTCACCCGAGCACGAGCAGGAGGGACACCCAGCCGCCGCCGCACCGCCATCGCCCTGCCTACCCCCAGCTGCCACGTCCGTCACGGGTCCCTGTCGTCCCGTCAACGACGAGTGGGTGGCCCCCGTCACGCACGCACCCGATCGACGGGCGGCCGTAACGTCCCGTTCACCTGGCGTGGCTACGTTTGTCGTCGTGGTGCAGCATGAGGGCCTGAGCCCCACCCAGGAGGACTGCGGGAACCGGGACGCCGTGGGACACCGCGCGGCGACAGTCGAACAGGGCCGCTTCTGTCTGGCCCGCTGTACCTGCGGCTGGCGCGGGCCGGCCCGCCGGGCCCGCAGCCTCGCCCGCGCGGACGCGCTGGGGCACGAGGGCGGCGCCTGACCGGCACCGGCACGCTCAGCCGAGGCGCAGCGCCGCCGTCAGTTCGTCGAGCAGCTCGCGGTCGCGGAACTGGGTCAGCCGCTTCCGGGCCTCTTCCGGCGGCAGCCACAGGATGCGGTCCACCTCCTTGTTGGGGGTGAAGCCGCCTGCCGCGGCCTCGGCGGCCCAGTAGCGGACCTGCTTGGGCCGGCCGCGCACCATGTAGGTCACGGTGGACAGCTCAACGCCGGGAACGGCGGTGTAGCCCGTCTCCTCCGCCACCTCGCGCACGGCGCCCGCGAGCGGGTCCTCACCGCGCTTGAGCTTGCCCTTGGGGTGGGACCAGTCGTCGTACTTCGGCCGGTGGACCAGGCACAGCCGCAGCGTGCCGTCCGGCGTCGAGCGGCGCCACAGCACGCAGCCGGCCGCCAGGACGGGCGTGCTGTTCGGGTCGAGGTCGGTCACCGGTGCGTCCCGTCCTGTCAGCCGGCGGTCAGCCGGCACCCACGGCCTGCTTCTGCCACGCCTGCTGGAAGGCGAACCTGGCCGCCTCCACCTCGTGGCGCTGGTCCGCGTGCAGCACGCCGAGCGCGTAAGCCGTCGCCGGGGCGATGCGCGGGGTGCGGGCCGCCGCGGCCGCCGCGGCCGCCGCCTCCGAGGCGTCGCGGTGCCGGTCGAGGGCCTGCCCGGCCGCCGGCAGCCGTACGTGCGCGGACGATCCCCCGAGCTGACCCCCGGCTCCGTCGAGCACCTCGCGCGCGTACCGGTGCAGGCGCAGCAGCAGGCGGACCTGGTGCCAGGGGGCGTCCTGCGGGTGCGGGGCCGGGTCCGGGGAGAGGCCGTGGATCAGGGCCTCCGCGTTGTACGGGCTGCCCGCGGTGACGAGCGGGAGGGAGGCGACTGCGTCCGTCAGGCGCTCCCGGGCGGCGGCGGCCAGGGGAGTCAGGTCCATGGCGGCGGCGCCCGGGGCGAGGGGGACGTCGCTGGCGAGCACGGCCACCTTGTCCGCGACGGCGTGGAAGCGCGCGGAGCCCAGCGCCTGGAGGGCGGTCGAGTGCGCGCGGGTCCGGGCCAGGGTGAGCTGGCGCTCCAGCAGGGCGCCCGCCTTCGCCGCGCCCACGGTGAGGTTGCCGCGGTCGGCTCCGCGGCCGCCCGCGGCCTCCTCGGTGGGCTGGGCCGGGAGGACCGCGGTGCCGGAGAGCCGGTGCAGGGCGAGCAGCAGCCGCTCCAGGCAGGCCTGGCAGGCGTGTTCACGGGCCAGGGTGCCGGACAGCCAGGCCAGTTCCGGGCACAGCTCCGCCGACCAGGTCTCGTCGAGCAGGGGGCGGAAGGTGTGCGCGGTGCCGCTGATGCGGCGCGCCGAGCGGCGCAGGGCGCGCGCGGCGTCGACGGACTCCTCCGTGCCGTGCCCCGCGCCGCCGGTCTCGCGGTGCAGGCGCAGCGCGCGGAGGAACTCCGTGGCCTGGGCCCGCAGATAGCACGCGAGGGCTTCGGCGGTGGGGGCACCGCCCGGCTCCGGCGCGGTCGGCGGCTCGGGGGAGCTCACGGCCGTGGAGTCCGTCGGGTCAAGGTGTTGCTGTGCCACGCCGGCGCCTCCGGGCGTCTATGAGCATCTCCTGGACGTTGCGCAGGGGCTGGCCGTCTGAGTCGGTCGCGTACCGGGTCCACTCGCCGTCCGGGCCGAGGTGCCAGGAGGAGGTGGTGTCGGACATGCCGGTCTCCAGCAGCCGGTTGAGGGCTGCCCGGTGGGCCGGGTCGGTGACCCGGACCAGAGCCTCGATACGGCGGTCGAGGTTGCGGTGCATCATGTCGGCGCTGCCGATCCACACCTCGGACTCGCCGCCGTTGCCGAAGACGAAGACTCGGGAGTGTTCGAGGAAGCGGCCGAGGACCGAGCGGACGCGGATGTTCTCCGACAGGCCGGGCACGCCGGGGCGCAGGGCGCAGATGCCGCGCACCCACACGTCGACCGGGACGCCGGCCTGGGAGGCGCGGTAGAGCGCGTCGACGACCGCCTCGTCGACCATCGAGTTCACCTTGATGCGGATGACGGCGGGGCGTCCGGCGCGGTGGTGCTGGATCTCCTTGGTGATGCGGGAGATCAGCCCGTCGCGCAGGGACTTGGGGGCGACCAGCAGCCGGCGGTAGGTCTCGCGGCGGGAGTAGCCGGAGAGGCGGTTGAACAGGTCGGACAGGTCCGCGCCGACCTGCGGGTCCGCGGTGAGCAGGCCGAGGTCCTCGTAGAGGCGGGCGGTCTTCGGGTGGTAGTTGCCGGTGCCGACGTGGCTGTAGCGCCGCAGGGTGTCGTCGCCCTCCTGGCGCACCACCAGGGACAGCTTGCAGTGGGTCTTCAGGCCGACCAGTCCGTAGACGACGTGGCAGCCGGCCTCCTCCAGCTTGCGCGCCCACTTGATGTTGGCGTGCTCGTCGAAGCGGGCCTTGATCTCGACCAGGACGAGGACCTGCTTGCCGGACTCGGCGGCGTCGATGAGCGCGTCGACTATGGGGGAGTCGCCGGAGGTCCGGTACAGGGTCTGCTTGATCGCGAGGACGTCCGGGTCGGCGGCGGCCTGTTCGAGGAAGGCCTGCACGGAGGTCGAGAAGGAGTCGTAGGGGTGGTGCAGGAGCACGTCGCGGCTGCGCAGGGCGGTGAAGATGTCGGGTGGCGTGGCGGACTCCACCTCCGCCAGGTCCCGGTGGGTGCCGGCGACGAACTTCGGGTACTTCAGCTCGGGCCGGTCGAGGCCGTGGATGCGGAAGAGGCCGGTGAGGTCCAGGGGGCCGGGCAGCGGGTAGACCTCGGCCTCGCTGATCTTCAGCTCGCGCACCAGCAGGTCGAGCACCTCGCGGTCGATGGACTCCTCGACCTCCAGGCGCACCGGCGGGCCGAAGCGGCGCCGCATGAGCTCCTTCTCCAGGGCCTGGAGAAGGTTCTCGGCGTCGTCCTCCTCGACCTCGAGGTCCTCGTTGCGGGTGAGCCGGAAGGTGTGGTGCTCCAGCACCTCCATGCCCGGGAACAGCTCCTCCAGATGGGCCGCGATGACGTCCTCCAGGGGGACGTAGCGGCCCGGGGAGCTCTCCAGGAAGCGGGACAGCAGCGGCGGCACCTTGACGCGGGCGAAGTGGCGGTGGCCGGTGACTGGGTTGCGCACGACCACGGCCAGGTTCAGGGACAGGCCGGAGATGTACGGGAAGGGGTGCGCGGGGTCGACGGCCAGGGGGGTCAGCACGGGGAAGATGCGCTGCCTGAAGAGCGTGAACAGGCGGGCCTGCTCCTTCTCCGTGAGCTCGCTCCAGCGGACCAGGTGGATGCCCGCCTCCGCGAGTGCGGGGGCGACGTCGTCGTGGTAGCAGGCGGCGTGCCGGGCCATGAGCTCGCGCGAGCGGGCCCAGATCATCTCCAGCACCTTGCGCGGCTGCAGCCCGGAGGCGGACCGGGTGGCCACGCCGGTGGCGATGCGGCGCTTCAGTCCCGCGACCCGGACCATGAAGAACTCGTCCAGGTTGCTGGCGAAGATCGCGAGGAAGTTCGCGCGTTCCAGCAGGGGGGTGGCGGGGTCCTCGGCGAGTTCGAGGACGCGCTCGTTGAAGGCGAGCCAGCTGCGCTCCCGGTCCAGGAAACGGCCCTGCGGCAGCTGTTCCCCCTCGACCGGTGCCTCCACGTAACCGTCGAGGTCGGCGTCGATGTCCGGTTCCAGGTCGGAGACCGTGGCCGCCACGGTGTGCGGGCGGTGCGCGGCGATGGAGCCCACGGAGGGCTGCGGGTGCTGTGTGGTGGCGGGGCCCGCGAGGGCTCCCACGCGGTCGGCGGGAGCCGGCGGGGTCTGCGCTGCCTGGGTGTCTGGCTGCCTCATGAACCTATTCTTCCGCGCCTGCGGCGGGACAGGCGCGTCGAACGGCACGCGCGGGAGTGCGGCGGCGGTCGCCTCCCGGGGCGGCTCGGGCTCTGGCGCGGCGGGCTTCACCGCCCGAGCGTCGCAAGACCGTCTGAACCGCCGGTTACGGCCACATGACGTGAGGGACACCGGCAGGCGGCCCCGAGGATCACGTTTCCGTGCGGTACATGAGGTCGGTTTCGTACGTGGTGAAGCCCAGGCGCTCGTAGACCGAGACCGCCGCCTTGTTGTCGGCGTCGACGTACAGCATCGCCGTCGGCAGGCCCTGCGCGGCCAGGTGGCGCAGGCCGATCAGGGTGAGGGCTTTGCCGAGGCCGCCGCCCTGGGCGCCGGGGCGGACGCCGAGGACGTACACCTCGCCGAGGCGCTCCTCCCGGTGCACCTTGGTCCAGTGGAAGCCGACCAGCCGGCCGTCGCGTTCGGCGAGGAAGAATCCCTGCGGGTCGAACCACGGCTGCGCCATGCGGTCGTCGAGGTCGCGCTGGGTGAGTGAGCCCTGCTCGGGGTGGTGGGCGAAGGCCTCCGCGTTCACGGCGAGCCATGCGGCGTCGTCGCGGCCGGGCACGAAGGCCCGTACCGTCACGCCCTCGGGCAGCGCCGGTTCGGGCAGGTCGAGGTCCGTCAACGGCCGCCGCATCTGGCGCAGTTCGCGGAACAGCGTGAGCCCGAGGACCTGAGCCAGATGGCGGGCGGCGGACTGTCCCCCGTGCGCCCACACCCGCAGCCGCTTGCCGGACGTGGCCAGCAGCGCGGACCCGAGCGCCCGCCCGTGCCCGTGCCCGCGGTGCTCGGGGTGGACGACCAGCTCGGCGGCGGGCGCCTCCACCGGATCGGTGTCCTCCAGTTGCGCGTAGCCGACGAGTTCGCCGTCGACGGACAGCAGCAGGTGGGACACCCCCGCGCGGGCGCCGCCCCGCAACTGGAGCCGGCCCTGCTCGGACACCGCCTGCCGCTCGTCGACGCGGGCGGCCGCCTCCAGCAGTGCGAGCACGGCTTCGGCCTGTTCCGGGCCGAGCTCGGCGAGGGTCTGCAGGGAACGGGCGGGCGGTGCGGTGTCGTCGCTGGTCATGAATATGAGGGTAAGGGGTTCCCCTGCGGGGTGACCGGGGCTTCAGCGGGCCTCGGTGGCACCAGGTGTCTCCGGGGGCGGAACGGGCGCTCCCGGCAGCCGGACCGTCGCCACCGTGCCGCCGCCCTCGGCCGGGGTCAGCGTCACCTCGCCGCCCGCCCGCTCCACGGTGCGGGCGACGATGGACAGGCCGAGTCCCGAGCCGGGCAGGGCGCGGGCGCTCGGGGAGCGCCAGAAGCGGTCGAAGACATGGGGGAGTTCGTCGGCGGGGATGCCGGGCCCGTGGTCGCGCACGGTGAGGACGCCCTGGCTCAGGACGACGTCGATCGCGCCGTCCCTGGGGCTGAACTTCACCGCGTTGTCGAGGATGTTGACGATCGCCCGCTCCAGCGCCGACGGCTCCGCCCGTACGAACCAGGGGTCCAGCGCCGTCGTTATCGTCAGCTCGGGGCCGCGCAGCCGGGCGCGGCCCAGCGCCGCCTCCACGGTGTCCTGCAGGGCGATCACCTGGACGCGTTCGCCCCGCTGCCCGTCCGAGCGCGACAGTTCCTGCAAGTCGCCGATCAGCGAGGCCAGTTCCGTCATCTGCGCCTTGACCGAGGCGAGCAGGGCCTTGCGGTCGCCCTCGGGGAGCGGGCGGCCCGTCTCCTCGCTGCGGGTGAGGAGTTCGATGTTCGTCCGCAGCGAGGTGAGCGGGGTGCGCAGTTCGTGACCGGCGTCCGCGATCAGCTGCTGCTGGAGGTCGCGGGAGCTGGCCAGGGAGGAGGTCATGGAGTTGAAGGAGCGGGACAGCCGGGCGACCTCGTCCTCGCTGTCGTCCTCCACGGGGATGCGGATCGTCAGGTCCTCGGTGCGCGCGACGTGCTCCACCGCCTCGGTGAGCTTGTCCACGGGGCGCAGCCCGGCGCGGGCCACGGCGAGGCCGGCCGCTCCGGCGCCGACGACTCCCACGCCGGAGACGAACAGGAGCAGCAGGGCGAGGTCGTTGAGGGTGTTCTCGGTGTCCGTCAGGGACACCCCGAGCATGAAGGCGACGCCCGGGTACGCGTCGGCGTTGGGGCCGGGGCCCATCGGGACGCCGACGGTGATCACGCGGACGTTGTTGCCCTTGGTGTCGGTGGTGGTGTGGAGGGTGCGCTCGCGCAGGTCGGGGTCGCCGGCGACCTCCTTGTCCACGGAGGTGACCTTCATGACGCCCGGGGACCGGCTGTCCACGCAGAACTTGCCCTGGACCGTCACCAACTGCACGTAGAGGTAGGAGCGCTGCATGTCGCCCGGCGCGTGGTCGGTCGTCTGCGAGCAGTTGGCCGCCAGGGAGGAAGCCGTGCTGGCGGACACCCTGCCGTAGCTCAGGAGCCGGTTGTCGACGTCGTCGTACAGGTTCCCCTGGACGATGAACCAGCAGGTGAGGGAGACGGCCGCGACCGCGAAGGCCACTGCCGCCGCCACCAGCAGTGCCAGCCGGGAGCGGATCGGCAGCGCACGGAAACGGCGCAGCGCCTTCCTCACTCCGCGCCGCCCTGCCGCAGGACGTACCCCACCCCGCGCACCGTGTGCACGAGGCGGGGTTCGCCGTCGGCCTCGGTCTTGCGGCGCAGGTACATGACGTAGACGTCGAGGGAGTTCGACGAGGGTTCGAAGTCGAAGCCCCAGACCGCCTTGAGGATCTGCTCGCGGGTGAGCACCTGGCGCGGGTGGGCCATGAACATCTCCAGCAGGGTGAACTCCGTGCGGGTCAGTTCCACCTGCCGTCCGCCGCGGGTGACCTCGCGGGTGGCGAGGTCCATGCGCAGGTCGCCGAAGGTGAGGGCCTCGTCCTCCTCGGCCGCGCCCGCCACGGCCGCCGCGTAGGTGCTGCGGCGCAGCAGGGCGCGGATGCGGGCGAACAGTTCGTCCAGCTCGAAGGGCTTGACCAGGTAGTCGTCCGCGCCGGCGTCCAGTCCTGTGACCCGGTCGCCGACCGTGTCGCGGGCGGTCAGCATCAGGATGGGGGTGGTGTCCCCGGCGCCCCGGATCCGGCGGGCGGCGGTCAGGCCGTCCATGCGGGGCATCTGGATGTCGAGGACGAGCAGGTCGGGCTGGTACGAGGCCGCCTTGTCCAGCGCGTCCGCGCCGTCCACGGCGACCTCGGTCTCGTACCCCTCGAAGGCGAGGCTGCGCTGGAGTGCTTCGCGTACCGCCGGCTCGTCGTCGACGATCAGGATGCGCTGGGGATCACGGTCGCCATCGGCGGGACTCATCGGTCGCTGTTCCTCGGGTCGCAGGGGCCGCGGGGTCCGGTCGGCCCCGGGATGGACGCTCTCAGCCTCGCATGCTTCGGTGCGGCGGAGTGCGGCGCGCGGGTCGCGCGCCGCGGCTCAGGCGGCGACCGCGGTGATCCGCCGCAGCGGGACCTTGTGCCGGTGCAGGCGTTCGGCGGAGGTGCGCAGGCCCATGAGCTGGGGGACCGCGACGGCCTCGGGTGCGCGGTGCGCCGGGCCGTGCAGTTCCTTCGCGACGGCGCGGGCCAGGGTGACTCCGGCGGGGGCGGTGGTGTCGATGGTGTCCGTCGTCTCGTGCAGAACCTGCTGGATCATGGCGTACTCCTTGTCGAACGGTCCCGGACGGTGTCCGGATCGCCTGCCGGTGCCGCGCCTCAGTTCTGGGAGCCGGAGCGCAGGCTGGCCAGGTCGGACTTGACGCTGTTGATCGGGATGGCGAAGCCGAGGCCGACGCTGCCGGCGTTGGACGAGTCCGACGCCTGGTTGGCCGAGTACATCGCCGAGTTGATGCCGACGACGTTGCCGCTCGCGTCGATCAGCGCGCCGCCGGAGTTGCCCGGGTTGAGCGACGCGTCGGTCTGTATCGCCCGGTAGGTGGTGGTGGAGGAGCCGGTGTCGCCGTTGAACTGGTGGCCGCCGAACTGGAAGGGCCAGCCGCCGCCGTCGCCCTGCCCCTGGTTCTCGTCGGTGGGGACCGTCACGTCCCGGTGCAGGGCGGAGACGATGCCGCTGGTGACGGTGCCGGTGAGGCCCTCCGGGGAGCCGATCGCGACGACCTGGTCGCCGACCGTGAGTCCGTCGGAGTCGCCGAGGGCCGCCGGCTTGAGTCCGGAGGCGTTCCGCAGCTTGATCAGGGCGAGGTCCTTGGAGCTGTCGGTGCCCACGACCTGCGCGGTGTACGAGGTGCCGTCGCTGGTGCGCACCTTGATCGAGGAGGCGCCGGCTATGACGTGGTTGTTGGTGACGACCTCGCCCTTGCTGCTGACGACCACGCCGGAGCCGGTGGAGGTGCCGTTGTCGAGGGTGGCGTTGATCTCGACGACGCTCGGGGTGACCGCCCTGGCGATCGCGGAGATGCTGCCGCGCTGGCTGGAGGGCACCACGTTGGTCGTGGTGGTGCTGGAGGCGGCGACCGTGTGCGTGCCGGTCAGCTCCTGGAAGGCGAAGGCGGTACCGCCGCCCACGACGGCCGAGGCGATCGCCACGGCGGCGAGCAGGGCGAGCGGGCCCCTGGTGCGCTTGCGGGAGGTGGAGGCGTGCGCGGGTTCCGCCGGGAAGGCCGGGAAGGTGGCGGTGCCGCCGCCGTCCGCGCCGCCCTGGCCGCCGTCGGCGCCGGGTCCGGCCGCGAAGGGGCGGCCGGGGGCGTACGGCGGCGGGGGAGGCCACTCCGGATTCACCGGGGCAAAGTCCCCTCGCGGGTCCGCCGACTGCACGGAGTCGGCAGCCGGGGCCTGCCCGTCACCCTCGGGGTGTTCGTACTCGCCGCTGCGGCGGATGCTCTCGCTCATGACATTGAGAGTGTCCCGGGATCATGAGAGCTTCCTGAGTCCCCGCTGAGAAGCCCGACAGAACCTCGTATGCCCGATATAAGGCCGCTCCCCGGAGGGGCCCCGGGGGTCCTCGAAGGGGGCGGAGAGAGGCTAGGCGCAGCCGCAGGACGTGCGTACGACCAGCCGTGACGGGAACTGCTTGAGCCGCTCCCGGCGCGAGCCGGCGACCCGCAGCCCGTCGTCGAGGACCAGGTCCACGGCCGCCCGGGCCATCGCCGAACGGTCCGAGGCGACCGTCGTCAGCGGTGGGTCCGTCAGCGCCGCCTCCTTGATGTCGTCGAACCCGGCGACCGCGAGTTCGCCGGGGACGTCGATGCGCAGCTCGCGCGCCGCCCGCAGCAGGCCGATCGCCTGGTCGTCGGTGGAGCAGAAGACCGCCGGGGGACGGTTCGGGCCCGAGAGGAGCTCCAGGCTGATCCGGTACGCGTCGTAGCGGTTGTACGGCGCCTCGAACAGGCGCCCCTCCGTCGAGAGGCCGGCCTCGGCCATGGCGCGCCGCCAGCCCTCGACGTGGTCGGACACGGGGTCGCCCACGGCGGGCGTCTCGGCGGTGCCGCCCACACAGGCGACGTACTCGTAGCCGTGCTCCAGCAGATGGCGCACGGCGAGCTGGGCGCCACCCACGTCGTCGATGACCACGGCCACGTCGTCGATGGCCTCGGGCCGCTCGTGCAGCAGCACCACCCGGGCGTCCCAGGCCTCGATCTCGGCGGCGGCGAGGTCGTTCAGCGCGTGGCTGACCAGGATCAGGCCGGAGACGCGCATCCCGAGGAACGCCCGCAGATAGTGGACCTCGCGCTCGGCGACGTAGTCGGAGTTGCCGACGAGGACCATCTTCCCGCGCTCGGCTGCGGCCCACTCCACGGCGTGCGCCATCTCCCCGAAGAAGGGCTGGCGGGCGTCCGGGACGATCAGGCCTATGAGGTCGGTGCGCCGCGAGGCCATGGCCTGGGCGACCCGGTCGGGCCGGTACCCCAGCTCCTTGATCGCGGCGAGGACTCGCTCGCGGGTGGCCGGGGCGACCGGCCGGGGTCCGTTGTTGATCACATAGCTGACGACGGCAGTGGACGTCCCTGCCAGCCGCGCCACGTCATCCCGAGTCACCTTGGCCACGGCGCGGAGTCTACGCGGATGGACCCGCTCCCGGCAGGGCTTACGGGAGCGTGGGCGGGTATGCGTCACACCTTGTGGGAGCGCTCCTCACCCCTGCGCGCGGGCCCGCCTCGTCGCGGTGTCCTGATTCTCCGCGTTTGGCCGGGCGGCCCCGGCCTTCTTCTCGTTCGCGGCGTCCCCGGCGCGGTCGCCCTTCTCGGGAGTAACGAATCGGTAACCGACATTGCGGACCGTTCCGATCAGCGATTCGTGCTCGGGCCCGAACTTGGCTCGCAACCGCCGTACGTGGACGTCGACGGTCCGGGTGCCGCCGAAGTAGTCGTAGCCCCAGACCTCCTGGAGGAGCTGGGCGCGGGTGAAGACGCGGCCCGGGTGCTGCGCGAGGTACTTCAGCAGCTCGAACTCCTTGAAGGTGAGGTCCAGCACCCGGCCCTTGAGCTTGGCGCTGTAGGTCGCCTCGTCCACGGACAGGTCGCCGCTGCGGATCTCCATCGGGGAGTCGTCGTCGACGATCTGCCGGCGGCCCACGGCCAGCCGGATGCGGGCCTCCACCTCGGCGGGACCGGCGGTGTCCAGGAGCACGTCGTCGATGCCCCAGTCGGCGGTCACGGCCGCGAGGCCGCCCTCGGTCACCACCAGGATCAGCGGACTGCCGAGGCCCGTGGAGCGCAGCAGCCGGCACAGCCCGCGCACCTGCGGCAGATCGCGCCGCCCGTCGACCAGGACGACGTCGGCACCGGGGGTGTCCACGAGGGCCGGCCCCTCCGCCGGAGCCACCCGCACGTTGTGCAGCAGCAGGCCGAGGGCGGGGAGCACTTCCGCCGACGGCTGGAGGGCGTTGGTCAGCAGCAGCAGTGAACTCATCGCGCGCCTCCCCCCGGTTCCCGGCCGTGGTCGAGCAGGGGGAACCCCCGTGCCTGGGCCGTCGTACGTGCGTGCACCGTTCGGTCGTCCATGGCTCTGGCTCCTCCTCGGATCCCTGCCCGCCGCGCGATCGACGGGCCGTGCACCCGCGGTCTCCCGCGCCGTGCGCCACGCCTGCCGAAAGCACAAAAGGACCCGGGGGCTGCGCTGCCCGAGTCCTCTTCGCAGCAGAATAGCCGATATGAGGTCGGGATCGGCAGGTCGTGTGGTGCGTTCGACGGACGTTCCGGAGGGCGGGACACCGCCAGGGACGGGTGTCGAAGGCGTGGTCAGGACGTTCCTGCGCACGGCGGACGGGGTCGCGCTCGACGCCCTGTACGAGCCGGGCGCGGCCGCGTGCGACGGGCCCGGCCGCGGGCACGCCGGACTCGTGTTCGTGGTCGCACACGGTTTCACCGGCGACCTGGACCGGCCGCACGTGCGCAGGGTGGCGCGGGCCCTGGCCCGGCACGGCGCCGTGGTCACCTTCTCCTTCCGCGGCCACGGGGCCTCCGGCGGGCGCTCCACCGTCGGCGACCGCGAGGTGCTGGACCTGGCGGCGGCGGTGGCCTGGGCGCGCGGGTTCGGGCACGCGCGCGTGGCGACCGTCGGCTTCTCCATGGGCGGCTCGGTGGTGCTGCGGCACGCGGCCCTTCACCGCGGCCCCGCACCGGACGAGGGGTGCCCGGACACCCGTACGGGCGCCGTGGTCTCCGTCAGCGCGCCCGCGCGCTGGTACTACCGGGGCACGGCGCCCATGCGCCGGCTGCACTGGCTGGTCACGCGCCCCGCGGGCCGCCTGCTCGGCCGCTACGGGCTGCGCACCCGGATCCACCACCGCGACTGGGACCCCGTCCCGCTGCCGCCGTTCCGGGCGGCCGCGCGCATCGCGCCCACCCCGCTGCTGATCGTGCACGGCGACCGGGACGGCTACTTCCCCCTCGACCACCCCCGGATGCTGGCCGCGGCCGCCGGTGACCACGGGGAACTGTGGCTGGAGCACGGCATGGGCCACGCCGAGAACGCCGCCGCCGACGAACTCCTGGACCGCATCGCGCGCTGGACCGTCGCACAGGCGGGCTAGCCTGACCCTGTTCATGGACGAGTGATCGAGGGACGGGATGGCAGAGGTCACGGTGCGCTACTGGGCGGCGGCGAAGGCCGCGGCCGGGGTCGCCGAGGAGCCGTACGAGGCGGAGACGCTCGCCGGGGTGCTGGACGCGGTGCGCGGGCGGCACCCGGGTGAGCTGGACCGCGTTCTGCGGCGGTGCTCGTTCCTCATCGACGGCGACCCGGTGGGGAAGCGCGCGCACGAGACGGTACGGCTGACCGAGGGCGGCACGGTAGAGGTGCTCCCCCCGTTCGCAGGAGGGTGAGCGAATGACCGACCGGCCGTATGAGGGGTCCCCAGGGTCTCCGTACGACAACCCCTACAGCGGGTACGACCCGTACGCGGGACGGCAGCCCCAGCAGCCCGCGGCACACCAGCCGTACCCGCCTGCCGCACAGCAGCCCCACCCGGCCGCCCAGCCGCAGGCGTGGCCCGAGCATCCGCAGGCGTACGAGGACCCGCGGGTCGCCGAGCAGTACACGCAGCAGTGGCAGGGCGAGACCTGGGACACCCAGACGCATGCCAGGCCACCGGCGGCACCGGCGGCGGCGGAGACGGCGTACCTGCCCCCGGTGGGGCACCAGGGGCCGGTCGCGGCCCACGGGGTCCAGGGCGGCGGGGTCCAGGGCGGCGGGGTCCAGGGCGCGCAGGCGCCCTCCTACACGCCGCAGCCGCAGCCGCAGCCGCAGCCGCAGGCTCCGGCCGCGTCCGCGGCCGCACGGACGGCGTACCTGCCCCCGGTCGGGCAGCACGCCCCGCAGCCGCAGGCTCCCGCCCCGCAGCCCCAGGCTTCCGCCCAGGCCGCCGCGGATCCCGCGGGGAAGGACGGACCCGGCTACGGGCCCGCCACCGTCGCCGGCAACGCCCGGATCACCGACGCGCAGCGGGCCCGCGCCGAGGGACGCTCACCGATCATCGAGCCCGGGATGCAGCCGGCCGCGCTCACGGCGCTGCTGGGGCTGCTGCTCGCCGGTGCGGCGGAGCTCGGCGTCTACGGGCTGCTGCTGCCGCTGGTCGTGCTCCAGGGCGTGACGGCCGCGGGCTGGTTCCGGCTGAACGGTATGTGGCCCGCCCGGCAGGGCATCGCCCTCGGCTTCCTGGGCGCGCTCGCCGCGGACGCGGCGGTGCTCGCCGCGGGCCGCGAGCACGCGCCCGGCGCGATCCTGGGCACGCTCGGGGTGTGGGTGCTGCTCTCCCTCGTCCTCCAGCTGCGCTCCCACGCCGACCCGGACGAGCGGATGTACGGCCTGATGGCGACCGTCGCCGCGGCGGCGCTCGCGATCGTGGCCACCGGCTACCTGGCCGCCCCGCCGGACGCGGTCGCGGTCGGCGCGGTGGCGGTCGCGGTGGCCGTCCTGGCACGGGCGCTGCCACTGCCCACGGCGGCCTCGGTGGTCGTCGCGCTGCTCGCGGCGGCGGGCGCGGGCATCGCGGCCGGCGGCATGACGGACCTGGGCGCCAAGGGCGCGCTGCTCGGCGTCGGCGCCGCGGTGTGCGCGCTGATCGGGCACCGCGCGGCGAGCTACGACTACCCGTCGCGCTTCGTGCACTTCACGGCAGGCGTCGCCCTGCCGCTGTCGGCCGCGGCACCGGTGGTGTGGGTGCTGGGACGGGCGCTGGGATGACCTCCCGGACCGGGTCCTCTGTCACAGCTGTTCGACAAATCCCGGGCCCGGTCCCCGGGGAGGCCTACGCTCGCGTGTGACGGCCATCCGGTCGTGAAGGACCGCCGAGGGGGAACCGGTTGCGAGCGCTGAGAGTACTCCTGGTCGTCGTCGTGGTCCTGGGCGTGCTGTTCGTGGTGGTCGACCGGGTCGCGGTGCACTTCGCGGAGGGGCAGGCGGCCGACAGGCTCAGGACCACGGAGAACCTGGCGAGCACCCCGGACGTGTCCATCGAGGGCTTCCCGTTCCTCACCCAGGTGGCCGGCGGCGAGCTCGACGACGTCCGGGTCGGCATCAAGGACTACGAGGCGGCCACGGGGAACGGCGGCCAGAAGATCCGTATCGCCGGCATCGAGGCCGACATGCGGGGCGTGAGGTTCTCCGGCGACTACAGCTCGGCCACCGCGTCCTCCGCCACCGGCACCGCGACCATCGCCTACGACGAGTTGCTGAAGGCCGCCAAGTCCAAGCCGACGCCGGTCCTTCCCGGCGTCGCCGCCCACGTGGTCGGCCTGTCCGACGGCGGCGCAGGCAAGGTCAAGGTCGACGTGGAGGTCGAGGCCGGAGCGCTGGGCATCAAGCAGACCTTCTCCGTGCTCAGCTCGGTCACCGTGCGGGGCAAGAAGGTGGAGGTGAGCGCCGACGACCTGCCCGTGGTGGGCGGCCTGCAGCTCCCCGAGAGCCGGATCCGGGCGATCACCGACTTCCAGCAGGCGATCGAACGGCTGCCCGGCGAGGTCCGGCTGGACTCGGTACGGGCGGCGAAGGACGGCGTCGAGATCACGGTGAAGGGTTCGGACGTCAGGCTGGCCGGGTAGGCAGCACGCTGGGACCGACGAGGTGTCCGAGTAGCGAGACGCCTCGTCCGCAGCGCAGATGCGCCGTGCGGCCGAGAACGGACACGAGCGCCCGGAGGCCGCGGGGCGATGACCCGGGAGCCCTCCCGTTCCCACATCCCGGACGATCGCGTCTCAACATCCGACACGCCGGTGACATGTCCGCCTTTCCCTCCCTACGATCGACACCATGCAGCGACAGGCGGATCTCACGAAGCGGCGGGCAGTGGACCTGTGCCGTGTTGCCGCCATGCTCTGTCGCACTTCCTGAGCGGGAGCCCTCTCCCGTATCCCCCGCCCCGTGACGACCCGGGGCCCACCCGCGCGCCGTGTACGCCGGCATCGAACGCGTACCCGCGCGCCCCTTCGCACTCGCACGCCCCGCCGTACCTGCCCCGGAGGAGATTGAGCATGAGCCGCAGCGACGTCCTGGTCGACGCCGACTGGGTCCAGGAACACCTGGACGACCCGAGCATCGCCATCGTCGAGGTGGACGAGGACACGTCCGCGTACGACAAGAACCACATCAAGAACGCCATCCGGATCGACTGGACCCAGGACCTCCAGGACCCGGTCCGCCGTGACTTCATCGACCAGGCCGGCTTCGAGAAGCTGCTGTCGGAGAAGGGCATCGCCAACGACCACACGGTGATCCTCTACGGCGGCAACAACAACTGGTTCGCCTCGTACGCCTACTGGTACTTCAAGCTGTACGGCCACGAGAACGTCAAGCTCCTCGACGGCGGCCGCAAGAAGTGGGAGCTGGACGCCCGCGAGCTGGTCGACGGCACCGATGTGCCGGAGCGCCCGGAGACCGCGTACGAGGCCAAGCCGCAGGACGCCTCCATCCGCGCCTTCCGGGACGAGGTCGTGGCCGCGATCGGCAAGCTGAACATCGTCGACGTCCGGTCGCCCGACGAGTTCTCCGGCAAGCTGCTCGCCCCGGCCCACCTGCCGCAGGAGCAGTCGCAGCGCCCCGGCCACGTGCCGACCTCCCGGAACATCCCGTGGTCCAAGAACGCCAACGACGACGGCACCTTCAAGTCGGACGAGGAGCTCAAGGCCCTCTACGAGGACGAGCAGGTCGACCTGGCGAAGGACACCATCGCCCTGTGCCGCATCGGTGAGCGCTCGGCGCTGACCTGGTTCGTGCTGCACGAGCTGCTCGGTGTGCAGAACGTCAAGAACTACGACGGCTCCTGGACCGAGTACGGCTCCCTGGTCGGCGTGCCGATCGAGCTCGGCTCCGGCAAGTAAGCACGACGGCTCAGACCGTTTCGACCTCATCGAACCTCTGGAGAAGCACATGTGTGGAGCGAAGGCCGGCGGCCCGGACGCCTCGACGATCAAGCCCGGTGAGACCACGATCCAGGGTCAGGTGACCCGCGACGGCGAGCCGGTGACGGGCTACGTCCGTCTGCTGGACTCGACCGGCGAGTTCACCGCGGAGGTCCCCACCTCCGCCACGGGCCAGTTCCGGTTCTACGCGGCCGAGGGCACCTGGACCGTCCGCGCCCTCGTCCCCGGCGCCAGCGCCGACCGCACGGTCGTCGCCCAGCAGGGCGGCCTCGCGGAGGTCGCGATCGCCGTCTGAGCGGTCTGCCCGGACGGTCCGCGCGGGCGGTTCCGGGCACGGTACGGCCGAAGGGCCGCGCCCCACGGGTTGGACACCCGGGGCGCGGCCCTTCCGGCGTTCCCGCCCCCGCACGGCAGGCCCGTACGGACCTACCCTGGAGGTATGTACGCACGACGTCGGCATGTGTACTTCGCCATGATGGGGATCTGCGTCGGGCTGTTCGTCCTGGCGTGGGGCGTCGTGCGCATCTGGTCGGTACCCGCCGCCGTCGGCATGTGCCTGGTCGCCATGGTGATCCCGCCGGTCGCCGCGATGGTCGCCAACCGGCGCGGCCCCGAGGACCGCTGGTGGGACGACCCGTCCGGCGACCCCAAGTCCGACGAGTGGTGGGACGAACTGGACGGCAAGAAGCGGCACTAGCCGCAGGGGCGGTCTCTCAGTAGACGAGCGCCTGCGTACCGTCGGCCAGGGCCTCCTGCACGAAGACCTGCGCGCCCGCGATCCGCACGCCCTCGATGACGTCCTTCTCCGTGATGTCCCGGCGGGCCGCGCACTGGGTGCACAGGGTGAGACGGCCGGCCGCGAGGATCGACTCGATCAGGTCGGGCAACGCAGCGGCGTGCGGCAGCTCGAACTCGGCGGCCCGGCCCGGCAGCGCGAACCAGGAGGACTCCCCGGTCAGCCACAGGGAGACCTCCACCCCGCTGGCCGCGGCCACCGCCGCGACCGTGAACGCCTGAGAGCACCGCTCGGGAGCGTCCGCCCCCGCGGTCACCTTGATCACCAGCTTCTTCGCCATGCCCGAATCGTAAACAACTCCCTTGCAACCACGGACATCATCCGTGAGTCTCCCGGGGAGCGCGCATACGGAAGGCGCGCTTCCCGTTCTGGGGGGAACGTCTTGGAAGTACCCGAAAGACCCGAACCGTCAACCGCAGTACCCGGGGTGCAGGAACCGCCTGAGGTGCAGGAAGCACCCGAGGCGCGGCAAGCGCTCGGGGCACCGGATGCGCCGAACGCCCCGGAGGAGCCGGCGGTCGCACCCCGCGCCCGCCGACGCGGCCGTACCGTGCTGCTCGTCGCCACCGCCGCCGTCCTCGGCGCCGTGGCCGGCACCTGCACCGGATATCTGATCCAGGCCGACCGTGAACCCACCCGGCTGCCCTCCCTCTCGCAGCCCGCGCTCGCACGGGCGAAGGGCCCGGCTCCGGAACCACTTTCGGCCGCCCAGGACCGTCGTGTACGGACCGACGGCGACCTGCGCAAGCTGTTGCTGCCCACGCCACGCGGCGCGAAGGACGCCGAGTGGCTGCAGGACGGCGACGGCTGGATGAGCATGACCGAGTACGCCAGTTACTTCGAGAGACCGGACGAAGGGTTCGAGGGGCTCATCAGCGACGAGTTCCGTCGTGCGGCCGTCACCGGCTGGCAGGTCGGCGACGGCTACGTGGTGGAGGTCCGGCTGATCCAGTTCCGCCAGGAGGAGCAGGCGGCCGCCTCCGTGAGAGCTGAGGACGCACGGTACTGGCGGGAGGAGGAACGCGGCACCAGGAGCTGGCTGATCCCCGGCACCGAGACGGGCAGGGTGTACGTCCACTCCCGGCCGACCGCCGACGGCGAGACGCCGTACGGCGCGGAGGCCATGGCCTGGCGAGGCGACATCCTCATGGAGCTCTGGGTCAGTTCGGCCACACCGGTTTCCAAGGCGACGATCACGGATCTCGCCCGGCGTCAGATGGAGCGCCTGTGAGCGAGAACCAGCACGAAGAGGAGCCGGGACGCGGTCGGCGCGAGGCCGAGCCGGTGGATGACCACCCCGAGGAACGGCCGAAGAGGCCCGTACGCCGTGGTGGTGTCATCGCCGTCGCCGGGGCCTTCCTGCTCGTCGGCGCGGTCGTAGCCGGAGCCGGATACACGGTGGTGACCGTGCGGGACGCCGACCGCGATCCCGGCGCCCCGGCCTGGTCGCTTCCCAGGACGGGAGCGGCGCAGCCGAAGCCGGCCGCACGGACCGGACTGGCCGGCATGCTCGTGCCGTACGGGTCCGGCTGGGACCGCGGCCCGGATCTGGAAGACTTCGGCTCCGAGGCCGAACTCAGCGGGAAGCGGACCGTGGCCCTGGCCATGGAGGCACTGCGGGATCTGCCCCGCAGCACGCGCAAGCGGATGGAGGAGGAGCTCGACAAGCAGCACATCGAGGGCATGGCGATGCGCAGCTACGTCAAGCAGGCTGGACGCGCCTTCTACACGGACAAGGCCATCACGGTGACCGTCGTGCTGACACAGATGGACAGAGCGGCCGCACGTGACATGGCCACCTATCAGAACGAGGTCCGCTCGACGCTGGGCGGTCTGCGCGAGGGTCCGGCGATCAAGGGCCACAAGAACGCCAAGTGCTTCCTGCTGCCCAAGCCCGAAAAGAAGGATTTCGGCACGATGAGCTGCTCGGCGTCCGAGGGGAATGTCGTGGTCAGCCTGTCCGCCAGCGGCCCTGGCGATCTGGGCGCCAACAAGGGCGCCGCTGACCTGCTGGCCACTCAGCTCGACCGCATCAAGGAGCCGGGGGTGGCCGTATGACCGAGCAGACACGGCAGCCGGAGCAGGAGACCGAACCCACCGCGGGCCTCGTGCCCTCGCAGGACCGGCCCGATGACGGTCGACCCGCACTGTCGGTCCCGTCGGTTCCACCTGTCCCGTCGGCCCCGCCGAAGGACCGCCGCGCGCTGCGGGCAGTCCTGCGCTGGACCGCCGCTGTCGTCGTCTTCGCGGCCGTCGGCGCGGGCACGGGGTACGGCATCACGCACATGGAGCGCGGGGACCTGCCCGGTCTGGCGACCGAGTCCGACGGCCGCTGGGAGTACCCGACGCTGGCCAGACCGCCGCTGCCCTCCGGCAGCCCCGGGCCGTTCGAGCTCGACAACAGGGCCGGCGCCCACCACGCCGATCTACGGGCTTTCCTCCTGCCCGCCCCCAAGGGCGCGACGGAGAACAAGGCGCTGCGGGGCACGGACGGCTGGCTGGCGACGAAGGACTTCCTCGAGGAGTACGAGAGCAAAGCCGACCGGAGCAAGTGCGGGCAGCAGTTGAAGGAACACGGCCTTCGGCACATCGCTGCCCGCGGCTGGACCACGCAGGACGGTACGCACACGCGGATCTACCTGCTCCAGTTCCACAGCGCGGCGCTGGTGGACCATCTGGTCGGCCAGTGGCTCGCCGCGTCCGGCGGCCCTGCCTTCCAGGTGCACGGGGCCCCGGTCTCCGTCTACGACGAGGAGTTTCCGCCCCGGGCCGAGGTGGACAACATCGTGTACTCCGTCTATGCCGAGGCCAAGCCGTACGGCGCCGAACAGGTGCGCCAGGCGTACCTGTCGGCGGGCGACACCCTCGCGGTCGTTCTCCAGACCCGCAAGGGCACCGCGCCCGCCGTTCCCTTCCAGCAGACGGTGATCCTGCAGAGCGAACTGCTCGCCTGACCGGGTGGGCGCACCTCACCAAGAGGGCCGGACCCCGGCCGACTAAGCTGGGGTCCGGCCCTGTGCACATACCGCACCTGCTCAACCGAGGAGCACCCCGTGGAGATCTTCTTCGAAACCCTGCTGGTCCTGGTCTGCGTCGGCGTTCTCGCCTTCGCCTACCTGACCGTGAAGAAGCTGTACCAGGGCCAGCGCTGACCCCGAAGAGGAATCGCCGCTCATGATCGAGATCCCGTCCGACCTCCACAAGGACCTCGTCCCCCTCGCCTTCCTGCTCGGTGACTGGGCCGGCGCAGGCGTGCACGACTTCCCGGGCGCCGAGAGGTGCAACTTCGGCCAGGAGCTCAGCTTCACCCACGACGGCCGGGACTTCCTCGAGTACCACTCCCGCACCTGGGTGCTGGACAACGACGGCAACAAGGCGAAGCCGCTCGAGTCCGAGTCCGGCTTCTGGCGGATCGACGCCGACCGCAAGGTCGAGGTCACGATGACCCGCGACGACGGCGTCATCGAGATCTGGTACGGCGAGCTGGCCCACAAGAAGCCGCAGGTCGAGCTGGCCACCGACGCGGTCGCCCGCACCGCCGCCTCCCGCCCCTACACCGGCGGCAAGCGGCTGTACGGCTACGTCAAGAGCGACCTGATGTGGGTCGGCGAGAAGCAGACCCCGGACGTCGAGCTGCGCCCCTACATGTCCGCCCACCTGAAGAAGGTCGTCACCCCCGAGGACGTCGAACGCTGGGCCAAGGCCCTCCCGGACGACCTCCCGGACGACGGGATCGCCTTCTTCAAGTGAGCCCGGCCGGCTTACGGCCCTGGTCCCAGGGTCTCTCGTTCGGATCAGACCTGATCCAAACGGAAGACCCTAGACTTGGGGTGTGGTGAGCACCGACTGGAAGAGTGATCTGCGGCAGCGTGGCTACCGGCTGACCCCGCAGCGGCAACTCGTGCTCGAAGCCGTCGACAGCCTGGAGCACGCGACGCCCGACGACATCCTCGGCGAGGTGAGGAAGACCGCGTCGGGGGTTAACATCTCCACCGTGTACCGGACCCTGGAGCTCCTGGAGGAGCTCGGGCTGGTCAGCCATGCCCATCTGGGGCACGGGGCGCCGACGTACCACCTGGCGGACCGGCACCACCACATCCATCTGGTCTGCCGGGACTGCACGAACGTGATCGAGGCGGATCTGTCGGTGGCGGCCGAGTTCACCGCCAAGCTGCGGGAGCAGTTCGGCTTCGACACCGACATGAAGCACTTCGCGATCTTCGGGCGGTGCGCGGACTGCGCGGGCAAGGCCGCGGCGGCTTCGGGCACCTCGGCCGGCAGGAGTGCAAGTACCGAGTCGTAGGCTTGTGTTCATGAAGAGCCCCCTGCTGTCCCTGCCCGGCGCCGTTCCGGCCGAGGGCGTGGACGAAGGCGTCGCCGCCCACTACGGCGACCTGTTCCGTGAGCAGCGCGCCCTCGCGGACGGCACCGGATTCGTCGACCTCTCGCACCGCGGTGTCGTCACCGTCTCCGGCGAGGACCGGCTGAGCTGGCTGCACCTGCTGCTCACCCAGCACGTCAGCGACCTGCCGGCCGGCCGTGCCACCGAGGCGCTGGTCCTGTCCGCGCACGGCCACATCGAGCACGCGCTCTATCTGGTCGACGACGGCGAGACGGTCTGGGCGCATGTCGAGCCCGGCACCCAGGAGGAGCTGATCGCCTACCTGGAGTCGATGAAGTTCTTCTACCGGGTCGAGGTCGCCGACCGCACCGCCGACTTCGCCGTCGTGCACCTGCCGGCCGGTTCGATCGCCGAGGTGCCCGAAGGGGTCGTCGTCCGCGAGACCGCCTACGGCCGCGACCTCTTCCTGCCCCGCGCGGACCTGGAGTCCTACGCCGGCCAGGCGGGTCCGCCGGTCGGGATCCTCGCCCACGAGGCCCTGCGCGTGGAGCAGCACCGGCCCCGGCTCGGCTTCGAGACCGACCACCGCACCATCCCGCACGAGCTGGGCTGGATCGGCACGGCCGTGCACCTCCAGAAGGGCTGCTACCGCGGTCAGGAGACCGTGGCCCGGGTGCAGAACCTGGGCAAGCCGCCGCGCCGCCTGGTCTTCCTGCACCTCGACGGCAGCGAGGTCCACCTGCCGGTGGCCGGCACCGAGATCCGCCTCGCCGACGACGGCCCGGACGGCCGCAAGATCGGCTTCATCACCACGTCCGTACGGCACTACGAGCTCGGCCCGGTCGCGCTCGCCCTGGTCAAGCGGAACGTCCCGGTGGACGCACGGCTGATGGCGGGCGAGACGGCGGCCGCGCAGGAAGTGGTCGTGGAGCCGTAGCCTCCCCGCGGCTCACAGGTCCCCGAGGCTCACACCTGCCGGTTCACACCTCCAGCAGGACGGTGAACGGGCCGTCGTTCGTCAGCGACACCCGCATCCGCGCGCCGAACCGGCCCGTCGCCACCGTCGCGCCCAGGGAGCGCAGCCGCGCGACCACCTCGTCCACCAGCGGCTCGGCGACCTCGCCGGGCGCGGCCGCGTTCCAGGTGGGGCGGCGGCCCTTGCGGGCGTCGCCGTACAGCGTGAACTGACTGATGACCAGCAGCGGGGCGCCGGTGTCGCTGCACGACTTCTCGTCGTGCAGCATGCGGACCGACCAGAGCTTGCGGGCCAGTTGCGCCGCCTTCTCCTTGGTGTCCTCGTGGGTGACCCCGACGAGGACGCACAGCCCCTCGCCGTCGATGGCCCCCACCGTCTCGCCGTCCACGACGACGCTCGCGCCGTCCACCCTCTGCACCACCGCTCGCATGCCGACCATGATGCCTCTCGGCCGTCCGGGTGCCGTGAGGGGGCCATATCGTGCTTCTTTCCGCTCCGTAACCCTCCATCCGGGGCCGATCGGGCGCACTCGGTCACATCCCGGCCACTCAGGGTGGCACGATGCTGTCGTACGCGCCGGTCGAGGGGACGGTTGAGGCGCCATGAGCACATCGAGTACCGAGCGGCACCCGGCGGCGGCCTCGCCGATCCTCGCGGAGGTCGCCGACGCCCACCGGCCGCCGGTGCAGCGCACCGACAGCCCCGGGCCGCCCTCCGTGGACCCCGGGCCCAGTTCTCCGGGCACGGGGTACGCACATCCCGACCTGACCGCGCTGAGCCTGCCGGAGCTGCGCGCGCTGCGCCGGCAGGCGCAGCGGGACGAGGCCGACCTGAGCTACGTACGGCGGCTGCTCCAGGGGCGGATCGACATCCTGCGCGCGGAGCTGGCCCGGCGTGGGCCGGAGTCCGTCCTGGGCGCCGGGCAGGTGTCCGCGCCCGAGCAGGGTTCCGTCGTCGAGCGGCTCGCGGAGATCCTCAAGGACGCGCCCGCCCGGCAGCGCTCCTCCGCCCGGCATGTGACGCTCGGCACACCGCACGGGGAGGAGTACCGGCAGCTCGCCGCCGAGATGCTCGCCGAGGTCGAGCTGTCGGACCTCGAGGCGCGTACGGACCGGGAGTTGGGCGCGGCGATGGGGCGGCTGGTGCGGTACGAGCAGCAGGTGTCCGGGCGGCGGCAGCAGTTGCAGCGCACGGCCGACGGATGCGGCACGGAGATCGCCCGCAGATACCGCGAAGGGGAGGCCCAGGTCGACGACCTGCTCGTCTGACGCGGTCCGTGAGGCGCGAGGGGCGGGACGGCGGGGCGGGGGAAAACACCGCGACACCCCGCCCCCGGCGCCCCTACTGTCAGCCCATGACTGCCGCCAGCCCCGACATCGACGTACGGACCATCACCGAGGCCGAGATCCCCGACTGGGGCCGCGCCCTGAAGACCGGCTTCCTGCGTGCCCCCGGCGTCTCCGAGGCCGAGATCGCCGACCTGCGCACGTACGTCGAGCCGTCCCGCACCCTCGGCGCCTTCGACGCCGGCCGGTGCGTGGCGACGTTCCGGTCCTTCCCGCAGGAGATCACGGCCGTCGGCGGGGCGACCGTTCCCGCCGACGCGATAACCAACGTCAGCGTCACCGCCACCCACCGCCGACGCGGCCTGCTGACCCGGATGATGGCCCAGGACCTGGCGGCCGCGAAGGAGCGCGGTGACGTCGTGGCGACCCTGATCGCCGCCGAGTACCCGATCTACGGCCGTTACGGCTTCGGTCCGGCCGCCTGGATGACCGAGTGGGCGATCGACGTGCCCCGGGCCGGCCTCGACCCCCGCCGGTCGGGGCCGGAGGACGGCGGCCGGGTCGACCTCGTGGACGCGGAGGACGTACGCAAGCTCGGCCCGGAGCTGCACGAGCGGCTGCGCCGCGCCCAGCCCGGTGCGGTCGACCGCTCCGACCGCTGGTGGCAGGTCAGCACCGGCGTGGTGCGCCCGGACCCCAGCCGGTGGACCGAGCGTTTCCACGCCGTCTACCGCGCCGCGGACGGCACGGTCGAGGGGCTGGCGGTGTACCAGTGCGACGAGACCTGGTCGGACGCCAAGCAGCCGCTGAACACGGCCACCGTGAAGGACCTCGTCGCGGTGACCCCGGCCGCCGAGCGCGCGCTGTGGCTCCACCTGTGCTCGATCGACTGGATCATGAAGGTCAAGAGCGGCTGGCGGGCCCCCGACGACCTGCTGCCCCACTTCCTTCCCGACCCGCGCGCCGCCACCGTGACCACGCACGCGGACTGGCTGTGGGTGCGGATCCTCGACGTCCGTCGGGCCCTGGAGGCGCGGACGTACGAGGGCACGGGGACGCTGGTCCTCGACGTCCTGGATCCGGCCGGAATGGCGGGCGGGCGCTGGCGCCTCGAGGCGTCGCCCGCCGGAGTGAGCTGTACGCCGACGACCGGGAGCGCCGATCTGACGCTGGACGTGGCGCAGTTGGCGACCCTGTGGCTCGGCGACGAGTCGGCGGTGCGGCTCGCCGCGCTGGGCCGGGTCCGGGAAGAACGAGCGGGCGCCGCCCGTGGGGCCGACGCCCTGCTGCGTACGTCCAGGCGGCCTTGGTGCCCGGACATGTTCTGAGCGCTCCTTCCTGCCGGTGCCGGGTGACGGGTATGACGCATCCGTAGCGTGGCTGTTCAGTTGTGGCGGTACGAGACGGTCTTCAGTTGTGGCTGTGCGGCATGTTCGGTTGTGGCTGTGCCTGCCGTACCCGCCGGCTGCGCACCGGCTGTTCGTGCCGGCTGCGTGCCGGCTGTTCAGTTGTGGCTGTGCCTGCGCGGTGCCGGATACCGGCTGCCGCTCCCCGTTGGCGCGCCGGCCGACCGGGCTCCCGGCTCCCCTCCGGAAGGGAGCACGGTCGTACGTACCAACCGTCACCTGGTGGCCAACACTTGGAAGGTTCGGCCATGTCGCTCAAGTTGGCTACCAACTCCACTGCTGTTATCTCCGCTTGGAAGCGGCTCATAACCACCTTCCCGTGAACTGCCGGAAGATGGCGGGAAGTTGTACCGTTTTGCCGTGGACCCGGAACATGCCTCCGTCAATGGACGGAAGAGGTCACAGCGGCCACAGAGGTCACACCGCGAGGTGGCCGACGAACTGCGGCACCGGATCAGGACCGGAGTGCTGCGGCCGGGCCAGCGCATGCCCACCCAGGCGGAGCTGGCCGACGAGTTCGGCGTCGAGCGCGGGGCCGTGCGCCAGGCTCTGGGCATCCTCCAGGCGGAACACCTGCTCACCAATGTGTCCAAGGGGAGCCCGGCGACCGTCGCGGCCGGCCCGGTGGGGGCCCTGACCGGCCCCACCGCCCGGCCGCTGCCCACCACGGCCGCGCTGGCGCCCCGTATCGAGGCCGCCTTCGACGCCTCCCACGTCGCGATCGACGCGCTGTGCCTGACCGCGATCTCGCTCACCCTGGCCATCGGCGAGCCGTTGCGGCAGATCCACGCCGGGCGACTGAAACCGGCCAAGGTCGACGTCCGCGTGCTGCTTCCCAGCCGGGACATCGACCTCGCCTTCCCCGTGCCGGTGGACGCCTCCGACGCCGGCCGACTGCGCCGCGGCTGGCTGGCCCAGCGCAACGCCCAGGGCCAGGTGCTCAAGCACAACCTGCTGGCCCTGCGCGCCACCCACGGCATCGACGTGCACGTGACCTTCCGCGCGCTGCCCTTCACCCCGCCGGTCAAGCTGTACCTGCTCAACGACGGGGAGGCGCTCTTCGCGTACTACACACTGCGGCGGCGTGAGCAGGAGATCGACCAGGAGCCCCTCGAGCTGTACGACGCCGAGGGGACCCGGTCGATCCTCTTCGCCTTCGAGCAGGGCGCGGGAGCGCGGGACGCGGCCTTCGTCGAGCAGTCCCACGTGTGGTTCGACGCGCTGTGGGAGACGATCAGTTCGGAGCTGCTGCTCACGAGCTGAGGACACCCATCGCGCCGTACTCGGTGGAGTTGGTGACCAACTACGTTTCAGTTGTCTCCACTTGGTCGCTATCAATGAACAAGTTCCGAACAACTCCCTTTAGATGGAGTAAAGTTGTAACGTTTGGTCGTGACCCAGGAGAGCGTGGCCGTGAACGGCAGCAGAAGAAGCTCGCCCCAGGAGATCGCCGGCACCCTGCGGGAGCGGATCCGCACCGGCGAGCTCCGGCCGGGCGACCGCCTGCCCACACAGGCCGAACTCGCCGAGGAGTTCGGGGTGGAGCGCGGCGCCGTGCGCCAGGCCCTGCGGGTGCTCCAGGCCGACGGCCTGCTCAGCAACGTCACCAAGGGCAGCCCGCCGCGCGTCGCCGCGCCCGTCGCCGCCCGCGCCGAGCCGCAGCCGACGATGGTCGGCCTCGCGCCCCGGCTCGTGGAGGCCTTCTCCGCCCGGCAGGTCAGGATCGACGCGGCCTGCCTCACGGCCGAGTCCCTGATGATCGCCGTCGGCGAGCCGCTGCGGCTGATCCATGAGGGCCGGCTGCGCCCCGAGTCGATCGACGTGCGCATTCTGCTGCCGTCCCGCAACATCGACCTGGCCTTCCCGATCTCGGTGGACCGGCCGGCCGAGGAGGACCCGGTCCACGGGCGCTGGCTCACCCAGCGCAACGCCCAGGGCCATGTCCTGAGCCACAATCTCAAGGCCCTGCGCGCGACCCACGGCATCGACGTCCGCGTGGCCTTCCGCGCGCTGCCCTTCACCCCGCCGGTCAAGCTCTACCTGCTCAACGGCGCGGAGGCGCTGATGGCGTACTACATGATCACCCGCCGCGAGGAGGCGGCGGACGACGGGACGCTGGACATGTACGACGTCCTCGGCACGGAGTCCCTGCTGTTCTCCTTCGAGCAGGCGACCGGGCAGCGCGACGCCGCGTTCGTGGCGGAATCGCAGAAGTGGTTCGACGCCCTCTGGGAAACCATCACGTCGGATCTGACACTCTCCTAGTGACTTCTGATACGACGCAGACCGAAGCGGTGACAGCCGAGACCGGGAACGAGACCGAGGAACTGCGGAACCTGATCGCGGATGCCCATGTCGTGCTCTGGGACTTCGACGGGCCGATCTGCCGGCTGTTCGCCGGGCATTCGGCGGAGCGGGTGGCGGACGAACTGGTGCGGTGGCTGGAGGGCCAGGGCCTGCACGGCGTGCTGACCGGCCCCGAACGGCAGTCGCATGACCCGCACGTCGTCCTGCGCGCCGTGGACCGCCGGCACCCCGGCAGCGACCTCGTCACGGAGTTGGAGGCGCGGCTGACCGAGGAGGAGCTGCGAGCCGTCCCCTCCGCGCAGCCCACCCCGTACGCCGACCCGCTGATCCGCACCTGGAAGGCCCTGGGCTCGCGCCTGGCCGTCACCACCAACAACTCGCCCCTGGTGGTGCGCGAGTACCTCGACGGCCGCGACCTCGGCGGCTGCTTCGCCCCGCACGTCTACGGACGCACCCGGGACCTCAAGCCCCTCAAGCCCGACCCGCACTGCCTGAACCGCGCCCTGAGCGCCACGGGCGCGGCTCCCGACCGGGCCCTGATGATCGGCGACACCCCCGCGGACCACGAGGCCTCCCTGCGGGCCGGCGTGCCCTTCCTCGGCTACGCCCGCAACGCCCGCAAGGAGAAGCTGCTCAGGGAGGCGGGCGCCACCGTCGTCGTGGACTCCCTGGAACCGGTACTGCGGACCCTGCGGGAGGGGCTCTGAGCGCCCCGCCGGTTCAGTCGGGCGGCACGGCCGCCACACGGGTCTCCTGTAGCATGCGCGCACCGCATGAGCAAGAGCTCCGCTCCGCACGTATGGCACGCAAGAGGTGGCGTGCGAGGTGACCTCGACGGTGCGGCGCGGGCCGGAGACCACAGGCAGGGGCACGCCACCCGTTGTGCCGATGCCGGGTGCGCCCCGATCGTGTCCGTTATGGCCCTTGGCGTACCTTTTTCCACACCATCACTTCTGAGTACTTGAGCAACTGGAGCGGCCGTGGGCGCACCTCCTCCCCGTCCCTTTCTCGGGGAACACGCCCTCCACGACGTCAGGGCGTTCGTGCGGCTCGCCGCCAGGCTGGGCCGGGCGAGCGGCGGTCATCACCACCAGAACCACGTCATGCCGCTGACGGAGCGTATGGCGCGGCTGCTCGGCGGGGAGGCCGGCGCGTCGGTGACCGTGCGCGTCCGCCGGGCCCAGGTGCTGCCCGTGGTGATCAGGACCTGGAAGAACGAGGCCGACATCCTCGACACCGTCACAGGCGTGCTGCCCCACGTTCCGAAGTGCCTGGTCCAGCAGGAGTCCTTCGCGATCCACAGCCATGTCGAGGGTGTTCCGCTCTCCAGCGTCTGCGGCGACGGGAAGCCGGTCGGCACACTGCTGGTCAAGGCGCTGGCGGAACTGCTCGCCCGGACGACCCAGGTCCGCAGGGAGGTGGTGCCCCCGCTGCCGCCCGAGTGGCCGCGCAACGAGAAGGACAGCCAGGCGTTCCTGCAGACGCTGGCGCGGCTCGCGGACCGGCAGATCAGGCA
Organism: Streptomyces sp. NBC_01788; assembly: GCF_035917575.1. Classification (GTDB taxonomy): domain Bacteria; phylum Actinomycetota; class Actinomycetes; order Streptomycetales; family Streptomycetaceae; genus Streptomyces. Next base: position 3,763,932 of record NZ_CP109090.1, on the reverse strand, counting down.
GGCCAACTGGCGGGACTACGGCGGGCTGTTCGCGGCCCTGGGCATCCCCGAGGACGCCCTGGTCCGACTGGCCGAGCGCGTGCCCGCGATGGCCAGGCGGCCGTACAGCCTGCTCCACGCGGACCTGCACCGGGACAACCTGATCATGTCGTACGACGGTGATCCGGCCCTCGTCTGCATCGACTGGGAACTGGCGACCTACGGCGATCCGCTGCACGACCTCGCGACGCACCTGGTCCGCATGCGGTACCCGGATCACCAGTGGCACGAGGTGATCGACGCCTGGGCCGAGGCCATGAGCCGCGTCCGCCCCGCCTCCGTCAACGGCCTGGGCAAGGACCTGCGGCACTACGTCGCCTTCGAGCGGGCGCAGTCCGTCTACCCGGACGTGATGCGGGCGGCGAGGGCCCTGGAGGACGCGCCCGACCAGAAGAGCCTGGACGAGGCGACGGCGTCCGTGCGGCGTGCGCTGGAGGCCGCCGCCGAACCGCTCGGACTCAGGAACGTTCCGGACACCGCGCAGATCGAACGCATCCTCTTCCGCCGGAGAGCCTCCCGGTCGGCGGGGCGGACCGGCGGTGCTGGGCGGGCCGCGGAAGCGGTGTCCTGGTCGTGGGACCCGCGCCTTCAGGAGCGGCCCGACTTCCCCGACTCCGCGATCCGCCACGCGCTGCTCGCCGAGGGCACTGCCCCGGCCCGGTGGGTGCTCAAGGGCACCGCCCACCTCAACTCGGTGGTCCGGGTGCCCGAGTCGGACGTTCCGGTCGTGGTACGCCGCAAGGTGGCGAACGTCTGCCGCCGCGAGCCGAGCTTCCTCAGCGAGCATGCCGTGCTGCGGGCCATCGAGCAGTCCGGCGTCCCGGTGGCGGCGCCGAAAGTGCTCGCCCTGGGCCGCAGCCACCGGGGGGAGCCCTGCGCCATCCACACGTACGCCGGCCCCGACGACCCCGACCGCCCGCCCAGCCATCCGGAGCACGGCCTGCGACCGCACGAGGCGGACGCGCTCGTCGACCAGTTGTGCGCGCTGACCGGAGTGGACTACCGGGAACTCGACCCGGTCGCGGGCAAGGAGGCCTTCTTCACCTGGCTGTGCGACCAACTGGTGATCCTGGTGGACGAGCTGCCCAAGGAGTCGCGGCAGCTGGCCCGGTGCCTCGGCCTGCCCGGCGCCTCCCGGCTCAGGCAGATCCTCTCCCGCTTCCGGGTCGGCTCCCGCCGTCCGTCGCTCCTGCACGGCGACCTGAACCCGTGGAACCTCGTACGCCGTGAGGACGCGCTCGCCCTCACCGTCATCGACTGGGAGATGGCCCTGATCGGCGACCCGCTGTACGACCTGGTCCGGCACATGCACCTCACGCCGACCCGCCCGGAGATCCGCGAACGCATGTTCAGCCGCTGGGAACGCCGCCTGCCCGCCGAGTACACGGACGGCTGGCGGGAGGACTGGCGCGTGTACCACCGGCTGGAGACCGTCCGCTCCGCCTACGTGGACCTGGACCGCCTGGTGACCGGCGCCGGCCTGGACGCCCCCAACGTCCGCCGAGCCGTCGACTCCTACGCGATGACCCTCGCGGCGGCCACGGGCTTCCTCGGCCTGACGGTCCGCGCCACGGCAAACCCGCATTTGGCCCGGGCACTGGACTAGGGCCTCTCGTTTGGATCATGCCGGGCTCGCGGGCCTGATCCAAACGAAAGGCCCTAGCCGAGTCCCACGACGTCGGCGACCACACAGCTGACGTTGTCCGGCCCGCCGGAGCCGTTGGCGGGGGCGACGAGTTCGCGGACCGTCCGCTCCGGCTCCCCGGCGTCGGAGAGCACCCGGTGGATCTCTTCGGCCGGTACGACGGTCGACAGGCCGTCGGAGCAGAGCAGGTAGCGGTCTCCCTGCCGGGCGTCGTGCAGACGCATGTCGGGCGTGCCGTCGGCTCCCTGTCCCAGGGCTCGTATCAGGAGCGACCGCTGGGGGTGGGAGGCGGCTTCTTCCGGGCTGAGGCGTCCCTCGTCGACCATCGTCTGCACCATGGTGTGGTCGTGGGTGATCTGGAACAGCTCTCCCTCGCGCAGGAGGTGGACGCGGCAGTCGCCGATGTGGACGAGGGCGAGTTGCGAGCCGGTCCAGAGCATCGCGGTGAGTGTGGTGCCGGCCTCTGCGGAGGAGGAACCGGTACCCGCGATGCCGTGGACGGCCTGTTGGGCCTGTTCGATCGCGTCCTCCAGGACATTGAGGAGATCGCCCGCCGGGATGCTGTCGGCTTCGAGGTGTTTGAGCGCGTCGACGGCGGCCGCGCTCGCGGGGGCTCCTCGACTGCCGTAGCCGTCGGCGACGGCGAGCAGCCGGGGCCCGGCGAAGGCGGTGTCCTGGTTGCTCTCGCGGACGAGGCCGGTGTCGGACAGGGCGGCGTAACGGATGCCCAGGGGCTTGGTGGTCGGGGACATGGCGGGGTCCTATCTATTGAGCCTTCGGCGAAAGCCGGGACGCCCTCGCGAACACCCCGATGGTCAGCAATCCCATGCCCGCCCCTCCTCGCGCCGAGCACATCGCCCGGCCCCCCGATGCTGTGGCCTGCCCCAAGGTGAAGGTCAATGCCGGGCTCCGCGCGACCCCGTCCGAGGCTCTCCCACCCATTCGGGGGTATGCGAAAGGCGGGGGCTCACTCTTGCAAGCAAGATGCTTGCAATTGTTAGCGGGGGTGGTGCAAGGTGGAGGCATGGCATCGCTCAACGTCGGCAATCTCGGTGAGTACCTGCGCGAGCAGCGGCGCAACGCGCAGTTGTCGTTGCGGCAGCTCGCCGATGCCGCCGGGGTGTCCAACCCGTACCTGAGCCAGATCGAGCGCGGGCTGCGCAAGCCGAGCGCGGAGGTGCTCCAGCAGGTCGCCAAGGCGCTGCGGATCTCCGCGGAGACGCTGTACGTGCGGGCCGGGATCCTCGACGCCGAGCGGGACCGGGACGACGTCGAGACACGCGCCGTCATCCTCTCCGACCCGTCGCTGAACGAGCGGCAGAAGCAGGTGCTGCTCCAGATCTACGAGTCCTTCCGCAAGGAGAACGGGTTCGGGACCGCCGAGACGGACGGCACCGGCGACACCGGTGGCCCCACCGGCCACGGCACCCGCGCGGCGGACGTCGGCGACGGCGCCGACCAGGGCTCCATACCCGTCCGGCCCGCCCCCGCCGGGCAAGGCCGTACCGGCACGTCCGGCGGCAGTGACGCCGATCCGCGGGAGGCGGCGGGCTGACATCAGTGATCCCAGCAATCCCACGGTCACGGCCCGTACGGGGCGGGCGTGCGGCCCGACCACCGCGGAAACCCACAACCCTCAGCCACAAGCGATCCGGGAGAACCAGCACCATGGCCATCACCGACGACCTGCGCAAGACCCTCAGTGACCCCACGCCGCTCTACTTCGCCGCGGGCACCGCGGACCTGGCCCTCCAGCAGGCCAAGAAGGTGCCCGCCCTGGTGGACCAGCTGCGCGCCGACGCCCCGGCCCGTATCGACGCGGTGCGCAACACCGACCCGAAGGCCGTTCAGGCGCGGGCCACCGCCCGCGCCAAGGAGGCCGGCGTCCGTGTCAGGGAGACGCAGGAGAACCTCCAGACCAGGGTCAACGGCTTCCTGAACTACCTGGACAGCGATCTCAAGAAGCTCAGCACCAACCTCGACGCCGATCTGAAGAGGCTCGGCGAGAGCGCCCAGGACCTCGCCCTGCGCGGCGTCGGCGTCGCCGCCGAGTACGCCGTCAAGGCCCGTGAGACCTACGAGAAGGTCGCCGAGCACGGTGAGCAGGCCGTGCGGACCTGGCGCGGCCAGGCCGCAGACGGCATCGAGGACATCGCCGAGGAGGTCGAGGAGCTCGCCGTCGCCGTCGAGCCCGAGCCGAAGGCGGAGCCGGTCGTGGTCAAGGAGGACGGGCCCGCCGAGAACGGGGCCACGCCCATCACGGCCAAGAAGAACCACGGGAAGGGGAAGGGTCCGGCCATGCGCAAGACCCCGCCCACGGCGAAGAGGGCCACCCCGCCCACCCCGTAGGCGCGCCGAAGGAACATGGGGCGGGCCGGGCACTCCTTGGGCGCCCGGCCCGTTCTTACGGATACACGGCGGCCGGGCACGGGTACGGTGGCCGTACAGAGGACTCGATCGGGTGGTGGGCATTGTGCTGATGACGGCGTTCGGCGGCTTCCTGTCGCTGCTCTACCTGGCGATGCTGGTGCTCGCCGTGGTGGCCTTGGGGATGGCTGTCCTGTACCGGGATGACGCGTACCGCGCGGCCGGCAAGCAGAACAAGGGCTTCTGGCTGATCATCCTGGGTGTCGCGGTCGCGGTGAACCTGCTGGTGCCGATGCTCTTCCTGCAGATCGCGGGCCTTGTCGCCACGATCGTCTTCTTCGTGGACGTCCGCCCCGCGCTCAAGCACGTCTCGGGTGGCGGCTTCGGCCGCCGCCGCGGCAGCAGCAGCGACGGCCCGTACGGGCCCTACAACGGCGGCCGGTGAACCCCCGGGCCGACGGCCGGCCCGCGGCGTCGGCCGGCTACGGCTCCCGGTCCAGCAGGACCACGGCCACATCGTCCGTGAGCTCGCCGCCGTTGAGCCCGCGCACCTCGTTCACCGTCGCCCGCAGCAGCCCCTCCCCGCGCAGACCCTCGTCGAGCTGGCGGCGGACCACGTCGACCATGCCGTCCTGACCCAGCCGCTCACCGCCCTCCCCGATCCGGCCCTCGATCAGACCGTCGGTGTAGAGCATCAGGCTCCACTCCGCGCCCAGCTGCACCTGCATCCGGGGCCAGCGGTCGCCCGGCAGCAGACCGAGGGCGGGGCCGTTGTTCTCGTACGGCAGCAGCCGGGCGGGCCGGCCAGGAGTGATCACCAGCGGTGACGGGTGGCCGGCCAGGCACAGTCCCGCATGGCGCCCGTCGGGCGCTATGTCCACCGCGCACAGGGTCGCGAAGATCTCGTCGTCGGAGCGCTCGTGCTCAAGGACCTGCTGGAGCGTGCCCAGCAGCTCGTCCCCGCACAGCCCCGCCAGGGTCAGCGCCCGCCAGGCGATACGCAGCTCCACACCCAGCGCCGCTTCGTCCGGGCCGTGCCCGGAGACGTCGCCGATCATGGCGTGCACGGTGCCGTCGGGCGTGCGGACGGCGTCGTAGAAGTCGCCGCCGAGCAGCGCGCGCGAGCGGCCGGGGCGGTAGCGGGCGGCGAAGCGCAGCGTGGACCCGTCCAGCAGGGGGGTCGGCAGCAGGCCGCGCTCCAGCCGGCGGTTCTCCTGCGCGCGCAGCCGTCCCTCGGCGAGCCTGCGCTCGGCCGAGTCGGAGCGCTTGCGCTCCACCGCGTACCGGATCGCACGGCTCAGCAGCCGCCCGTCCAGCTCGTCCCGGAACAGGTAGTCCTGGGCGCCGACCCGCACCGCCTGGGCGGCGCGCTCGGCGTCACCGGAGGAGGTGAGCGCGAGGACGGCGTGCCGGGGCGCGAGTTCGAGTATGTGCCGGAGCACGGCGAGCTCGTCGTCGTCGCCCGCGGACCGGCCGGGCGCGGGCAGCGCGAGGTCGAGCAGGATGCAGTGGACGTCGTCGGTGAGCAGCCGCTCGGCCTCGGTGAGGTTGCGGGCCCTGCGCACGCGGATCGGCTTGCCGGACGCGTCGAGCAGTTCGGGCACCATCGGCGAGCCGACCGGGTCGTCCTCGATCAGCAGCAGCGTGAGCTGGGTGGTGTTGGTGGCCGGCGTTGCGGCGCGGCTGTCCTTCTCGACCGTTGGTTCCTTACGCGGGGCCTGCGCTGCGGAGGTGCCGTCGCCGTGGGACGCGGTCTGTGCCTGGTCGCACTCCGCGGCCGGGACCGTCCTCTGCCGCGGTACGGGCACGGGCATTGTCCTGGGTTCCTTCCCTCCCCCCGAGGGCATGGCGGTTACCAAGGGACCTCGGGCCGCCGACGGGGACATTAGCGGTAGTCGGCGCCGCGGGGGAATGGTGTGAGGCGCGTCGCTCCGGCTTTCGCCCCTGTCATATGCCGCGATCCCTACCGGAGTTGGACAGGGCGCCGCCGGGGCCGGAATGACGAAGGTCACGTCCCCCGTGGGTTTGGTGGCGGCCGGGGGTGCGATCGGTCACGTGGCCGGGGTCACCGGGTTCACCGACGGAGCGGGGAAAGGGGGCGTCCGGCCCGTGGAGGCTCAGTGCGTGCCCCGCCCTGGGGGCTCAGTCCGTGGTGGGCCGTACGACGCCCAGGATCGGCATCGAGCCCGCCCCGGCGAGCGTCACCGTGCGCCCCGGGCGCGGGGCATGGACGATCGTGCCGTCGCCGACGTACATCCCGACATGGCTGGCGTCATCGAAGTAGATGATCAGATCGCCGGGCCGCATGTCCTTGATGTCCACGCGCTCGAGCTGCTGCCACTGCTGCTGGGAGGTGCGCGGGACCGGGTGGCCGGCCGCCGCCCAGGCCTGGGAGGTGAGCCCCGAGCAGTCGTACGTGCGGGGACCCACGGCGCCCCACTGGTACGGCTTGCCGAGCTGGGCCGTGGCGAACTCGACCGCCTTCCTGCCCGACGCGGACGCCCTGCCCTTGAGTTCGTCGAGGATCCCGGTGCTCAGCCAGGCCGACTGCGCCTGGTCGGCGGCCTGCCGCTCCAGTTCGGCGAGGCGCTCGCGCTGCCGCTTCTCCAGCTTGGCCTCGAGCTGCTCGGCCTCCTTGATCCGCTGCTTGATCCGCTTCTTCGCGGCGGCCTTGGCCTTGCGGCCCGCCTCCAGCTCCCGCAAGTGGTCGGCGGCATCGCCCGCGTACAGCTCCAAGTCCTGCTGGGCGCGGGTGGTTTCCTCGATCAGGTTCTTGGTCGCCCGCTGGCTCTGGAGCAACCGGCCTGCCCCGTCGAAGAAGTCCTGCGGGTCGTTGCCCAGCATCAGCTGGACCTCCGGCGGCAGGCCACCCGTGCGGTACTGGGCGCTGGCCGCGGCGCCGGCGCGTTCCTTCAGACCGTCGAGTTTCCGCTGTTCGTCAGCGATCTTCCCGTTCAGGTCCGTGATCTCGGCGGACTGCTTCTTCGCCTTCTCGTCGGCCAGGTTGTAGGCGTCGGTGGCGACGGCCGCGTCGTGGTAGAGCTCGTCCAGCTCGGCGCGGACGGCTTCGAGGTCCTGGTCCGGCGGGAGCGTGACGGAGGGCGGGGACGAAGGCGAGGGCGCGGACGAGGAAGGGGGTGCGGCGGGCGGCGCCGGGTCCGGCAGCGCGCGCGCGAAAGCGGTGCCCGGTGCTCCCAGCAGCGTGACCGCGCAGACCACGGTCACGGCCGCCGCGAGCACGCTGTGCCTGCCCCGTCCCATACTCGCCCCCCAGCTGGTTAACCGTCAGTAACATGCAGACGCTCGGGTGATCGTGCCACGACTCGGCGCAAAGCGACAGAGGTGTGGCGATCTCCCGGCGATCTCCCCGTCTGTGTGACGAACGACCCGCAAAGATCGTTCCCCGCAGGTCACGGCGGTTGCGCGGGCGGTCGTCCGGCCGCCGCGCGGCTGGTCGCCGGTCAGTTCCGCGGCGCCAACGCCCGCCAGTCGATCGTCACTTCGCCCTGCCGCCACCGCGTCGGACCGTCCGTCACCGGCCAGTCGGCCGCCAGGTCGCGCACCGAGCGGATCCAGCGCTGCCGGGCGCCGTAGGAGGCGTACGGCGCCGCGCTCGCCCAGGCGCGGTCGAAATCGCGCAGGAAGGCGTGCACCGGCTCGCCCCGGACATTGCGGTGGATGAGTGCCTTCGGGAGGCGTTCAGCCAGGTCGGACGGTCGGTCCAGAGAGCCGAGCCGGGTGGCGAAGGTCACCGTGCGGGGGCCCTCGGGACCGAGCGCGACCCAGACGTGCCGGCGGCCGATCTCGTCGCAGGTGCCCTCGACCAGCAGCCCTCCGCGCGAGTGCCCGTCCGCCGGGGCGAGCCGCGCGCGCAGTCGCTCCCAGACGGCGGCGACATCTCCCTCGTCGTACTGCCGCAGCACGTTCGCCGCGCGGATGAGGTGGGGGCGCCGCGGGACGGGAACCTCGAAGCCGCCGTGACGGAAGACGAGTCCTTCGCGCTCGTACGGCTTGGCGGCCGTGACCCGGGCCGGTTCGATCTCGACGCCGACCACGCGCGCGCGGGGAGCGGCGGTGCGCAGCCGGGTCAGCAGCTCGACCGCCGTCCAGGGGGCGGCGCCGTAGCCGAGGTCGACCGCCACCGGATCGGCGGCGCGGCGCAGTTCGGCGCCGTGCACGGCCGCGATCCAGCGGTCCATGCGGCGGAGCCGGTTGGGGTTGGTCGTCCCGCGCGTCACCGTTCCCACGACGGGGGTCCCCACTCTCGAGCGAAGCCGAGAGTGGGGGAGGGTCGCTGCGCGGGATGTCATGCATACGAGGGTATGGCGCCCCTCGGCCCGCACGGCACGGACGTACCACCCCCTCCCTCGCGGGCCTGTGCGACGCCGTTCCATCAGGTCGCGTGCGCGTGCGTCGCGCCGTGCTTTTGCGGTACCCGCAGTCCGCCGCGCGCCGGTCGCGCCCGGGCGGCACGCCCACCGGGGTCGAACGGTTGAGCGAGAGTCGGTAATGATTGGGTAAAGGAACCGGGTGCGGAAATGGAGTCGGGGCCTCCGGCGTTGGGTCTTGGAGGGCGCTCGGCGCCCTCGGCATGCCCGTAACGAGGAGGAACGCCACGTGAGCCAGTACGTCAGCAGGCTCGGGCGTCGTTCCCCGACGGCACCCACGCGGCTGCGGCTGCACCGTCGGCCCCGGCGCGTCGCCATGCTCTCCGTGCACACCTCACCGCTCCACCAGCCCGGCACGGGCGACGCCGGCGGCATGAACGTCTACATCGTGGAGCTGGCCCAGCGGCTGGCCGCCCAGGGCGTCGAGGTCGAGGTCTTCACCAGGGCCACCGCGGGGGACCTGCCGCCCGCCGTCGAACTGTCCCCGGGCGTCCTCGTCCGGCACGTCGACGCCGGCCCCTACGAGGGCCTGGCCAAGGAGGACCTGCCCGCCCAGCTCTGCGCCTTCACGCACGGCGTGATGCAGGCCTGGGCCGGCCAACGCCCCGGTCACTACGACCTCGTCCACTCCCACTACTGGCTCTCCGGCCACGTCGGCTGGCTCGCCGCCCAGCGCTGGGGCGTCCCCCTGGTGCACGCCATGCACACCATGGCCAAGGTCAAGAACGCCAGCCTGGCCATGGGCGACACCCCCGAGCCCGCCGCCCGCGTCATCGGCGAGACCCAGATCGTCACCGCCGCCGACCGGCTGATCGCCAACACCGACGAGGAGGCGGGCGAACTCGTACGGCACTACAGCGCCGACCCCGCCAAGGTCGCCGTCGTGCACCCCGGCGTGAACCTCACCCGCTTCCGCCCCGGCGACGGCCGCGCCGCCGCCCGCGCCCGCCTCGGCCTGCCGCAGGACGCCCTGATCCCGCTGTTCGCCGGGCGTATACAGCCGCTCAAGGCCCCCGACGTGCTGCTGAGGGCCGTGGGCGTGCTCCTCGACCGGCGGCCCGAGCTGCGCTCCCGCATCGTCGTACCCGTCGTCGGCGGCCCGAGCGGCAGCGGCCTCGCCAAGCCGGAGGGGCTGCAGAAACTGGCCGCCCGGCTCGGCATCGCCGACGTCGTACGGTTCTGCCCGCCGGTCGGGCAGGACCGGCTGGCCGACTGGTTCCGGGCCGCGTCCGTCCTGGTCATGCCCTCCTACAGCGAGTCCTTCGGCCTCGTCGCGATAGAGGCGCAGGCCACCGGCACCCCGGTCCTCGCCGCCTCGGTCGGCGGGCTGCCGGTGGCCGTACGGGACGGCGAGACCGGATTCCTGGTCCAGGGCCACGACCCGGCCGACTACGCGCACATGCTGAGCCGCTTCGCCGACACCCCGCACCTCGCCGACCGGATGGGCGCCGCCGCCGCCCGGCACGCGCGGTTCTTCGGCTGGGACGCGTCGGCGGCGGCCACGGCCGACGTGTACACGGCCGCGTTGCAGGCCCACCGGCGTCGCGTACGCTCGCCCCATGGGTAGCGCCACGGGTGCCACGGGTGAGGCGGAGCAGCAACGGGCGACGCGGGTCGTCGAGGACGTGCTCAAGGGCGCCGAACTGGAGTGGGAGAGCCCGCGGTCCGGCACCTACGTCGTGAAGCTTCCCGGCACCCGCAAGCTGTCGACCACCCTGTCGATGATCGTCGGCCGGCACTCGCTGTCCCTGAACGCCTTCGTCATCCGCCACCCCGACGAGAACGAGTCCGCCGTCCACCGCTGGCTGCTGGAGCGCAACCTCAAGCTGTACGGCGTGAGTTACGCCGTCGACCAGCTCGGCGACGTCTACGTCACCGGCCGGCTGCCGCTGGCCGCGGTGACCGCCGACGAGGTCGACCGGCTGCTCGGGCAGGTCCTGGAGGCGGCCGACGGCAGCTTCAACACCCTGCTGGAACTCGGCTTCGCCTCGGCGATCCGCCGTGAGTACGCCTGGCGCGTCTCGCGCGGCGAATCGACCCGCAACCTGGAGGCGTTCGCGCACCTGACCCGGCGTCCGGCCGACTGACGCCCGCCTGGCTTCACGTCCCGGGCCTGCCTCGCGAGGTCCCGCGGCCGTACCGCCCCGGAGTCACTCCCACGAGTCTCCTGAAGTGCCGGGTGAGATGGGCCTGGTCGTAGAAGCCGGTCTCGGCGGCCACCTCGGCCGGCTTCCGCCCCGCCAGCAGCAGCCGGCGGGCGCGGTCCACCCGGCGGGACATCAGGTACTGGTGCGGAGCGATGCCGTAGGCACCGCTGAACGCCCGTACCAAATGGGCGGGATGGGCCTGCACCAGGGCCGACGCCTCGTCGAGGGTGACACCCTGCGGCAGCCGCTCGTCGAGCAGTTCGCGCACCTGGCGGGCGAGGGCGGGGTCGCGGCGCGGGGCCCCGACAGCGAGCCGTGGCCGCAGATGCGTGCGCAGCCGTTCACCGATGAGCGTCAGCCGGCTCTCCGCCTCCAGCTCGTCACCGGGCAGCGTGAGCGCGGTGTGCACCTGTCCGACCCGCCGCCGCAGCACCGGATCACGCAGGTCCGGCCCGTCCACGGCCGCCCCGATGAGCTCGTCGCCCAGGTGGGAGGCGTCCAGGTACAGCACCCGCTTGCGGAAGCCGCGCGGGCCGACGGGCGAGCCGTTGTGCGGGACGTGCGGCGGCAGCAGGGACACGGTGTCGTGCGGGGTGCCGTGCTCGTGCCGGTCCAGGTCGTACCGTACGGCGCCGTCGTCCACGATCAGCAGCGTCCACGCCTCGTGCACGTGCATCGGGTAGGCGTACTCGGTGAAGTGCGCGTGGAACACCTCCACGACGCCCGGGACACGCGGGCGCCAGGCGGAGACGTTCCGCTGCGGGGCCATGAACGACGAGCAGCCCATCCGCTTCGACACCAAGATCGCCGTCCTGCTGCGCGAGGACCTGGAGCCCTGGCAGCGCCTGAACGTCACCGCGTTCCTGGTCAGCGGCCTCGGCACGACGGTCCCCGAGGTGATCGGGGAGCCGTACGAGGACGCCGGCGAGGTGCCCTACCTGCCGATGTTCCGCCAGCCGGTGCTGGTCTTCCAGGGCACCAAGGAGACGCTGACGGCGGCGCACGGGCGGGCCCTGTCCCGGTCCCTGCCGCGCGCGGTCTTCACCTCCGACCTGTTCACCACGGGCAACGACCGCGACAACCGGGCCGCGGTCCGGGCCGTGCCGACCGCCGAGCTGGATCTCGTGGGGCTCGCGGTGTACGGCCCGCGCAACGCGGTGGACAAGGTGCTGAAGGGTGCGCGGATGCATCCGTAGAGCGGAGGTATTCGTGGTGCTGAGGTATCCGTAGAGCTGAGGTATCCGTAGAGCGGAGGCGGCACTGGGCGGAGGCGTCCGTGGTGCGGAGACGGCACCGGGCGGAGGCGTCCGTGGTGACGCCGCCGCCAAGTGCCGCCTCCGGCTGGTGACTACTCCCCCCGCCTCACGCGGCGCCGACCTCGGTACGGGGCTCGGCGCGGGATTCCGCGACGGCCGGCCCGGCCTTCGGCAGGCGGTGCATCAGGGCCCAGTAGCCGAGGGCGGCGGCCGTGCCGACGGCCGCGCACATGCCCCACAGCCACTCGGCGCCGAACCGGTCGATGACGGTGCCGGACATCAGGGGCGCGACCAGGGCGGCCACCGACCAGGACAGGGTGTAGACGCCCTGGTAGCGCCCGCGCCCGTGCGCCGGGGAGAGCCGGACGACCAGCCCGGTCTGGGTGGGCGCGTTGATCATCTCGCCGAGCGTCCACACGCACACCGTGAGCGCGAACACGCCCACCGAGCCGGCGAACGCCGTGAGCCCGAATCCGTACCCGGCGAGGAGCGCGGAGACGATCAGCAGCCGTCCGGGGTCCCGATGCTCGATGAAACGGGTGACCGGGATCTGCAGGGCGACGATCAGGAACCCGTTGACGGCGAGGGCCGTGCCGTAGTCGGCGGGCGTGAAGCCGGCCCGGCCCATGGCGATCGGCAGCCCGACCGACCCCTGCTGGAAGACGACCGCGATCAGGAAGGACGTTCCGACGACGCCCATGAACCGCCCGTCCCGCAGGACGGTCCACAGCCGGACGGGGTCGCCGCCGTCGTGGCTCGCGTGCGCGTCCGGAACCGGCCGGGACTCGGGCAGCTTCAGGAAGACGACGATCGCGCAGGCCATCGTCATCGCGGCCTCGATCAGGAAGCCGGCGAGATAGCTGTACTCGGCGATGAAGCCGGCCGCCATGGAGGAGATGGCGAAGCCGAGGTTGACGGCCCAGTAGTTGAGGGAGAAGGCGCGGACCCGGTCCTCGGGCCGCACGATGTCGGCCATCATCGCCTGCACGGCGGGCCGGGAGGCGTTGCTGGCCATGCCGACCAGGAAGGCGACGGCGGCGATGGCGACGGGGTCCCGGACGAACCCGAGCGCCGCGACGGACACGGCGGTGGCGGACTGGGCGACGAGCAGGGTCGGCCGCCGTCCCAGCCGGTCGGCCATCACGCCCCCGGCGAGCGAGGAGACGACCCCTCCGAGCCCGTGCAGCGCGGCGACCAGACCGGCGTACGAGGCGGAGTAGCCGCGGTCCAGGGTCAGGTACAGCGCCATGAACGTGGCGACGAAGGCGCCGAGCCGGTTGACGAGGGTGCTGGTCCACAGCCACCAGAACTCTCGGGGGAGCCCGGAGACGGTCTCGCGGGCGGCGCGTCTGAGACTGGCGACGGACATGGACGACCCCCCGGGGATGTACGCGGATGTAAGCGGCTGAAGCGGCGAGCACAACTTACGTGGCGGCGGCCGTGCAGGACCACTCGATTAACAGAAGCCGTCAACTGTCGGGGCTGCGCCGGGGGCTGCCGTCCGCCTGCTGGGCGCCGGGGCAGGGGCCCGAATGCGTGGATTACGCTCTGAGGCATGGCCGACGCACCGTACAAGCTGATCCTGCTCCGCCACGGCGAGAGCGAGTGGAACGCGAAGAACCTGTTCACCGGCTGGGTGGACGTCAACCTCAACGAGAAGGGCGAGAAGGAGGCGATCCGCGGCGGTGAGCTGCTGAAGGACGCCGGCCTGCTGCCCGACGTGGTCCACACCTCCGTCCAGAAGCGCGCGATCCGCACGGCCCAGCTCGCGCTGGAGGCCGCCGACCGCCACTGGATCCCGGTCCACCGCTCCTGGCGCCTGAACGAGCGCCACTACGGTGCCCTCCAGGGCAAGGACAAGGCCCAGACCCTTCAGGAGTTCGGCGAGGAGCAGTTCATGCTGTGGCGCCGCTCCTACGACACCCCGCCGCCGGCGCTGGACCGCGACGCCGAGTACTCCCAGTTCTCCGACGCGCGCTACGCGAACCTCCCGCCGGAGCTGCGTCCGCAGACGGAGTGCCTGAAGGACGTCGTCGTCCGCATGCTCCCGTACTGGTTCGACTCGGTCGTCCCCGACCTCCTGGCCGGCCGCACGGTCCTGATCGCCGCCCACGGCAACAGCCTGCGCGCGCTGGTCAAGCACCTCGACCAGATCTCGGACGCCGACATCGCGGGCCTCAACATCCCCACCGGCATCCCCCTCTCCTACGAACTCGACGCCGACTTCCGCCCCGTCACCCCGGGCGGCAAGTACCTCGACCCGACCGCCGCGGCAGCCGCCATAGAGGCGGTCAAGAACCAGGGCAAGAAGAAGTAGGGTTTGTGATCGTGCCCCCGACCTGCGCTTATGGCGCGGATCGGGGGCATTTTCGAGTCCATTCAGGAGCTCCCGCCCGCCGCGTGCTTCCGGGCCGACTCGGACCTGGCGTGCCCGACGGGGCGGCACAAGTCCCTGCGGCTCTCCCGGCTACGCTCGCGCGGGAGCGCCCCGCGGCGCGTGGCCGCGGGGCGCCTTGTGGGGTTTAGTCGACCGGCTGCCCGTCGTACTTACCGCCCTTGCAGGGGTTGCCCGGCTCATTGATCATGGGCTTTCCGCCGCCCTCCTCACACTGAGAAGGGGTGACGTAGGAGGGACCACCCTGTGTGGTGGCGGCGGTGGCGGTGGCGGCGCCTGTGAGGCCGAGTCCGGCGAGGGCTGCCGTGGCGATGGCGGCGGCGAGGATTCGTCGAGTGCGCATTCGGTTCCCCTTTCACGGATTGCCTCGGTTGGGGCACTAGTCAGCTTGATCTTCACCAATGTGGGTGGCACGTCTTGTTGCGCCATTCGGGTGACCGGATGGGTGGTCTCTTCGTTGTTCCGGAGGGGGTGGCGTTAGCAGCCTGCCCCATGCTGAGAGCCGTGTTGACCTGCGGAAACACGCCCTTGGTGGTGGACGTCGGCTGGACGGCATCAGGTGCGCGTACACGCGGACGGTCAGGCCGGCGGTGGACCGCGGCCTTCACGTCACACTTCCGGTATGGCCATCGGCATGTCCATCAGGACGTCATGGCGAACGATCTTCCACTCGCCGTTCATACGGCGCAGCCAGGTGTCGTAGTAGCCCGACTCGTACGGCTCCACGGTGCCCTGCGCGCCCAACGCGCCTTCCGTCCAGCCGGTTTCGGGGCGGCGCCGGGCGCGTACCCGGAACACGACGAACTGTGCGTTGAGATGGGCGCTGTCGCCGTCGACCTCGATGATGCAGTCCGAGGTGGTGTGGTGGCTGGAGCCGCCCTCCGGGTGCGGTTCCATGAAGTTCTCGACCGCGTACCGCACGGCCACACCGCCGATCAGAGGCTCGCCGACCGGCTCGTAGGTCCCCTGGCCGGTCTTGGCGTGGATCCGCACGACCGCGTCGTCCGTGAACAACGCGCCCTGTGCCTTGCCGTCGCGCGCGTCCGTGGCACGGACGTAGCGGGCGAGTACCTCCTGCACTTCGCGCTCACTGGTCATGGTTCGGCTCTCCTCGTGTACTGCGTGGCTCGCGGCCCTGCCGCACTGTGGCGGTGCCGCGGCATCGGGGGGTGTGGACGTGGATGGACCGCTGCGGGATCGGGCTCGGGCTTCGGCAGCGGCCCACGCGTTTGCGTTCAGTCGACCAGACCCCGTGTGTTCCCAGCCATGACCGATGTGACATGCGGCGATACCCTGGAGGCATGGATCGCCTGGAGACGCGTGAACTCGTGTACTTCGCGGCAGTGGCTGAGGAACTCCACTTCAGCCGTGCGGCGGAGAACCTGGGCATCACACAGCCGGTGCTCTCGCGTGCCATCGCCCGCCTGGAGCGGCGCATGGGCGTCCGTCTGCTGAACCGGACGAGCCGGCGGGTGGAACTGACGGACGCGGGCCGTACATTCCGCGACGAGTGCCGGCGGCTGCTGCGCCGGCTCGACGTTGCGGTACGGCGCACCCAACGATCCGCCGATACGCCCCGCTTCGTCGTTGCCGTCCGCCCCGGAACCGGTAGCGGGCTGCTTTCGGAGCTGCTGCGTCAGTACAGCGGGCCCGCGCCCGAGCTGATCTTCACGCACGACCGTGCGGGCGCGGTGCGCGACGGGCTCGCGGATGCGGCCCTGGTGTGCGTCGGCAGTGAGGACCTGACAGGCCTGAGCGGCATTGAGGTGGGCGAGGAACTCCCGGTCGCGTTGCTGCCCGGAGACCACCACCTGGCGGGTCGGGCGGAGGTTGCCGTCGTTGACCTCCAGGGTGAGCCGGGCTACCGCGCCCACTGTCCGGAGGCCGGACTTGACGAGATCATGGACCGGGTCGCCCTCGGCCGTCTTGTGACCGTGGTCGGGTCGGCGGTGGCCGACCGCCTGCCCGGCGATGTCGCGGCCGTGCCGGTGACCGACCTGCCGCCCACCACGCTGGCGTTTTGCTGGGCGCGCGGGACGCAGAACCAGAGTCTGTCGGCGCTGGCGGACACCCTGGCCGCGGGGAAAACCGGTGAGCATCCCGGAAACGCGGCCTTCCGAACTGGCGACGCGGCTGGACGTCAGGCTGTGCTCAGTACGCCCCCTGACCGGTTGGCACAGGTGCGACCGGACGGACCGCGGTGAAGTCCGGGAGCTCGTAGCGGGTGGCGGAGAGCAACAGCAGCCACTCGTCGCAGCCCTGCCACGGATGGAGGTCGCCGGCGCCGCCGCGCACCACCCGTGGTCCGTCCCCGGTGCGAGGGCGTGCGTCCACCGGCGCGTTCGTGAAATCCGGGATCCACACGTCAGCGCAGATTTCGTTCGCCGACCCCATCGCCGCCAGCCCGAAGGCGTTCTCAGCCGCGGCGGTGCGCTCCTCGTCGGCGAAGTCGTCGAGCACCTGGTCCTCGTCCGGCCTCTCGTCCCCGTGGAAGGTCAGAGTGTTCGTGCCTGCCCGGGCCGCGTACTCCCACTCCGCCTCGCTGGGCAGCCGGAATGGCAACGTCCCCAGGAGATCGTCCAAGTCGTCCTCGAACCGGGCCGTGCTCGAAGCCGAGTCGGTGAAGCTGTCCTCGTACTCGGGCAGCCAGTGCCGTACTTGCGCCACCGTGAGCGGATGCCGGGCGATCAGGAATGGCTCGACCCGCACCTCTCGCACCGGCCTGGCTCGGACAGCACCGGCGAAGAACGCTTCGAGGTCGTCATCCGAGCCGTCGGCCCGCTCGATGGCACGAACGGCGTCCAGTTCCGCGTCGGACAAGCCCATTCGGAGCGTCCCACCGGGAACAGCCCGGAAGACCACTCCGGAGGGGGCGTGCCGCCAAGCCGGCCGTCCGGCCACGATCTCCTGAGCCCACATGCTGCCGGACGCTAGCAGCTGGGCATTCCGGATGACTGAGGTGATCCGGATTCCATCGCGCGGCAACAGGGCCACGTGTCCGGCCGACGCACCAGTCGATGACGGCAGTCTCAGACACCTACAGGAAGAGTCGGACCGTCTCTCCGACGAGCGGGTACAGCGAGAGCACGATGAAGACCCAGCCGACCAGCCGTGTGACCCCTCCGTAGCGTTGCTCCGCGGCCTCGGACGGTCGTCCCGTCCGAGGCTGATAGAAGCGGCTCCGAAACCCTCGGTAGTCCCGGACGATGGCTGTCCCCAGCGCAACGAATGGGACGGCGAAGGCAAGGGATATGAACCAGTCCATGTCCGCACGGTAGTTGAGGCAGCGCCATGTCCTCGTGGACCCATGCCAGACCCGTGCCAGGTCGTATTGATCAAGCCCCCTGCCTGCGGGTTCTCCGCTGTCAGGGGGCTTGATGCTGTGCTGGGGGCGTTGGATCGGACCTTCGTGGACCGTGTTGCCCGCTTCGCGGCTACGTGCGGTTCGCGCCCCGAGGCACGATCCGCATCACGGCGGTTCCCAGGGCCACCAGGGCGAAGGCCGCCAGGCCCAGCCACACGCTGGTCGTCAGTCCGATACCGGTAGAGGCCAACGCCCCACCGCCCACAGTCGTCGCAGGGTTGTTGTACATGGGTCCCTCCCAAATGATCTCTGACAGTTTCTGAAGCGACCCGCTACCAGGCGCGCTCACGGCGGAACACGGAGTCCAGGTACGCCTTGGTGTGGCAGGCCTGGAGCAGGAAGTCGAAGAAGAGCTCGTACATGGACGCGGCGAGCAGCATCCGTTTCCAGCCGCGCTCCCGCACGGTCACAACCCGCTCGATCACGAAGACGAGCGATACCCAGAGCCAGAACTCGTGCGGGCGGAACGAGTGCAGGGCCAGGGAGTAGGCGATGGTCGACAGGTAGACGACGGTCACGAGGACGCCGGCCATGCTCAGGAGCTGACGGCCCCAGTAGCGCCACGTGATGTGCGTCAGGCCGTACTGGACACAGTTCTCCACCGCTCCCCGCTTCCAGCGCAGTCGCTGGTCCCACAGGGCCTTCCAGGTCAGCATGACCTCGGTGGTGAGCGTGCAGCCCTGCGGTGAGAGCACCTGATGGCCCAGGTGCAGCACCGCGAAGGTCAGTTCGTTGTCCTCGGTGAGCACCGAGGTGTCGTAGATGCCCCCGATCCCGTCCCCGGCCGGGAGGCGGCCCGTCAGGCGGGCCCGGGAGATCTGGCGCAGCACCTGCACCCGGAACATGGCCGCCGTGCCGGTGAGCACCAGGCACTTGCCGCCCAGTCGCTTCACGTCCCGCGAGTAGCGGGCGTACTCGTTGCGCTGGAGGTGGCCCACGAAGCCCCCGCCGGGCCCTCCCCGGAAGGTGCCGCCCACGCCCCCGTAGCCCTTCGCGAGATGCTCGACCCCACAGGCCACGAAGCCGGGGTCCAGGGCGCTGTCCGCGTCCGTCACGAGAACCACGTCGTCGTCGTGCAGACCGGGCAGCAGCTCGGCCAGGACCTGGTTCAGGCCCCCGGCCTTCTTGTGCCGGTTGCCCCGGGTCTCGAAGACCTCGGCCCTCAGGGAGTCCGCGATGGCCACGGTGGCGTCGGTGCAGTTGTCCGCGACGACGATGACCCGCTGCGGGGGCACGGTCTGTCCGTACAGCCCCTGGATGGAGTCCGCGATGGCGTCGGCCTCGTTGTGGGCCGGTATCAGGGCGATCACGTCGCGGATCGCGGCGGGCGTCAGGCCCGATCTTCGATGCTTCCCCATGGGTGCCTCTTGTGGGTCCTTCTGAGATGGAATCGGCGGGGCTCGAAAAGGGAGGAGGCGGCCGGTTCACGCCTCCGGGACTGCCGCGTACGCGACGGTGGACAGACCGGTGGCCGCAAGTCCGCACATGACGTTCCCCCTCGACTTCATTGCGGGTGGGGCAGATCACGGTCGTACCGACCGGTCGACCGGATAGCCCCACCCGCATCCCCCGCGAAGTTTTCACATGATCTTCACATGGCGCCCGACAAACCGTACTGCCGCGGGCGGTTTCCGTAATGGGTGGCGCTGCGAGTCGGGTTGAGGGAGGGATCGAGCCGACTACCGCAAAGTGGGACGCACGTGCACAGTTGTCCCACCTTCAATCACTTTTTGAGTGACAGATGTCACGCCCGGCGCTCGCGGTCCCATGCCCGGCATGCCCAACCGCGCAGGCCCCTGTTCGGCATCCGCTTCCGAGTCGGGTACTGTTGCTCATGCCGACGCGGGGTGGAGCAGCTCGGTAGCTCGCTGGGCTCATAACCCAGAGGTCGCAGGTTCAAATCCTGTCCCCGCTACTACGTGAAAGGGCCCGGTCTCCGGGCCCTTTCGCATTCCGTCACGCGGTGCGACAGCCTTCAGATCGGTTCCGGTTGCGGTTCCGGGCGTCGTGCTGGTGCGGGCCTCGGGTCCCATGCCGTGGTGGTCCGTACGTAGCCGTAGATCACTGAGGCCATCGCGAGGATGAGCAGGGGGCCGGACAGCCACGGGTGCTCGGCCATCGTCAACGGCAGGAAGCGGTAGGACACCAGCAGCGCGGCGAAGACCGCCGCGCCGTACGCGGCCAGCCGGATCCCCGATCGGTCCCAGCCGCGGTCGAACGCCCGCAGGGCCGCCTCGATCGTGAGGACGAAGACCACGCCGGCTATGAGATCCACGCCGTAGTGGTAGCCGAAGCCCAGCGTCGCGGTGAGCGTGGCGACCAGCCAGAACGTGCCCGCGTACCGCAGGACGCGCGGGCCCTTCCGGGAATGGATGAAGATCGCGGCGGCCCACGCCGTGTGCAGGCTGGGCATGCAGTTCCGCGGAGTGATCTCGTCGAACTGCATCGGGTGCGGGGCGTCGATCAGCGACGGCGTCTGCGGCCACAGGTCGCCCACCGCCCAGTGCCCGCTGGACGGAATGTCCGGCGACCACAGGCTGACCGACGACCAGTAGTCGGTGCCGGTTCCGTAGGCGAAGATCGGCCCGACCACCGGGAAGATCAGGTAGAAGGCCGGCCCGAGAAGGCCGATCACGAGGAAGCTGCGCACCAGGTGATGGCCCGGGAAGCGGCGTTCGACCGCCACGCCGCGCAGTTGGTACAGCGCGACGGCGACCGCGGCCACCGCGAGCTGACCGTAGACGATGTCGAGGAAATTGAAGCCGAAGGGGCCGGTGGCCGTGACGATCCGGCCCACCAGCCACGACGGGTTGCCCAGCGCGTGATCGGCTGTCGCCACGTACTGGTCGAGCACCGCCGGGCGGGTCTTCGAGGTGATGAGCAGCCATGTGTCGCCGGTCTTGCGGCCGGCCACCAGCAGCAGGCCCAGCCCGACGCCCTTCAGCAGCAGGACACGTTCTGCGCCGGTGCGGCGGGTGACGGCGACGACCGCGCAGCACAGAATCACCCACAACGCCCCGTTGCCGAAGGGGTGGCCGCCGGTCGTCCTGACGTCCAACGCCCACCGGACCAGCGAGAAGGCGATGTCGATGCCGACCGCCGCGGTCACCGCGACGAACCGTTCCCGCCAGGTCAGGACCACCATCATCAACGCCATGGCGGCGTACAGCAGGCCGCCCGACTTGGGGGGGACCACCAGCTCCCGCACCTGGCTGGTGAGGGGTCCCGGCAGGCCGTAGTGACGCGCGGCGAACTCCAGCACGATGAGGAATCCGAGGGCCGCGACACCCGTCACGGCCCAGAGTCCCGCCCGTGATCGAAGCAGGTCCGGTATGTGTCTGGGCGGAGCGGTCACTTCGCCCGCAATCCCGATACGTCTCCCAAAGCCCCGAGACACGTCATACCCCCTCGTCCGCCCCTGCACGCCGTCCGTGCCCTTGGTGTGCCCTTCAGAGCGGACGGCCACAGTCAGTAGCGGTGCCCCAGGCCCTCACCGGGGAGCGAAGCACAGCGGATCTGAGCAGGTCAATAGCCATGCGGGCACGCAAACGCCGTCGCCGGCCCGGCCCGGGGCGGCAGCCGGGCCACGGTGGCCGGCGGGCGGCGGGCAACACGGCGGCCCCTGACCGTAGTTCCTGGTCAGGGGCTGTTCACATGCGCGGAAGGTGTGGGGTGAGAGCCCGCGGTCTCAGGACAGCGCCTTGTAACCCTTCCAACCGGTGGCGATCTTCGTGCGCGCGCCGAAGGACCCCTTGCCGTTGCCGTTGTAGCGCCACAGGCTGCCGGAGGTGTCGCGGGCGACGAGGTCGGCCTTCCCGTCGCCGGTGATGTCCCCGACGCCGACGACGGCGTTGTAGGAGGCTCCCCAGTTCTTGGCCACCTTCACCCGGGCCTTGAACTTGCCCTTGCCGGTGCCGTTGTAGCGCCAGAGCTGGTTGGACTTGTCCTGGACGAGCAGGTCGCCGTGGCCGTCACCGTTCAGGTCGCCCGCGCCCACGATCTTCTTGTATCCGGTCCACCGGGAGTAGAGCTTGGTGCGCGCCGAGAGCTTGCCGGTGCTCGTCCCCTTGAAGAGGTAGACGTCCCCGGTCGACGCCTTGCGCGCGATCAGGTCCGCCCGTCCGTCGCCCGTGACGTCCCCCGGCGAGGTCAGGATGTCGTACTGGTTCCAGCCCGAGCCGAGGGAGGTGTACGGCGTCGACGGCGTCAGCGCCTTGCCGCACCCCGGCTTGTACGCGCGCAGGGCACCGCTGCTGAGCCGCACGAGCACGTCGTTGCACCGGTCGCCGTTCAGATCGCCGTACGGGATCGCCTTGACGGTCTTCGGCCAGCCGGAACCGGAGGTCTTGGCGGTGAACTTCCCGGCGCCGTTGCTTCGTTGGTAGGTCAGAGCGCCCGAACCGTTCAGCGTCAGCAGCTCGCCGAAGCCGTCGGAGCCGACGAAGTCCCGGTGCACGGCGGCGCCGCCGCTGAGCTTCAGCGTTCCGGACCTGGTCAGGGCCTTGCCCGTCCCGTCGGCAGGTGCGGCGGTCAACGTCCAGGTGTAGGCGCCGTTGGGCACCAGCCGACCGGAGCCGTCCTTGCCGTTCCATGCCGTGGCCACCAGGCCGCGCGCCAGGCCGCCGGAGAGGGTGCGGACGGCCTTGCCGGTGGCCTTGTGCTTGATCACGAGCTGCCAGGAGGCGGCCGGCTTGTTCAGCCGCCACTTCGGGCTCCACTGCCCGGTTCCTCCCTTGACGTCCACCGAGGCGGCGACGGTGGCGTCGAACTGGACGAGGGGCGAGACGGGGACACCACTGGGGATGAGGTGGATGCCCTTGGCGCCCTGCTGGGCGATCACACCGGTGTAGGGGTCGACGTCCCAGGGACCCCACTCGAACTTCCCGACTGTGTGCGACACGGGGGTCCCGCCGCGAACGTCGGTGACCTTCAGGTTCCCGTCCGACTCCATCGCGACGAAGCCGTCACCGAGCTTCGCCTGCGACCAGTCGCCGGAGACGAGCGTGAGGTTCTTCTTCGTGGTGGTGTCGTAGACGCCCTGGCCCGTGAGGGAGCCCACGCAGGTCCACAGCAGCCATCGCCCGACTGCCTGGAAGTCGTCCAGCAGGCACCCGCGCCCGAGCAGCACCTCGTCGCCCCGCCGTCCGGTCAGCACGTCGACGGGGACCACCGCGTCGTTGCCGGATCTCACCCAGAGGGTGGTGCCCCACATCGCCTCGATGTTCTCCTTCGTGGTGAACACCGTGCGCCCGGTGTCGAGGTCGACGACCCGGGTCTCCGACCCGGAGCTGGTGTAAGGAGTCCTCAGGGCGGCGAAACGGCCGCTGACGGCCTCCACGAACTGGTAGGTACGGGAGCTGTCGATCCGGGTGCCGGGCAGCGACCGGGTGGGCCCCAGGAGGTGGGGCTGCTCGGCGGCGGAGGTGCCGGGGCCCCAGACGACCGTCCGGCCGTCACCGGTGTCGTCGAGGCGCGGGCGGCCCGCCGTGTAGTTCTCCGGCACCACGCGGCCGCGGTTGGTGAGCGCCCCGACGGTGGGGGATCCGGCCACACCGATGTCGCGGGTGCGGAGATACGTCCACTCCTGCGAGCGATCCGTCTCCACGGTGGTCAACCGCCCTTGTGTCAGGGTCAGCTGGGAGACGTCGTCGACCCTCTGCCAGGGGTACGCGTCGGCGATCCTGCGTACCGTCACGCCGCCGCCGACGGCGGGTTCGACGAGGGAGACGCCCCACTGGTCCGTGCCGGGGCCGCCCGGCACCAGGAGCCCGCCGCCCGGAGTCGGCACGGCACGCCACGACGACCTGGCCAGAAGCGTCTTCCCCGGGGAGCCGTCGAGGGGTACGGACTCGACCCTCCACACCGGCAGGCTGTAATTGAGGGGACCCAGGGCGGAGTCGTAGCGCGAGACGACGAGGGTGTCGCCGACCATGCCCAGCACCTGCCCGACGTCGCGCACCGGGACCGTCCGCGGGGTGGCGGTCAGGTCACGGCGGGAGGCGATGTGGGCGGTCCCCTCGTCCCACCACAGCAGGTGTGTGGCGGTGAGGGCGATGAACGGGTACCCCGCGCTCACGGTGTACGGCAGCGCGATCAGCCGGCCCTGGTCGAGGTCGAGCCAGCCGGTGAACGACTCGCGGTCGACCCGCCAGCTCACGAGCTGTCCGTGCGCGTCGCCCAGCGCCGCGTTGCGCTCGTTGAGAATGTAGATGCCCTGGGGTACGCCCTCCACCGTGCGGTCGGTGACGGAGCCGTCGTCCCGGACGTCCAGCAGGTGCCACGTGACGTCGCTGCCCTGGGTCCCCGCCAGCGTCACGACCGTCGATCCGAGGGTGGCCCGGTACTCGTGGCGTGCGGGAAGCGCGATCGTGCGGGACCGGCCGGACCGCATGTCCCGCAGTGTCACCACACGGTCGGACTCGTCGTAGGAGGCGACGACGTCCGAGCCCGCGCCGAATTCCGGGAGGCCGAACACGCCCGTGGCGGACGCGTCGACGACCGTGTCGACGCCGTCGTAGGTCGTCCACAGGTGGCCGCGCCCGTACTCGTGGCGGAGGAAACCGGAGGGCCCCGCGCTCAGCAGGCTCGTCTCGGGAAGCATGGCCGTGGTGGCGGGGACGATCACCTCTCCCGCGACCGTTTCACCTTGCGCGGTACCGACCGCCGGCGAGCCGAGGCCCATGGCGAGCGTGAGGGAAACGGCGGCGCCGCGTATGAGCGCACGTCTGGCCATGCGGGTCAGCTCCAGGAATGGCAGGCGAAGACTCGGGAGGCTTGTGCAGCGCGCGACTGAGCCGCAGGTCATGAACCTGCGTCGGCTGATGTTCGTCCCCCCGGGCGAGTGGCCGGATCGTAGCATTCGCCCTGCTCACGACCGTGGTTGGGGAAGTCGGCCCGCAGTCGGCGTGTTGCGTCGGACGGCAACTCCCCGACAGGCAGAAGGGCTTCGCGAGGGGTGGGCTAGCGTCCGGGCGTATGGAGAGAAGTCGGGTGGGGTATTGGCCGGTTGCTTTCGTGGCTGTTCTGGGGTTGTTGGTGGTGGGGTTGCCCGCGGTGTACTTCCTGACCTCCTATGGCTGTGGCGCGGACGAGGACCGGCTTGCCGAGGTCATGGCGGGTGCGGCGGTGCTGGGTACGGCACCGGAAGGGGCTGATCCCACGGGCCGGTACCGGAGTTGTGACGACGACGATCGCTTCGTGGTCGTCGGTGCGGAGTACCGGTACGGCGGGTCCTCCGAGGGTGCCCTGGCCCACTATCGGGAGGCCGCCCGGGCGGACGGCTGGCGGCCGAGGAGCGCCGCCAAGGGGGGAACGGTGCCCGGTTGTTTCACCAAGTCGATGGGTGGGACGACCGCCTACCTGGGCATAGAGGGTCCCGACGACGGTCTGCTCCAGGTGGCGATCGTCGCGGACCACGCGGGTTCGCAGTGGTGTTGAGGGGCTGACCTGCGCCCGCACGACGACGCCCCCTGCCGGCGGGAAATCCGCCGGCAGGGGGCCGCAGGGGTGTGCCTGGTGTCAGTGGCGGCCGCCGCGGTTGTCGCGGTCGTGGTGGTTGTCGCGGTCATGGTGGTTGTCGCGGGGGGTGTCGCGGGGGTCGCGGGGGTCACGGTCGTCGCGACGGGTGTCGTTCCAGGTGGTGATGTCCACCACGCGGCCCCGCTCGTTGCGCAGGGTGGCGGTGTCGCGGCGGTCCCAGATCTCGTTGCGGCGGTCCTGGAACAGGTCCGTGCGGCTGTCGCGGCCGATACCGGTGTGGACCCGGACCGTGGCGCGGCCGTTGAGCCGGAAGTGACGGAAGGTGTAGGTGTGGCCGTGCTTGTCGGACAGCGTCCAGCCGCTCAGATTGGCGTTCTGGCGGCTGTTGTTCGTGATCGCCACCCACTCCTCGTTCAGGGCGCGGTTGGAGCGGTGGTCGCGGCCCTCGGAGCCGAGGTGCACGCCGCTGATCACCACGTTCTCGCGGTGCGAGCGCGGGGCGTGGTCGGCTGCGGACGCCGGCAGCGTCGCCGTACCGACCAGTGCTCCGGCAACGGCGGCCGCGGCGGCCAGACGACGAGCGGTCACAGAAACGGAAACGGACACAGGCTCTCCCTGCTTGGTGCGAGCACACTCCGCCCGCGGGGACGAGCCGCGCGGGAAGGTGTGCGCTGTACGGTGGCGGCCGGCTGGCCGCGCCCTCATACCTTGTCCGTCGATTCCGGGACATGGGGGTGATTCCCGACCGGTGTTACAGAGTGCCCATATTTCCGTGACGGTTGACTGTAGGGCTCATTCAGGCGCCGAACACGAGCGGTTGACGGCCCGTCGGCGGGAAGGTCCTTGCGGGCACTGAGCCCCCGTGCGCGCTCGCCATGGCACGCCACCCCGGCCGCCGCGCGCCCGTCACTCCCCCGTGGGTAACAGCCGGCCACCCGTACCGGCGCCCGTACGTACGGCACCCGTACATACGCCGCAGGGCCCCGGTGGAGTACCGGGGCCCTGCGATCACCGCGGCGGCCTGCGCCGTGGTGCGGTTGTGGACGAACTCGGTGGGCGGCGGCCCGTCAGCCGCACTGGCAGGGGCCGCCCGACTGGCAGCCGCAGCCGCAGCCCGAGCCGCAGCCGCAGGCGCCGAAGAGCGGGAGGCTCTTGATCTCGGCGGGCTGCTCGGTCTCGCGTTCCTGCGTGGGGTCGGGCGTGGTGCTGGGGGATTCGGCCATGGGTCCCTCCTCGAGACTGGTGCCTTTGCCCATTTCATGCCCGCTGCCCTGGGCGCATCAACGGCGCACGGTGGCTCGTACGCGCCTCAGCGTCCCGGCGCCTGCGGCGTCGTAGAGCCCCAGCGCCCTGGCACCTGCGGCGTCGCAGAGCCCCAGCACTCCGGCGCCCCGGCCGTCAGGCCCCCTCCACCCCCGTCACCGGCTTGATGTCCTGCTGGAGTTCGTCCGCGTGCTCGCCGGTCACCAGGTACACCACCCGCTTGGCGACCGCGACCGCGTGGTCGGCGTACCGCTCGTAGTAGCGGCCGAGCAGGGTGACGTCCACGGCCGTCTCGATGCCGTGCTGCCAGCGGTCGTCGATCAGGTGCGTGAAGAGGGTGCGGTGCAGCAGGTCCATCTCGTCGTCGTCCTGCTCCAGCTGGAGGGCCAGGTCGACGTCCTTGGTCACGATCACCTCGGCCGCCTTCGCCATCAGGCGCTGGGCCAGCTGTCCCATCTCCAGGATGGTGGCGTGCAGGTCCTGCGGGACCGCGCGCTGCGGGAAGCGCAGCCGGGCGAGCTTGGCCACGTGCTGGGCCAGGTCGCCCGAACGCTCCAGGTCGGCGGACATCCGCAGGGACGTCACGACGATCCTGAGATCCGTCGCCACCGGCTGCTGCCTGGCCAGCAGGGCTATCGCCCGGGCCTCCAGGTCGTGCTGGATTTCGTCGACCCGCTGGTCGGCCTCGATCACGCTCTCGGCCAGCTTCAGATCGGAGTCCAGGATGGCGGTCGTGGCGCGCCCGATCGCCGACCCGACCAGCCGGGCCATCTCCACCAGACCGTCGCCGATCGAGTCAAGTTCCTCGTGGTACGCGTCCCGCATCAGGGTTCCCTCTCGTGCGTCGTCGTTCAGGGGGTTCGTAGGGGTTTTTCCGGGGCCTGGGGCCGCGGCGGAGCCTGGGGTGCGAACCCCACGCTCCCACGGTCCGGGCCGTACGCGTCCGTTTCCGTCACCCCAAATGAACCATCCCTGGCTGCAAGGTGAACTCTGGGCGACGAGTGTCCGAGGTCGCACCTGGACGGCTGTGGTCCGGTCCTGTCCCGTGCCTAACCTGGACGCATGGACGTGAACGACGCATGGACGTGAACGCGGCGGTCGCCGCAGCGGCAGCGATCGCCGGAGTGCTCACCGGCGTCATCGCCATGCTGGCGTTCCGCTGGAGCGAGCGCGAGCAGAGGCGCCCGACCCGTACTTCCCTGCACACCGACCCGGTCCTGCCACCGGGTGTGGACACCGTCCTCTCCGTACTGCGCTCCTCGGCGGTCGTCCTCGACGAGGCCGACGCCGTGGTCAAGGCCAGCTCGGCAGCCTACGCCCTCGGACTGGTCCGCGGCGGCACGCTGGCCGTGGAGCCGATGCTCCAGATGGCCCGGGACACCCGGAGGGACGGAGAGATACGGCAGGTCGAGCTGGACCTGCCGCGGCGCGGCACCGGACGCGGCGAGGCCCTCGCCGTCTCCGCGCGCGTCGCGCCGCTGGGCTCCCGGCTGGTGCTGCTCCTGGTGGAGGACCTGACCGAGGCCCGCCGCATCGAGGCCGTACGACGCGACTTCGTCGCCAATGTGAGCCACGAGCTGAAGACCCCGGTCGGCGCGCTCTCCCTGTTGTCCGAGGCCGTCATGGACGCCTCCGACGACCCGGAGGCCGTGGAGCGCTTCGCCGGGCGCATGCAGATCGAGGCGACCCGGCTCACCAACCTGGTGCAGGAGCTCATCGACCTCTCCCGGGTGCAGAACGACGACCCGCTGGAGGACGCCGAGCCGGTCCGGGTGGACGAGCTGGTGGCCGAGGCCGTCGACCGCTGCCGCCACCAGGCCGGGACCAAGCAGATCACGATGGCCGCCGGAGGCACCGCCGACCTGCGGGTGTGGGGCAACCGGGGCCAGCTCGCCGCGGCGCTCGGCAACCTCGTGGAGAACGCCGTCAACTACTCCCCGTCCCGCACCCGCGTCGGCATCGCCGCCCGCCGGGTGCGGGTGCCCGGCGGGGACCTCATCGAGATCGCCGTCACCGACCAGGGCATCGGCATCTCGGACAAGGACAAGGAGCGCATCTTCGAGCGCTTCTACCGCGTCGACCCGGCCCGGTCGCGTGCCACGGGGGGCACCGGCCTGGGTCTGGCGATCGTGAAGCACGTGGTCGCCTCGCACGGCGGGGAGATCACTCTGTGGAGCGCCGAGGGACAGGGCTCCACCTTCACACTGCGGTTGCCGGAGGCGGCCGTGGCCCGAGAGGCCCGCGACCGCGCACAGCAGCATCCCGCCCTCGACGAGGAGGCCGGGCAGGCAGTCAACGAACAATCCCCTTACGAACCGCTTCCCGCCCCGGAGGTCCTTCCGTGACCCGAGTGCTCGTCGTCGAGGACGAGGAGTCCTTCTCCGACGCCCTTTCGTACATGCTCCGCAAGGAGGGCTTCGAGGTCGCCGTCGCGGCCACCGGGCCCGACGGACTCGACGAGTTCGAGCGCAACGGCGCCGACCTCGTCCTCCTCGATCTGATGCTGCCGGGCCTGCCCGGCACGGAGGTGTGCCGTCAGCTCCGCGGCCGCTCCAACGTTCCCGTGATCATGGTGACCGCCAAGGACAGCGAGATCGACAAGGTCGTCGGCCTGGAGATAGGCGCGGACGACTACGTCACCAAGCCGTTCTCCTCCCGCGAGCTGGTCGCCCGCATCCGCGCGGTGCTGCGCCGGCGCGGTGAGCCGGAGGAGGTCACTCCGGCGGCCCTGGAGGCCGGGCCGGTCCGTATGGACGTCGACCGGCACGTCGTCACGGTCTCCGGCTCCAAGGTCGACCTCCCGCTCAAGGAGTTCGACCTGCTGGAGATGCTGCTGCGCAACGCCGGCCGGGTCCTGACCCGGATGCAGCTCATCGACCGCGTCTGGGGTGCCGACTACGTGGGCGACACCAAGACGCTGGACGTCCACGTCAAGCGCCTGCGCGCGAAGATCGAGCCGGACCCGGGCGCCCCGCGCTATCTGGTGACGGTCCGGGGGCTCGGTTACAAGTTCGAGCCGTAGACCGGCGCGGGCCGCGCCGCACGCACCGGTCCCTGCCGCCGCGACATGCGACAAGGGCGGCACCCTCGTGGAGAGGGTGCCGCCCTTGTCGCATGCGGGAGCGGGTCTCAGTGACCGGCCGCCGACTGCGAGGCCGAGTCGCTGGGCGTCGCGGCGGCGTCGGCGCCCTCCGACGCGGAGGCCGACTCGGACGGCGCGTCCGACGGCGACTTGGACCGCTTGCCCGCGGGGGAGTGGGACGCGGCCGGCTCGCCGGGGGCCGCCGGGATGTTGCTCGGGCCCCACTTGTCGAAGTAGCCCTCGGCCGGGACCACGAAGGGGCGCAGGCTCACGTCACCGGTCTTGCTGAAGGTGAAGGTGACCTTCTGCGCGTTGCCGTCCTTGAGCACCGGGCCCGGGTTGGTCAGCGCGGCGGAGGCGTTGCCCTTGCCGCCGAGGATCACGGAACCGTGCGCGGGGACGATCACCTTGCCGCCGCCCTGCGCCGCGGTGAGCTGGGCGGAGCCGTCGCCGTCGACACGGATCGCGTCCAGCGTCTCGTCCGTCGTGCCGCTGTTGAACAGCGTCGCGATGATCACGGCCGGGCCCTTGGTCTGGACGCCGGGCTGGGTGACGACCACCGCGTTCTGGACCTTGATCGTGCCGACCGTCGTGGCCGCGTTGTCGGGGTGGATCTGGAGCGTCTGGGCATCGTTGCCGGCGCCGCACGCGGCGAGCGAGGCGAGCGAGAACGCGATGGCGGCGGCGGCGAGGGCGCCGCGTCGAAGGCTGCTGCTCACGGCGGCGGCAACTCCTTGAACGTGGGCGGAACAGGACGGCTCCCTTATAAAGCCGCCCTAAGCGTCTGTCAGCGGCCATAGGTTATCGAGCCGTTCCCGCAGGCCCGCACCCGACCCGCCCCCTGTGCCCCGCGCCACACCCCGCTTCCCCCACGGCGCAGCCGTCCGGGCGGCCGTAACCGGTCGGCGGACCGGGTCCGTTCCGCCGGGCGGCCGGATCCGTACGGGCACCCGCGCATTGGCCGCGCGGCTGTCCGCCTTTCCCATTACCGCCACCCGCATAGCCCGCTCATAGCGCGTCATCGGCCTGCTGGGGATTTCCGGTGAAGGAATGCGCGCCGGGGGTGGGAATTGATCAACGGCCGCCCGTCCGGTGGATGGGACGAACGGCGTGATCAATTCCGGATTCGTCTTGGAGACGGCTGGGAAGCACCGAACGGAGTAGCGGAAGTCGAGCGCTTGGAACCAGACAAAACGGGATGTTCAGCCGTTTGGACGGGGTGCCGGATGTGTGTAACGTACGCGTTTCGGCCCACACGCGGAGCCCCTCCGACCTGCGAATACCCGCTTCCTCTTGACCTCCGGGACCCTTCCGAAGCACGTCCCCGTTGCTGTTGTCAAGCCCCGAGATATGCCCTGACCTGCGAAAACGCCATTCAGAAGACGCCGTATCCGTGTTACCCTGGATAGCCACGGAAGGGGTACCTGTCACATGACGTTCAAGGTTGGCGACACCGTGGTCTATCCCCATCACGGGGCCGCGCTGATCGAGGCTATCGAAACTCGCCAGATCAAAGGCGTGGACAAGACCTACTTGGTGCTGAAGGTCGCCCAGGGTGACCTGACGGTGCGTGTGCCAGCGGACAATGCGGAGTTCGTCGGCGTGCGTGATGTGGTCGGTCAGGACGGGCTGGACCGGGTCTTCGAGGTCCTGCGTGCTCCGTACGCCGAGGAGCCCACGAACTGGTCGCGTCGCTACAAGGCAAATCTGGAGAAGCTCGCCTCCGGCGATGTCATCAAGGTCGCGGAAGTAGTACGTGACCTGTGGCGTCGCGAGCGCGAGCGCGGACTCTCCGCCGGTGAGAAGCGCATGCTCGCCAAGGCCCGCCAGATCCTGGTGAGCGAGCTCGCCCTCGCGGAGAACACCAACGAGGACAAGGCCGAGGCCCTGCTCGACGAGGTTCTCGCGTCCTGACGCGAGGCGACCGTCACACCCGCCTCAGTTCAGCACAGAAAATGCCGCGGTGCCCGATGGCGCGTTTTACGTCGCCGGGCGCTGCGGCATGTTCGTACCCGCGCGGGCCCGCGCGGGTCTCCTCCATGCCGTACGGCGGGAGAGGTTCCCCCCGATACTGTGTGCCGGGCCCGGGCAGTCGGCTCGACCAGTGTCACGGAAGGGTCCGGTCGAGGCCGTGCGCCCGGCACTCCCCCCGGGCTCTGCGAGCAAGGGGGATGCTCCCCCAGGCCATACCCACGCCGGGCCGCCACACAAACCTGACAGGAACCATGTCTGACGAATCGCGTCCCTCGTCCGCAGGCGGCAGGCCGGGAGCCCCCGTCGCCGCCGTGATTCCGGCCGCCGGCCGGGGCGTACGCCTCGGCCCAGGCGCCCCCAAGGCGCTGCGCGCGCTGAGCGGCACGCCCATGCTCATCCACGCCGTGCGGGCCATGGCCGCCTCCCGGGCGGTCGGTCTCGTCGTCGTCGTGGCCCCGCCCGACGGCGCCGCCGAGGTCAAGTCGCTCCTCGACGCGCACGCGCTGCCCGAGCGCACGGACTTCCTCGTCGTGCCGGGCGGCGAGAGCCGCCAGGAGTCGGTCGGGCTCGGCCTGGACGCGCTGCCGCCGGGCCACGACATCGTCCTCGTGCACGACGCGGCCCGTCCGCTGGTGCCGGTGGACACCGTGGACGCGGTGATCGAGGCCGTGCGGGCCGGGGCGTCCGCCGTCGTGCCGGCGCTGCCGCTCGCCGACACCGTCAAGCAGGTCGAGCCCGCGGCGGAGCCCGGCGGGCCCGAGCCGGTGGTGGCCACGCCCGACCGGTCGCTGCTGCGGGCCGTGCAGACCCCGCAGGGCTTCGACCGGGCGACGCTGGTCCGCGCCCACGAGACCGTCACCGACGACGTCACCGACGACGCGAGCATGGTCGAGCAGCTCGGCGAGAGGGTCGTGGTCGTGCCCGGCCACGAGGAGGCCTTCAAGGTCACCCGCCCGCTCGACCTGGTCCTCGCGGAGGCGGTCCTGGCCCGGCGGAGGCTGAACGATGGCTTCTGACGCGCCCCTGCTTCCCCAGGTCGGCATCGGCACCGACATCCACGCTTTCGAGGAGGGCCGCGAGTTGTGGTGCGCGGGCCTGAAGTGGGAGGGCGAGGGCCCGGGACTGGCCGGGCACTCCGACGCCGACGTCGTCGCGCACGCCGCGTGCAACGCGCTGCTCTCGGCCGCCGGCCTCGGCGACCTCGGGCAGCACTTCGGCACCGGGCGCCCCGAGTGGTCGGGCGCTCCGGGGGTCACCCTGCTGGCGGAGGCCGCGCGGATCGTCCGCGCGGCGGGCTTCCGGATCGGGAACGTCGCGGTGCAGGTCGTCGGCCCCCGGCCGAAGATCGGCAAACGCCGGGACGAGGCCCAGAAGGTCCTGTCCGAGGCGGCCGGGGCACCGGTCACCGTCTCCGGCGCGACGACCGACGGGCTCGGCTTCCCCGGCCGGGGCGAGGGGCTGATGGCGGTGGCCACGGCGCTCGTGGTGCGAGTGGACTGACGGCGTGCGAGGGTACCCGCGTACGCCTCGTCCCCGACGCGTACGCACCCGCCCCCGACGCGGGCACCCGACGCGCGACCAGGTTCACGGAGGTCCCCCATGTCCGCCGCCCTGCCCGACCGGCTCAAGTCACTGCTCGACGGTCCCGTCTTCGTCATCCTCGGCACGATCCAGCCCGACGGCAGCCCGCAGATGTCCCCGGTGTGGGCGAAGCGGGACGGCGACGACGTCCTCGTCTCCACCACCGTGGACCGCCGCAAGAAGAAGAACCTCGACCGCGACGCCCGCGTGAGCGTCGTCGTCCAGGACCCCGAATCGCCCTATGAGTACGCCGAGATCCGCGGCACCGTGGAGACGACCACCGCGGGCGGCCGGCAGCTCATCGACGAGCTGTCCATGAAGTACACCGGCAAGAAGTACGCCGAGTTCAACCCCTCCTCGGCGCAGGACGCCGAGCGCGTGATCGTACGGATCAGGCCGCGGAAGGTCGTCGGCCTCCTCTGACCGCCGCCCTCCCGCGCGGCGCATACGCGTCACCTGTGCGGAAAAGCGGCGGGCGCACGGCGAAAGGCAGGCGAGGCACTGCCCGGCGCCCACTACCCTGGAGTGGTGACCATTCGCCTGTACGACACCAGCGCCCGGCAGATCCGTGACTTCACCCCGCTCGAGCCGGGTTGTGTCTCGATCTACCTGTGCGGCGCGACCGTGCAGGCGGCCCCGCACATCGGGCACATCCGCTCGGGGCTGAACTTCGACATCATGCGCCGCTGGTTCGCCTACCGCGGCTACGAGGTGACGTTCATCCGCAACGTCACCGACATCGACGACAAGATCATCACCAAGGCGCGCGAGCAGCACCGCCCGTGGTGGTCGATCGGCTACGAGAACGAGCGCGCGTTCGACGACGGTTACACCGCGCTCGGCTGCCTGCCGCCCACCTACGAGCCCCGCGCCACCGGCCATGTGCCGGAGATGATCGAGATGATGCAGGGGCTCATCGAGCGCGGCCACGCCTACGCGGCCGACGGCAACGTCTACTTCGACGTGCGCTCCTTCCCCGGCTACCTGGAGCTGTCGCGGCAGGAGCTCGACAACCTGCTCCAGCCCTCGGGCGAGGGCGAGACCGGCAAACGCGACCCGCGTGACTTCGCCATGTGGAAGTCGGCCAAGCCGGGCGAGCCGACCTGGTCCACCCCGTGGGGGCCGGGACGTCCGGGCTGGCACCTGGAGTGCTCGGCGATGGCGCACAAGTACCTCGGCAGCGCCTTCGACATCCACGGCGGCGGCCTGGACCTGATCTTCCCGCACCACGAGAACGAGATTGCCCAGGCCAAGGCCTACGGCGACGACTTCGCGCGGTACTGGGTGCACAACGCCTGGGTGACCATGGCCGGCGACAAGATGTCCAAGTCGCTGGGCAACAGCGTGCTGGTCTCCGAGATGGTCAAGCAGTGGCGGCCCATCGTGCTGCGGTACTACCTGGGCACCCCGCACTACCGCTCGATGATCGAGTACAGCGAGGAGGCGCTGCGCGAGGCCGAGTCCGGTTTCGCCCGGATCGAGGGCTTCGTCCAGCGCGTGGTGGAGAAGGTCGGCCCGGTCGAGCCGGCCGAGCAGGTGCCGCCCGCGTTCGCCGAGGCGATGGACGACGACCTGGGCGTGCCGCAGGCGCTCGCGGTGGTGCACACCACCGTCCGCCAGGGCAACAGCGCGCTCGCGGCCGACGACAAGGAGGCCGCCGTGGCCCGGCTCGCCGAGGTGCGTGCCATGCTCGGTGTCCTCGGCCTCGACCCGCTGGACCCGCACTGGGCCGGAGGGGCGGAGCAGCGCGGCGAGGACCTGCACGGCGTGGTCGACACCCTGGTCCGCATGGTCCTCGACCAGCGCGAGGCGGCTCGTGCGCGCAAGGACTGGGCGGCCGCCGACGCCCTCCGCGACCAGCTGAACCAGTCGGGCCTGGTCATCGAGGACAGCCCGCAGGGGCCGCGCTGGAGTCTGGGCGCGCGCTGAGCCCGCCCGCGAGCGCGGAAGATCGATTGTGCCGCCCGGCCTCCCGGGCGGCACACTGCATAGACGTACGTACGACGCTTCAACAGACAGGTAGGTCATGGCCGGGAACAACCGCCGCATGTCCGGCAAGAAGGGCGCGCAGGTCGGCAGCGGCGGCCAGCGGCGCCGGGGGCTCGAGGGCAAGGGGCCGACGCCCCCCGCCGAGATGCGCAAGGGGCACGCCAAGCAGCGCGCTGCCCAGTCGAAGGTGCGCCGCGCCCAGGGCCGCCCGCCGCAGCGGCGCGGTTCGGGCCGGTCGTCCTCCGAGCTCGTGGTCGGCCGCAACCCGGTCGTCGAGGCGCTGCGCGAGGGCGTGCCCGCCACCACGCTCTACGTCCAGCAGTTCATCGACAACGACGAGCGGGTGCGCGAGGCGCTCCAGCTCGCGGCCGAGCGCGGCGGGATCAACCTCATGGAGGCCCCGCGTCCCGAGCTCGACCGGATGACGAACGGACTCAACCACCAGGGCCTGGTCCTCCAGGTGCCGCCGTACGAGTACGCGCACCCCGAGGACCTCGCCGACGCGGCCTACGACGAGGGCGAGGATCCGCTGATCGTCGCCCTCGACGGAGTCACCGACCCGCGCAACCTCGGCGCGGTGGTCCGCTCCGTCTCCGCCTTCGGCGGGCACGGCGTGGTGGTCCCCGAGCGGCGCGCGGCCGGTATGACCGCGGGTGCCTGGAAGACCTCCGCCGGCGCCGCCGCCCGTACGCCGGTGGCCCGTGCCACCAACCTGACCCGCGCCCTGGAGATGTACCAGAAGGCGGGCATCACGGTGGTCGGCCTCGCGGCGGACGGCGAGGCGGAACTCGGCGACCTGGACGCCCTGGCGGGTCCCGTCGTCATCGTCGTCGGCAGCGAGGGCAAGGGTCTGTCCCGGCTGGTCGGCGAGACCTGCGACGTGCGGGTGCGCATCCCGATGCCGGGCGGCGCGGAGTCGCTGAACGCCGGTGTCGCGGCCGGCATCGTGCTCTACGAGGCGGCGCGCAGGCGCGCCTGAGCGGCCGTCCGGGGCCGGGCGCGGGCGCGCCTGGCAGGTCGTCCTCAGCCCGGCGCGGGTGGTCGAACGGTCGTCCGTACGGTCACCCGCCCGGGTGGAACCGGGCGATCCGCACAACCTTGACGCGGTCCGGACAGATCCGACGCGCCGTGGCAGTGTCCTAACTCCTCGTCACTCGGTTAGATGAGTGTGGACACCAGAACACCCCGCACACCCACGGGGGACCGTTCGTCGGGATACGACGACGCTCCCGCGCTGAGCATGGTGAAGGTGCCGAGCGATCCGGCGCAGGTCATCGTCAACCACGCCAGTTTCCGCGTGCAGTTGGGCGCCACCTCGCGGCGCGCCCAGACCCGGCGGATCGCCCGGCACCCCGGCGGCACCGAGTACACCGGCAGCGTGCCCGTCGCCGCGGGCCGGGCCGGGGCCGCGACCCACCGCCGTCCGGTCGTCTGGAGCGGCCGGTCCGCCCCCGATGACACCGGCGCCCACCGGCTGCTCCAGGCCGTGCGGAGCGGAAGCGTGCGGTACGCCGACGAGTCGTCCGCGGACACCGGGGCCACGCGGGTCGTCCCGCGCGTCGGCGGCACACCCGGCTACGACGCCTACGACCTCGAACGGACGGTCGAGACCCCCGTCGTCGGCGCCCAGCGCGCGCCCCAGCCCGGCGAGACCCGGCTGCTGCCGCACATGCGGACCGCGGGCAGCGCCTACGAGGAGTCCGCCCACGGCGGTGCCGGATACGGCGGCACCGGGTACGGCGAGAACGCGTACGACACTCCGGCGCACGGCCAACCGTCGTACGACGACGCCGGCTTCGCGGAGGACAGGTACGCCGAGGACGCCGAGGACGGCGTCTACGACACCTACGGCGAGCAGGACGGGCACCGGCAGGGCAGGCGCCACGCCGACGACCCGTCCCGGCACGCGTACTACCCGGGCCGGCGCATGAACCTCGGGGTCGTGCTGCTCCCGCTGCGCATCTTCCTCGGGTTCATCTCGCTCTACGCCGGCATGGGCAAGCTGTGCGACCCGCTGTACTTCGACGGCGGCAAGCGCGGCTCCATGGTCAAGTGGCTCGACACCCTGCACCCCTGGGAAGTCGCCGAGCCGCTGCGCCAGTTCGCGCTCCACCACCCCGTCGGCTCCGGACTCTTCATCGCCTTCCTCCAGGTCGTCGTGGGCATCCTCACGGTCCTGGGCTGCTGGCAGCGGGTCGCCGCGGGGATCGGCGCGCTGCTGTCGGCCGCGCTGATCGTGACGGTGAGCTGGAAGTCGGTGCCCGCCTACGACGCGCCGGACATCATCTACCTCGCGGCCTGGTCCCCGCTGGTCATCGCGGGCGCGCCCGTGTACTCCGTGGACGGCCGCCTCGCCGCCTCCGCCTGGCGGCGGCTCGGACCGCGCTCCGACATCTGGGAACTGCGCCGGTTCGTGCTGCGCCGCGGCGCCCTGGTCACGGTGGTCGTCACCGGTCTGACGCTGCTCGTCGGCTCGCTGCTCGGCGGAGCCGTCCGCGACGCCGACCGGGTGGTCGTGCCCGGGCCGGGCGAGGCCCCGCGCAACGAGCTGCCCGGTTCGCCGCTGCCGAAGGAGACGGGTGAGCGGCAGCAGCCGCCGTCGGCGTCGACGTCGCCGGCCACCCGGCACGGCTCCTCGGCGAGCCCGTCCCGCGGTCCCGCGAGCACGCCGGGCGCGGCCCGCGAGAGCGGTACCGCGACCGGCGGCGTGCCGAGCGAGACCCAGGGCACCGGTCGGACGCCGCCGCGGCACTCCGCCCCGGCGCAGCAGGCGCCCAGCGCCAGTTCGGGTCCGACCTCCGGCGGTACCGCGACCGGCGGCAGCACCGGATCGAGCGGTGGCTCCGGGGGACCCAGCTCAAGCAGCGGCGGCTCCAGCGGTGGCGGCTCCTCCTCTGGCCAGCCGGGGCTGGTGGGCGGACTGCTGGGCTAGGGCCTCTCGTGTGGATCATGCCGGGCTCGCGGGCCCTGGCACCGTGCCTCGCGGGGTTGTCGTCGGTTGGCAGGGCTCCGCCCTGCCGCCCTCCTCCGCCTTGCGACGCTCCCCCACTGCCTGAACGGCGTGGGAGGTGCCCCCAGCACCAGACCCCGCTCCCTGATCCGGCCTGATCCAAACAAAAGACCCTAGCCCGGCCTCCGCGGCGCCGCACGGGTGCGGCGCCGCGGACTCACCTGCCCAGTGCCGCCAGTTCCTTGGCGGCCTCGGTGAGGTCCTTCGCGGTGTCGATGGCGCGCCAGTAGGCGCCCTGGGGGATCGGGAAGCCGGCGAGCCTGCGTTCGCGGGCCAGGTGCGGGAAGGTGGTGCGCTCGTGGTCGCCGCGCTCCGGGAGGAGGCCGGCGAACTCGGGCGAGAACACGTAGACGCCCGCGTTGATCTCGAAGGTCGAGGGCGGGGCCTCGATGAAGTCCGTGATGTGGCCGAAGCCGTCCGTCCGCACGGCGCCCCAGGGGATTCGCGGGCGGGCCAGCGCGAGTGTGGCGATCGCGTCGCGCTCGGCGTGGAAGTCGGCCATGTCGCGCAGCGAGAACCGGGTCCAGATGTCGCCGTTGGTGGCGTACCAGGGCTGGTCCGGGTGGGGCAGCTGGGCGGCCGCGAACTTCAGGCCGCCGCCGCGGCCGAGGGGCTCCGGCTCCACGACGGTGCAGACGCGGACCGGCAGGTCCGCCGAGTCCAGCCACTTCTCCAGCACCTCGGCGAGGTGGCCGCAGGACACCACCACGTCCGTCACCCCCTCCTCGGCCAGCCAGGCGAGCTGGTGGCCGATGATCGGAGTGCCCGTGCCGGGGATCTCGACCATCGGCTTGGGCCGGTCGTCGGTGTAGGGCCGCAACCGGGAGCCCTGGCCCCCGGCCAGGACGACGGCTTGAGTGGGGCGGGACGCGGTCTTCGGAGGGGTCATGCCCGCACTGTACGACCCGCCCTCGGAGCGTCCGTCAGGGGCTGTCACCGTACGCACGCGGGCGACGGACACGGCCGACTCGGCCGGACGAAAGCCACTGCAGGAGGACTGCCGCGTCTCGGGACGAGCCGGACGGGGGTCCGGCCCGGCGCCGGTCGTGAAGGGACGGCCGACCCCTCCACGAGTCCCCAGCGCGAAGCCACGCGTGCGGGCGCCGGGCTCCGGCCGGAAGGCGCGGCCGACTGCTCTACGAGGTCCGGGCCGCGGAGCGGGGGCCGGTCGGCATGCCGCCGGTCGCCCCGCCGGTCCGCGGCCCGTTGTGCGGGCGCCGGGCTCCGGTCGGGTGGGGCGGCCGACTGCTGTACGTGGTCCGGGGTGCGGAGCGGTGGGGCGGGGGGCGGTCGGCATGCTGCCGGTCGGCCAGCCGGTCCGCGGCCCGTCGTGCGGGCGCCGGGCTCCGGTCGGGTGGGGGCGGCCGACTGTTCTACGAGGTCCGGGGTGCGGAGCTGCGGGGCGGGTGATGGGGCGCGGTGCGGTGGGGCGAGGGTTGGGCGGCATGCTGTCGGTCGTCGCCCCGCCGGTCCGCGGCCCGTTGTGCGGGCGCCGGGCCCTGGTCGGGTGGGGCGGCTGACCTCTTCACGAGGCCTGGGGCGCGGGAACGGGCGGGCCCGGGCACGGGGGCGTGGTCTCCGCGCCCGGGTCGTCGGTCGTCCGACCCGGGTCGGGGCGCACATCACGGTCATCGTGCCCAGGGCCGGAGCTGCCCCGCCGGGCTGGCGGCCCAGGCGTGGGCAGCGCCGACATGGCTCTCCGCGGTGCCGCCCGGGCACGCCTTCAGGGTGGGCGCGGGTCTCCGCGTTGTCGGTTCGGGTGCCGTCGGGTGCAGGGCGGCTGTCGTCGTCGTGGTGCACGTCGGGCGCGGGACCGGGTGGCCCTTGCCCTGGCGCCGAGGGGTGTGCTCGGGCGGCCAGGGCGATGGGCGGCGTCAGTTGTGGGTGGACTGGATGCCGGTGGCGAAGGAGGTGTCGCAGACCGGGCGGGCGTAGGACTGGGCGCGGGTGGGGCCGTAGATGCGGACGGCGGCGCGGCCCAGGGTGCGGGCGATGGAGGCGCAGTGCCGGGCCAGCGACGGGCGGCCGTTGACCGCCTGCTGGAGGTGGGTGAGGACCACGCCCGGGTTCTTGTCCTGCAGCTCGGTCAGGAGCTGGTCGCGCAGCACGTCCTGCGGGGCGCGGGCGCGGGACTTCGCCGCGGCGGGGGCGGCCATCGCGTCCGACGCGGTCAGGACCGAGTTGGAGGTGCTCCCCGACCAGTTGACCCGGGTGACCGCGAGGGTTCCGGAGAGCACCAGGACGACGGGCAGGACGAGGGCGAGGGAGCGGCCGATCCGGCGGGCGGGGCCCGGGCCGCGTCGCGTGGAGTGGTTGGTGGAGTGCTTCACGCGAGTGAGGGTAGCGCCCGGTAATGATTTGGCGACATTTAGTCACTCCTTCGGGGGATGGCCGAACCCTCCCTCCCGGCCGGCGTGTTGACGCACACCGCTCGAAATGTCCGGTGCGCGGGGGTGGTTCGGGGGCATGGAGAAGGGCCCCGCGGCCAGGTCGCGGGGCCCTTCTCGTCAACTTGGGTGAATCGCTCGGAGGTGTCCCGAGGTTTCAGCCGTAAGGCGTCAGCCGCGGACGGGTCAGTCCGTCAGCCGCTCGCCCGTGGAGGTCGAGAACACGTGGGTCTCGCCCGGCCGCGGCACGACGTGCAGCGTGGAGCCCTTCTCCGGGACGGAACGGCTGTTGACGCGGACGACGAGGTCCCTCTGCTTGCCGCCGACCTCGACCGAGCCGTAGACGTACCCGTCGGCGCCCGTCTCCTCCACCACGTTCACGGAGACGGCGAGGCCGGCCGGAGCGTCCTCGGTGTCCTTCGACAGGGAGGCCGCCGCGCCGCCGCCCAGCTCGACCACGTCGAAGTGCTCGGGGCGCACGCCCACCGTCACCGTGCGGTCGCCCTTGTCCGAGGCGGCCTTGAGCGCGTCGCGGTTGACCGGCACCACGCTGTTGCCGAACTTCACGCCGCCGTCGGTGATCGGCACCTCGACGAGGTTCATGGCGGGCGAGCCGATGAAGCCGGCGACGAAGAGGTTGGCGGGCTTGTCGTACATGTTGCGCGGCGAGTCGACCTGCTGGAGCAGACCGTCCTTGAGCACCGCCACGCGGTCGCCCATCGTCATGGCCTCGACCTGGTCGTGGGTGACGTAGACGGTGGTGATGCCGAGCCGGCGCTGGAGCGAGGCGATCTGCGTACGGGTGCTCACCCGGAGCTTGGCGTCCAGGTTGGACAGCGGCTCGTCCATGAGGAACACCTGCGGCTCGCGCACGATCGCGCGGCCCATGGCGACACGCTGGCGCTGACCGCCGGAGAGCGCCTTCGGCTTGCGGTCGAGGTACTCGGTCAGGTCGAGGATCTTCGCGGCCTCCTCGACCTTCTGCCGGATCTCCGCCTTGTTGACGCCGGCGATCTTGAGCGCGAAGCCCATGTTGTCGGCGACCGTCATGTGCGGGTACAGCGCGTAGTTCTGGAACACCATGGCGATGTCCCGGTCCTTCGGTGGGAGGTGGGTGACGTCGCGGTCACCGATCCGGATGGCTCCGCCGTTGACGTCCTCCAGGCCCGCGAGCATCCGCAGGGAGG
This sequence comes from Streptomyces sp. NBC_01788, assembly GCF_035917575.1. Classification (GTDB taxonomy): domain Bacteria; phylum Actinomycetota; class Actinomycetes; order Streptomycetales; family Streptomycetaceae; genus Streptomyces. The sequence goes on along the minus strand of NZ_CP109090.1, from coordinate 3,722,379 downwards.
TGGACTTGCCGCAACCGGACGGGCCGACCAGGACGAGGAACTCACCGTCCTCGATGTCGATCTCGAGCGCGTCGACGGCGGGCTTGTCGGAACCCGGGTAGATCCGGGTCGCCTTGTCGAACTGGACAGTGGCCATGGCGAATGGGCCCCCTTCTACCGGCAGGAACGTGCCGGACGATCCGTTGTAGGAAGGTGGTGCCACTACGGGTGATTCCGTTGTGGTGGTGTAGTCCACACGAGTGAACTGGCACAGGACGGTACCTGGCGTTCACCTGGTCTGTCAGCACCCGGGGGCGAGTGAACTTCGCGGAAACTCCTGCGGGGCCGTCGCGGGGACCTGGGTACACTGCACGGAAACACCCACGCAGGCCTCCTTAGCTCAGCTGGTCCAGAGCGGCTGTCTTGTAAACAGCAGGTCGTCGGTTCGAATCCGACAGGGGGCTCCACGCACGAAGGCCGCCCGCACTGTGAAGCGCGGGCGGCCTTCGTTTGTTTTCGCAGGTCAGGCAGTTCTGAGGAGGGTCCGTACGACCTGACGCAGCGTTGCCTCCGCGTCCGGGGCGGCGGCTGACGTCCGCCAGGCCACGAATCCGTCCGGGCGGACCAGTACCGCTCCGTCGGCCGTGGTGCCGTGGGCACGCGCCCAGTCGGGTGCCGCGCCCTCCACGCCGTCGCGCGGGTCGTGGACGATCTCGGCGCCGAAGCGGTACGAGTCCAGGCGTACGCCGTCGCTCTCGGCGACGCGCAGGGCCGCCGCGTGCCAGCCCGCCGCCGACCGGGCGTCGCTCAGCAGCACCAGGGAGCGCTCGTAGAGGTCGAGCGTCGAGATCCGCTCGCCGCCGCGGCGCAGCCACAGGTGGGGCGCCCTGCTGCCCGGCTCGCCGCTCAGGCGCATCGACTCGGGCACGACTTCCTGGTTTGGGTCGGCGCCCACGACGGCGCCCTGCGGGTAGCGGTAGCCGAGGACGACGTTGAGGATGCCGCCGCGCCTGCCACCGCCGATGCCGGGGGCCGGCGCGAAGCCGGGGTGGCTGTGCTCGACGGAGCGGGCGGAGGCGCGGGCGCTGGTCGCCGTGGCGACGGGGCGGCGCTCGGCGTCGTAGGTGTCGAGGAGGCCCGGTCCGGCCCAGCCGCCGAGCACGGCGGCCAGCTTCCAGACCAGGTTGTGCGCGTCCTGGATGCCGGTGTTGGAGCCGAAGGCGCCGGTGGGGGACATCTCGTGCGCGGAGTCACCGGCGAGGAACACCCGTCCGGCCGAGTAGCGGTCGGCGACCCGTTCGGCGGCGCGCCAGGACGCCTTTCCGGTGATCTCCACATCGAGGTCGGGGGCCCCGATCGCGCGGCGGATGTGCCGCTGGAGCCGGTCCTCGGTGAACTCCTCCAGCTTCTCGCCGCGCTCCGGGTGCCAGGGCGCGTGGAAGACCCAGTGCTCCTTGTTGTCGACGGGCAGCAGGGCCCCGTCGGCGTCCGGGTCGGTGAGGTAGCAGCAGATGAAGCGGCGGTCGCCCACCACCTCGGCGAGCAGCTTGGAGCGGAAGGTGACGCTGACGTTGGCGAACAGGTCGCCGGGCCCGCTGTGCCCGATGCCCAGGCGGCGCCGGACCGGGCTGCGCGGCCCGTCGGCGGCGACCAGGTAGTCGGCGCGGACGGTGCAGCGCTCGTCGGTGCCCCGGTCCCGCACCACCGCGGTCACGCCCTCGCCGTCCTGCTCGAAGGACTCCATCTCGTGGGAGTAGCGCAGGTCGCCGCCGAGCCTGCGGGCACCCCTGAGCAGCTCGGGCTCCAGGTCGTTCTGGCTGCACAGGCACCAGGTGGCGGGGCTGAACCTGGCGAGGCCGCCGTCCGGGTCGATGTGCTTGAACAGCCACTCTCCCGCGTCGCCTGCCAGCGTCGGCGTCTGGAGGATGCCGTGGTTCTCCGCCAGCAGGGAGGCCGCCGTCCTGATGTCCGGCTCGACGCCGGCCACCCGGAACAGCTCCATGGTCCGCACGTTGTTGCCGCGTCCGCGGGGGTGGATGGAGGTGCCGGAGTGCCGTTCGACCAGCAGGTGCGGCACGCCGTGGCGGCCCAGGAACAGGGAGGTGGACAGGCCCACCAGGGAGCCGCCCACGATGAGGACGGGTACCCGGTGGTCGGCTTCTCGGCGCATCGATGCCTCCAGGAGCGGGGTGCGGGTGTGGGGCGCATCGGAGTCTCCATGCCCTCGCGGAGGCCGTCGTGCGTACGTCCGCGGCACCAATCACCCCTGTGATCACCCGCGTGGTGCACACGAGTCGCGCACCGATCGGGCACGGCACAGGATCGAGATCACGCTGACGTCGCGTCACCCGCGGCCGGCGTTCCTCCTGCCCCGCCAAGCCCGCCAAGGAGTCGTACGCAGATGACCGCCATTTCTGAGCGTGTATCAGAACCTACCGAGCAGCAGGCAGCGACACGTGTCTCCCAGTCCGTCTTCGACGGCTCCCGGCTCCGGGTCATCCTGCTGGTGGACGTCCACGACGGCGCCCAGCAGCGGTTCCTGGAGGCCTACGAGCAGATGGGCAAGCAGGTCGCGGCCGTTCCCGGGCACGTCAGCGACCAGCTCTGCCAGTCCATCGAGAACCCCTCCCAGTGGCTGATCACCAGCGAGTGGGAGAGCGCCCCGCCGTTCCTCGCCTGGGTGAACAGCGAGGAGCACGTGCGGATGGTGCAGCCGATGCACAGCTGCATCCGGGACACCCGGTCGCTGCGCTTCCACATCGTCCGCGAGACCGGCATCACGGCGGGCAAGGCCACCGCCGAACGCCGGCTCCAGGACGCGGCGCGGATCGGGGACGGTGTGATCCGGCACGCGCTGACCTTCACGGTGAAGCCCGGCAGCGAGCAGAAGGTGGCCGACATCCTGGCCAACTACGAGCCGCCCGAGGCGGACGTGGACGGCACCACCCGGCTGTGCCGCACCTCCCTCTTCATGCACGGCAACCGGGTCGTGCGGGCCATCGAGGTGCGCGGCGACCTCCTCGTGGCGCTGCGGCACGTGGCCCAGCAGCCGCAGATCCGGAAGACCGAGGAGGCCCTCAACCCCTACCTGGAGCAGGACCGCGACCTCGACGACCCGGAGTCCGCCCGGGTGTTCTTCACCCGGGCGGCGCTGCCCGCGGTGCACCACGTGACGGTCGGCCAGGAGAGCACGGAGGGTGAGCGGCACGCGCTGTACTACCCGGCGCGGCCCGGCATGGGCATGAAGCTGGCGGAGCTGCTGTCCCAGCACGACGAGCAGGCCGGCCAGAACCCGGACAGCCCGGTGCTGCGCAGCACGGTCTTCGAGCGGGACGACATCGTCGTCCGGCTGGTCGACGTCCGTGGCGGTCTCGACGCCGACCCGGCCGCCGCGCTGGCCCTGACGGATCCCGCGCAGGCGTCGGAGCTGACCACCCTGCTCGACGAGGGCGCCGCCCCGAAGGACGGCGACCTGGCCCGTCTGCTCACCCTCGCCCGTATGGACCTCATCACCGACCGCCGGTCCGCGCCGGACGCCTGACGCATTCCGAAGCCGACGTACCACACCACCGGAGGAACGACGTGATCAAACCCAGGCCCAGGATCGTGGAGCTCGGCGAAACCGAGCCCAACACGAAGCGCGGAGGGGATCTGCGCGCCATGCTCACCCCGGCCACGGTCGGTTCCACCAGCGGCTTCATGGGCGTGGCCATCGTGCAGCCCGGTGACCGCATCGGCGAGCACTACCACCCGTACTCCGAGGAGTTCGTGTACGTCGTCTGCGGCGAGCTCGAGGTGGACCTGGACGGCGAGCCGCACCCGCTCAGACCGGAACAGGGTCTGATGATCCCCGCCTACATGCGCCACCGCTTCCGCAACGTGGGCGACGTGGAGGCGCGGATCGTCTTCCACCTCGGGCCGCTGGCCCCGCGCCCGCAGCTCGGCCACGTCGACACCGAGGGCACCGAGCCGGCGGCGGCCGGCGCGGAGGCGCCGCCGGCGGACGTGGCAGAGGTCCGATCATGACCAGGCGGGTGGCGGTCACCGGCATAGGCATCGTGGCGCCGGGCGGTATCGGCGTCCCGGCGTTCTGGGACCTGCTGGCGAACGGGCGCACCGCGACGCGGGGCATCACGTTCTTCGACCCGTCGGGGCTGCGGTCCCGGATCGCCGCCGAGTGCGACTTCGATCCGGCGGCCGCGGGGCTGGACGAGGAGCAGGTGGAGCGCTGCGACCGCTACATCCAGTTCGCCCTGGCCGCCGGCCAGGAGGCGGTGGCGGACTCCGGACTCGACCTCGCCGGGGAGAACCCCTGGCGGGTCGGGGTCTCGCTGGGCACCGCGGTCGGCGGCACGACGCGGCTGGAGAACGACTACGTCCTGGTCAGTCACCGCGGCGACCGCTGGGACGTGGACCACGAGAGGTCCCGGCCGCATCTGGAGCGGGCGTTCACGCCGAGCACGCTGGCCTCCACGGTGGCCGAGCGGTTCGGGGCCCGCGGTCCGGTGCAGACCGTCTCCACGGGCTGCACCTCCGGACTCGACGCGGTCGGCTACGCGCTGCACACCGTGGAGGAGGGCAGGGCGGACATCTGCATAGCCGGAGCGTCGGACTCGCCGATATCGCCGATCACGATGGCGTGCTTCGACGCGATCAGGGCGACGTCGCCGAACAACGACGACCCCGCACACGCCTCCCGCCCCTTCGACAACGACCGTGACGGGTTCGTCATGGGCGAGGGCGGCGCGGTGCTCGTACTGGAGGAGCTGGAGCACGCCCGGGCCCGCGGCGCCCATGTGTACTGCGAGCTCAGCGGCTACGCCACGTTCGGCAACGCCTACCACATGACCGGACTGACCAGCGAGGGCCTGGAGATGGCGCGGGCGATCGAGACCGCGCTGGACCACGCCCGCCTGGACGCCACCGCGATCGGCTACGTCAACGCGCACGGCTCCGGCACCCGTCAGAACGACCGGCACGAGACGGCCGCGGTGAAGCGGGCGCTGGGCCACCACGCCTACGACACCCCCATGAGCTCCATCAAGTCGATGGTGGGTCACTCGCTGGGGGCGATCGGGGCGATCGAGGTGGTGGCCTGCGTGCTGGCGCTGGCCCATCAGGCGGTCCCGCCGACCGCGAACTACGAGACCCCCGACCCCGAGTGCGACCTGGACTACGTCCCGCGGGTCGCCCGCGAGCGGAAGCTGGACAGCGTGCTCTCCGTGGGCAGCGGCTTCGGCGGCTTCCAGTCCGCGGTGATCCTGACCCGGCAGAGGGAGAGGACACGATGAGCGCACCGCGCAAGCGGCGGGCCGCAGTCACCGGCATCGGTGTCGTCGCGCCCGGCGGCACGAGCACCGAGGCCTTCTGGAAGTCCACCGAGGAGGGCGTGAGCGTCCTGGGCCGCGTGACCCGTGAGGGCTGTGAGCACCTGCCGCTGAAGGTGGCCGGCGAGGTGCGGTCCTTCGAACCCTCGGCCGCGGTCGAGGAGCGCTACCTCGTCCAGACCGACCGCTTCACGCACTTCGCGATGGCCGCGGCCGACGCCGCCCTCCAGGACGCCCGGCTGGGTCAGGGCGACACCGACGCGGCGCCGTTCTCCGCGGGCGTGGTCACCGCGGCCGGGTCGGGCGGCGGCGAGTTCGGCCAGCGGGAGCTGCAGAAGCTGTGGGGCAAGGGCAGCCGCTACGTCGGCCCCTGGCAGTCCATCGCCTGGTTCTACGCGGCGAGCACCGGCCAGATCTCCATCCGGCGGGGCTTCAAGGGGCCCTGCTCGGTGGTCGCCGCCGACGAGGCGGGCGGCCTGGACGCCCTGGCGCACGCGGCGCGGGCCGTCGAGCGCGGCACCGATGTGATCGTGGCCGGTTCGACGGAGGCGCCGCTGGCCCCGTACTCGATGGTGTGCCAGCTCGGCTACCGGGAGCTGAGTCCGGTGGCCGACCCGGAGCGCGCCTACCGCCCGTTCACCGAGGAGGCCTGCGGGTTCGTGCCGGCCGAGGGCGGCGCGATGCTCGCCGTGGAGGCGGCCGGGGCGGCCCGGGAGCGGGGCGTGCCCGTACGGGCCGTCCTGGCCGGGCACGCGGCGACCTTCACCGGCGCCTCCCGCTGGGAGCTGTCCCGGGAAGGGCTGGCGGAGGCGATCCGCGGGGCTCTGGCCGAGGCCGGGTGCGCACCCGAGGAGGTCGACGTCGTCTTCGCCGATGCCCTCGGCGTCCCCGAGGCGGACCGGGCCGAGGCGCTCGCCCTCACCGACGCGCTCGGCGCGCACGGCCGGCGTGTGCCGGTCACGGCGCCCAAGACGGGCACCGGCCGGGCGTACTGCGCCGCCCCGGTGCTGGACGCGGCGACGGCGGTCCTGGCGATGGAGCACAGCCTGATCCCGCCCACCCCGAACGTCTCCGACATCTGCCATGACCTCGACCTGGTGACCGGTCGTGCCCGCGCCGCCGAGGTGCGCACGGCGCTGGTCCTCAGCCGGGGGCTCATGGGCTCGAACTCGGCGCTGGTGCTCCGGCACGGTGCCGCCGAGGCCTCTTAGCGAGGCAGCCACGATCAACCGGGAGCAACAAGGAGAGGAACCGCATGAGTGACCGAATCACAGTGGAGGAACTGGCCGAACTCATGAAGAAGGCCGCTGGGATCACCGTCAGCCCGCAGGAGCTGGCGGACCGGTCCGAGACCGGATTCGACGAGCTCGGTATCGACTCGCTCGGCCTGCTCGGCATCGTGGGCGAACTGGAGAACCGTCACGGCATGCCGATGCCGGCCGACGCGGAGCGCTGCAAGACGCCCAGGAAGTTCCTCGACCTCGTCAACAGCACCCTTCTGGCAGGAGCGTAGAAAATGGCGGGACACACCGAGAACGAGATCACCATCGCCGCGCCGGTGGACCTGGTCTGGGACATGACCAACGATGTGGCGAACTGGCCGCGGCTGTTCAGCGAGTACGCCTCCGCCGAGATCCTGTCCCAGGAAGGCGACAAGTGCACCTTCCGGCTGACCATGCACCCGGACGAGAACGGCACCGTGTGGAGCTGGGTCTCCGAGCGCGAGCCCGACCGGGCCACACTCTCGGTCAGGGCCCGCCGGGTCGAGACCGGTCCCTTCGACCACATGAACATCCACTGGAGGTACGAGGAGGTCCCCGGCGGCACCCGGATGATCTGGACCCAGGACTTCGCGATGAAGCCGGAGGCGCCGGTCGACGACGACTGGATGACCGACAACATCAACAAGAACTCCAAGGTCCAGATGGCCCTGATCCGCGACAGGATCGAGAAGGCCGCCGCCGGGCACCGGGCCGAGCCGGTCCTGACCACCGACTGAGCCGGACGGAGGAAGCATCGTGCACCAAGCCCTGATCGTCGCCCGGATGGCCCCGGACTCGGCACCGGACATCGCCAAGATCTTCGAGGAGTCCGACCGGGGTGAGCTGCCGCACCTGGTCGGCGTCACCCGGCGCAGCCTCTTCCAGTTCGGCGATGTGTACATGCACCTGGTCGAGGCGGACCGTGACCCGGGGCCGGCCATCGCCAAGGTGGCGGGCCACCCGGAGTTCCGCGGCATCAGCGAGCGGCTGTCGGCGTACGTCAGCGCCTACGACCCGCAGACCTGGCGTTCGCCGAAGGACGCGATGGCCCGGCGCTTCTACCTGTGGGAGCGTGACTGACCCTTCGTACCAGCCAACTGACGAGCCGTCCGATCCCTCACGGACGGCCACCGGCCGCCGGGCCCGCTCTGTCGCGGGCCCGGCGGCCGGTGTCCGGAAAGGTCGCGGCGGCGCCGCCGGCGCGAGCCCGCTCAGGCGGGCACCGTGCAGTCGAAGGCGTGCAGGTAGGGGTTGACCGGGCTGATGTCGTCGATGACCAGGCCGGCCGCCTTCAGCCGGTCCGCCATGCTGGCGCTGGTGTGCTTGGCACCGCCGACGTTGAGCAGCAGGAGCAGGTCCATGGCGGTGCTGAACCGCATCGAGGGGGTGTCGTCGACGAGGTTCTCGATGACCACGACCCGTGCCCCGGCCCCGCCCGCCTCGATGACGTTGCGCAGGCAGCGGGCTGTGGAGTCGTCGTCCCACTCCAGGATGTTCTTGATGATGTAGACGTCGGCCTCGACCGGGACGGCCTCACGGCAGTCGCCGGGCACGATCCGCACCCGGTCCGCCAGCGGGCCGCCGGCGCGGAGCCGGGGATCGGCGTTGTCCACCACCCGCGGCAGGTCCAGCAGGCTGCCGTGCATCAGCGGGTACTTCTCCAGCAGGCTCGCCACCACGTGCCCCTGACCGCCGCCGATGTCGGCGACCGAGGAGGCGCCGGACAGGTCGAGCAGCTCGGCGACGTCCCGCGCCGACTGCTTGCTGGAGGTCGTCATGGCCCGGTTGAAGACGTCCGCCGACTCGGGGGCGTCCTCGTTGAGGTGGACGAAGAACTCCTTGCCGTACAGGTCCTCCACGACGTTGCGGCCGGTGCGCACCGCCTCGTCCAGTTTCGGCCAGGCGTCCCAGGTCCACGGCTCGGTGCACCACAGGGTGATGTAGCGCAGGCTGGCCGGGTCGTCCTCGCGCAGCAGCCGGGACATGCCGGTGTGCGCGAACGTGCCGTCGTGCTCCTCGGTGAAGACGCCGTAGCAGGTCAGTGCCCGCAGCAGCCGGCGCAGCGGCCTGGGTTCGGTCTTCACCGCGGCCGCGAGGTCCTCCACGGTCATGGGCGCGTCCCCGAGCGCGTCGGCCACACCGAGCCGGGCGGCCGCGCGGAGGGCGGCGGCGCACGCCGCCCCGAACGCGAGCTCCCTGAGCCGCATGGACGGCGGTGGGGCGGACTGAGCGGTCGTCATGTGCCGCCTTCCTTCCTTCTCGGTCCTGCGGGTTGCACGAGTGGCGATGGCCTCAGCACAGTCCGGCGGGCCTGGAGGTCCCGCAGGAGTTGGCAGTGAAGGTGTTGCGGAGCGCGGTCCTCTCCTGGTTGACCAGGTCCGCGGGGGAGTTGCCGTCGAGCACGTTCAGGCTCACCCGGTTCCGCTCTCCGGGCGCGCCGACGAAGCTCTTGAACAGCACGATGCCGCCGGACAGGGGGGACCTGCCCGAGTTGCGGGCGACGAGGTTGCGGGACACGTCGGTCCGCTCGGCACCGGTCAGGACGATGCCCGAGCCCTGGAGGAAGGGCAGCCGTGCGGTCGCCGGGCAGAACCTGTTGTTCTCCACGACCCGGTTGCCGCGCACGGTCAGGGCGCCGGCCCGCGGCTTGTTCTCGTCGCCGACCACGAACACGCCCGCGCAGTTGCCGGTGACGTGGTTGGCCATGACGGTGAGGTCGCGCAGCCGGCGGACGGTGACGCCGATCCGGTTGCCCTCCAGCCGGTTGCCGGCGATCAGCGTGCCGCCGGTGTCGACGGCGCCCTGCTCGGCGGTGATCGTGTTGGCCAGGAAGAGCCCGGCGTCGCCGTTGTTCCGGGCGGTGTTGGAGCGGTACTGGCTGCGTACGGAGCGCTCCTCGGCCAGGCCCCAGACCCCGTTCTTCTCGGCGGTCACCTGCCGCACGGTCAGCCGGTCGGTGCCCACGGCCATCAGGCCCGCCTGGCGGAAGCCGGTGAGGGTCAGCTGGGAGACGGTGACGCCTTCGAGGCGCTTGGCCTTGGTCCCCACCACACAGATGCCGTTGCCCCGCTTGCCGCAGGCGCTCGCGGTGCTTTGGCCGCCCGGTTCCAGGACGGTGCCGCGGCCCGTGCCGCGCAGGGTCAGGCCGGGCGTCGTCACCTTGACGCTCTCGTGGTAGACGCCGGGCAGCACCAGCACGGTGTCACCCTGCCGCGCGGAGTCCACCGCCCGCTGGATCGATTGGCCCGGATGCACCAGGTGCGTCCTGGGCGCCGGGACCGCCGGGGCGGCGGCGATGCCCGTACCGACCAGCGCGGTGGCGCTCAGGAGCAGAGCGATATGGCGTTTTGTCATATCCTGTACGGTATGGCGCGATAGCCGGTGGGCGTGCCGGATGGGCCGTCCGGCGGCGTGTCACCGGCGCCGGGCGTGGTTCGGCGGCGTGTCACCCGCGCAGGGCGCGGCCGATCCACAGCTGTTCGGGGGACAGGGGCCGGCCGTCCTCCAGGTCCCACAGGCCGTTCTGCAGGACGCGGCCGAGCGTCCAGGCGCGGGCCCGGTCCCGGTCGAGGCCCAGCACCCCGGTCATGGCCTCGAAGCGCGGGACGGCCTCACCGGGCTCGAAGCGGTTGAACAGCGCCGGGAACAGCTCGAAGCCGGGGTCACCGGCGAGCGGCTTGGGGTCGATGGCCAGCCAGGGCTCCCGGCCGGCGCCGAGGACGTTGTCGTAGTGCAGGTCCCAGTGCAGCAGCCGGTCGCCGCTCTCGCCGGCGACCTCGCGCACGGCGGCGGCGCAGTCCGCGAGCAGCCGGCGGTCGTCCCCGTCGGGCAGCAGTCGCAGCGCGCCCGGCGTCCGCTCCAGCAGGGCTCCCGCGATGTCACCCAGCCGCCGTGTCCCGGCCGGAGCGGGTACGGACGTCAGACGGGCCAGCAGACCTGCGATCACCTGGACGGCCTCGCGGGTGTCCGGCAGGCGCGTCAGCGGGCGGGCGGAGTCGAGCCGTTCCAGCAGCAGCGTGCCGGTCGGTCCGTCGTGCTCCAGCAGCCGTACGGCCCCCGCGCCGTCCCACGCGCGCAGCGCCGGCGCCTCTCCCGCGCTCTCCTCGTCGGGCAGCTGGAGCTTCAGGACGGCGGGCAGGCGGTCGGCGCACAGGACCGGAAGGACCAGCGCGCAGACGCCGTGCATCGCCGGCCCGTCGATCCGCAGCCGCCACCGGTCGAGGAAGCGCGACACCTGCCGGGGCAGACCGGCGACGAAGGCGCGGCCAGCCGCCCCGTTGAATTTCTCCTGGGAAGCGGCCAGCGCGCCGGGCACCTCGATCACCCTGACGACCATACTTGCGCCTGTGAGCGGGGTCATGCGGATGCGGCGTGGGCTTCGGGCGGCGACGGCGTACGTCCGCAGCGCGCCGGGCACCTATGTCTGGCTGCTGATCCTGTTCCTGACCACCGTGGCCCTGCATCACATGTCGCCGCAGTTCGAGCAGCACTTCCTGCGCCACCGCTCGACGAACCTGCGCGAGCTGTCGCACGACCCGGTGCGGGTGCTCTTCTCCAGCGCCATGTGGATCGACAGCGGCCACTGGCTGCCGTACGCGGTCCTCTACACGGTCTTCCACGCCCAGGCCGAGCGCTGGCTGGGCACCCTGCGCTGGCTGCTGGTGTGCGTGACCGCGCACGTGCTGGCCACGCTGGTCGGCGAGGGCGCCCTGCTGTGGGCGATCCAGCGGCATGTGGTGCCGGAGTCGGCCGTCAACACCCTGGACGTCGGCGTGAGTTACGCCCTGGCCGGGGTGGCGGGGGTGCTGGCGTACCGGATCGCCCGGCCCTGGCGGTACCTGTACCTGACCGCCGTCCTCGCCTTCTACGCCGTGTCGCTGGCGACCGGGCGCACCTTCACCGATCTCGGGCACTTCGCCGCCGTGCTGATCGGCCTGGGCTGCTGTCCGCTGGCCGGCGGCCGGGGCAGGCCGTGGAACCCGGGGCAGGCGCTGTCCGCGCTGAGGCGTTAGCACCAGCCCTCGTGCCTCATGCCACCGGTTCGCGTACGGGCGCCTTCGCCGGGGCTCCGTGCTTGGGGGCCCTGCCCGTCACCATCAGGCCCGCGACCAGCCCGGCCAGCAGCATCACGGCGGCCGCCCACCAGATGGCGACCGTGTAGCCGTGGACGATGCCCTCCGGCACCACCCGGGCCCGGTCCGCCCCGCCACGCAGATGGGCGGTGACGTAGGCGGCGCTGCTGGTCGTGGCGAGCGTGTTGAGCAGGGCGGTGCCGATCGAACCGCCGACCTGCTGCGAGGTGTTCGCTGTCGCGGAGGTCACCCCAGAGTCCTGCGGGGCGACGCCCGCGGTGGCGGTGGCGAACACCGGCATGAAGGTCAGGCCCATGCCGAGGCCCATCAGCACCAGCGCGGGCAGCACCTCGCTCGCGTAGTGCGAGTCGACGCTGAGCCGGGTCAGGAGCAGCAGGCCGCCCGCGGCCAGGAGCGTGCCGGGGACCATGAGCGCGCGCGGCGGCACGTGCCGCAGCAGCCGGGCCGAGATCTGCGTCGAACCGGTGATGACCGCGGCGGTCATCGGCAGGAAGGCGAGGCCGGTCCGCAGCGGCGAGTAGCCGAGGATCCCCTGCAGGTAGTACGTCATGAACAGGAACAGCCCGAACATGCCGACCACGGCCAGCAGCATGGTCAGGAAGCAGCCCGCCCGGTTGCGGTCCCGCAGGACGTGCAGCGGCAGCAGCGGCACCGGCGCCCGGCTCTGCCACCACACGAACGCCAGGAGCAGCGCCGTGCCGACGGCGAACAGGCTCAGCACCACCGGATCGGTCCAGCCGCGCGGTTGCGCCTCGCTGAACCCGTAGACGACGGCGACCAGTCCGCCGCAGCCCAGCGCCGCCCCGGGCATGTCGAGGCGGGCGTCCGTCCGGCCCGGTCTGTCGCGCAGCAGGGTGAGGGCGCCCAGGACGGCGACGACGGCGATGGGCACGTTGACGTACAGGCACCAGCGCCAGTTGAGGAACTCCGTCAGCACGCCGCCGACGATGAAGCCGATCGCCGAGCCGCTGCCCGCCAGGGCGCCGTAGATGCCGAACGCCTTCCCGCGCTCCCCGGGGTGGGTGAAGGTCGTGGTGAGCAGGCTGAGCGCGGAGGGGGAGAGGACGGCCGCGAAGGCGCCCTGGAGGGCGCGGGCGCCGTAGAGCATGCCCGAGGACGTGGCCGCGCCGCCGAACGCGGAGGCGACGGCGAACCCGGCCAGTCCGACGACGAACGTGCGCTTGCGGCCCACCAGGTCGGCGATGCGCCCGCCCAGCAGGAGCAGCCCGCCGAAGGCGAGGGAGTAGGCGGTGATCACCCACTGCCGGTTGCCGTCGGACATGTGCAGGGCGTGTTGCGCGGAGGGGAGCGCGATGTTCACGATCGTCGCGTCCAGGACCACCATGAGCTGCGCGAGAGCGATGACGACCAGTGCCCACCAGCGGTGCCGGTCGGTCTCCTGGGACGAGGATTCACCTGTGTGGGTGACGCTCATCTGGCCAGAAGACCATGAATCGGGAGGTATCGCATCCTCGTATGGGCAAGGGGCGCCGCGCGGCCGGAGACGGGCCGGAGAGGGTGGCGCCGGGGCATTGTCAGTGGCGGGGTGCAGCATGGGGGCATGGTGAGCGGATCGAGCGGCAGGGCCGGGGTGAAGGGCGCGCGGCGGCCCGAGGTGCGGCTGCCGGCGCTGGAGGCGTACGGCGGCGGGGGACTGGCGCCCGACGGGGACTACGACGGGCTGGAGTTCCGGGAGGAGGACTTCGCCGGGCAGGACGGGGCGGGTGCCCGCTTCCTGGACTGCGCGCTCGGGGGCTGCGCGCTGGACGACACGTCGCTGCGCCACGCCCGCTTCCTGGACTCGGTCCTCACCGGCATACGGGGTGTCGGCAGCGATCTCGCCGAGGCGACCCTGCGCGATGTGGAGGTGGTCGACGCCCGCCTCGGTGGTGTGCAGTGCCACGGCGCGGTCCTGGAGCGCGTGTGGATCCGCGGCGGCAAGATCGACTACCTGAACCTGCGCAGGGCCCGGCTGCGGGACGTCGTCTTCGAGGGCTGTGTCCTCGTCGAGCCGGACTTCGGGGGCGCCCGGCTGGAGCGGGTGGAGTTTGCGGACTGCGTGGTCAAGGGCGTCGACTTCAGCGCGGCGACGCTCTCGGACGTGGACCTGCGGGGCGCCTCGTCCCTGGACATCGCGCGCGGCCTCGACCGGCTGGCGGGCGCGGTGATCAGCACCGGTCAGCTCCTGGACCTGGCGCCGGTGCTGGCGGCGGAGCTGGGGATCAGGGTGGAGGGCTGAGAGGGCCGGGAAGAGGGGGGCGGCTCAAGAGAGGGAGGCTCCGGGGGAGAGGCTCAGGAGACGCGCGGGTAGCTGGCCTGGAGGGTCCAGATCGCCGGGTTCTCCGCCAGATCCTCGTGCAGGTCGCACAGGTCGGCCACGAGGTCGTGCAGGAAGTCACGGGCCTCACGGCGCAGCGCCGTGTGCGAGAAGGACAGCGGGGGCTCCTCGGCGGGCATCCAGTCGGACTCTATGTCGACCCAGCCGAAGCGGCGCTCGAAGAGCATGCGGTCCGTGGACTCGGTGAAGTCCAGCTCCGCCCGCTGCGGACGGGAGGCGCGGGACCCGGCCGGGTCCCGGTCCAGCCGCTCGACGATGTCGCACAGGGCCCAGGCGAAGTCGAGCACGGGCACCCAGCCCCAGGCCGTGGCCAGTTCGCGGTCCGACTCGGTGTCGGCCAGGTAGACGTCGCCGCAGAACAGGTCGTGCCGCAGCGCGTGCACGTCCGCGCGGCGGTAGTCCGTCTGCGGCGGGTCGGGGAAGCGGTTGGAGAGGGCGTAGCCGATGTCGAGCACGTAGGTGATGGTGTCATGTGCCCCGCATAGGATCGCGCGCGTGTATCGATCCGCCCCGTTCGCCCGGACCGCCGCGGCCGGCTGCGCCCTGCTCGTGCTGACGCTGGCCGGGTGCGGCGGCGGCGTCCGGGGCACCCCGGGCGGGACCGGCGTACAGGACCCGTACTTCCCCAGGGCGGGCAACGGCGGGTACGACGTCAGCCACTACGGCCTGACCCTCGACTACGACCCGGACCGGCGTCATCTCACGGGTACGGCGGTCATCACCGCCCGGGCGACCAAGGACCTGTCCGCCTTCGACCTCGATCTCAGCGGGCTCGACGTCCGGAGCGTCACGGTGGCGGGGAAGGCCGCCTGGTTCAGCCGGGCCGGGCAGGAACTCACCGTGCGGCCGCACGACGATCTGCTGAAGGGGGAGACGTTCAGTACGACGGTGCGCTATTCCGGGAGCCCGCAGGTCGTCGTCGACCCCGACGGATCGCGGGAGGGCTGGCTGCCCACCGCCGACGGTGCGCTCGCCCTCGGCGAGCCGGTCGGGTCGATGGCGTGGTTCCCGGGGAACAACCACCCGTCCGACAAGGCCGCGTACGACATCGCGGTCACCGTGCCCGAGGGGCTGCGGGCCGTCTCCAACGGTGAGTTGAGGAGCGAGACGACCAGCGGGGGGCGTACGACGTTCCGGTGGCACACCGCCGAGCCGATGGCGAGCTATCTGGCCATGGTCGCGATCGGCCGGTTCGAGATCACCCGCTCCACCACGAGGAGCGGCCTGCCCGTGTACGTCGCCGTCGAGCCGTCCCAGGCGCGGGAGAGCCGGGCCGCGCTGGCCAGGATCCCCGAGGTCGTCGAGTGGGCGGAGCGGCGCTTCGGCCCGTATCCCTTCTCGTCCACCGGCGCGGTCGTCGGACGTCGCGAGGACGCCGGTTACGCCCTGGAGACCCAGAACCGGCCCGTCTTCCCCGGCACGCCCGACATCGTGACCCTCGTCCACGAACTCGTCCACCAGTGGTTCGGGGACTCGGTCACCCCGAAGAGCTGGCGGGACATGTGGCTGAACGAGGCCTTCGCGACCTACGCGCAGTGGCTGTGGGAGGAGGACCACGGTGGCCGGACCGCGCAGCAGGCCTTCGACGCGCTCCTGCGCGGCGACTACTTCACCGACGACGGCGCGAACGAGGAGGTGTGGGCCTTTCCGCCCGCGCGGCCCAGCGGTGCCGAGCACATCTCCGGCCGGCCCGTCTACGAGCGCGGCGCGATGGTGCTGCACAGGATCCGCCAGGCGGTCGGCGACCGGGCCTTCCAGGACATCGTCCGGGGCTGGGCCGCCGCCCACCGCCACGGCAACGCGGACACCGCCGACTTCACGGCCTACGTGCAGAAGAAGGCCCCGGACACGGACTTCGCCGGGATCTGGGCCGACTGGCTGTACGGGGACGGCAGGCCGGCGGGTCCCTGACCACGGCCGGCCGCCGGCCGGCCGTGGTCGCCGGACCGTGTCCGTCAGACGTTGACGCCGAAGTCCTGGGCGATGCCGACCAGGCCCGAGGCGTAGCCCTGGCCGACGGCGCGGAACTTCCACTCCGCGCCGTTGCGGTACAGCTCGCCGAAGACCATGGCCGTCTCGGTGGCCGCGTCCTCCGACAGGTCGTAGCGGGCGATCTCGGTGCCGCCGGCCTGGTTGACGATGCGGATGTAGGCGTTGCGGACCTGGCCGAAGTTCTGGCCGCGGTTCTCGGCGTCGTAGATGGAGACCGGGAAGACGACCTTGTCGACGTCGGCGGGGAGCCCGGCGAGGTTGACGTTGATCGCCTCGTCGTCGCCGTCGCCCTCGCCGGTGACGTTGTCGCCGGTGTGGACGATGGTGTTGTCCGGGGTCTGCTTGTTGTTGAAGAAGACGAAGTGCTGGTCCGAGTAGACCTTGCCCTGCGCGTTGACCGCGATCGCGGACGCGTCCAGGTCGAAGTCCGTGCCGGTGGTGGTGCGGACGTCCCAGCCGAGGCCCACGGTGACAGCGGTCAGGCCCGGAGCCTCCTTGGTGAGCGAGACGTTGCCACCCTTGGACAGGCTTACAGCCATTGTTGGGAGTCCCTTCCCTCGTTGCGTATGCGGACGAAGCTACCGCCACCCATAGGAACGCCGAGGAGGGTCCTCCGAGTTCCGCGTCCCTTTACCTTTTTTACCCACCCGGATCGAACACGCCCGCGGCGAAAACAGGATGACGTGACGGGACGGGGAGGGGAACATGGACGACATGTCCGGTCCCCATCTCATCCGCGGCTCCGTCGCGCTCCCCGAGGCCGAACTGGCCTGGCGCTTCTCGCGGTCCTCCGGGCCCGGCGGCCAGCATGTCAACACCACGGACTCCCAGGTGGAGTTGCGCTTCGACCTCGCCAACACCGAGGCGCTGCCCGAGGTGTGGAAGCAGCGCGCCCTCGAACGCCTCGCGGACCGGCTCGTCGACGGCGTCATCAGCGTGCGCGCCTCCGAGCACCGGTCCCAGTGGCGCAACCGCGAGGCGGCCGCCGTGCGCCTCGCCGCGCTCCTCGCCGAGGCGACCGCGCCCCCGCCCAGGCCCCGCAGACCCACCCGCATCCCACGCGGCATCAACGAGCGCCGGCTGCGCGAGAAGAAGCAACGCTCGCAGACGAAACGGGGACGCTCGGGAAAGGACTGGGGCTGACCGGCGTCACGCCGCCGACGGGACGCCGACGCGACCGGGCGATGGCCGGGCACAGCGCGCTGACGGACGGCAGCCCGGCTCGGCGGTAGCCGGACACCGGATGCGGTCCTTGCGTCAGCGCAGGTGGCGGTAGCGGCCGTGGTAGTACATGAGGGGTTCGTCGTTCGTGCCGGGCAGGCGGGCCGTCAGGACGCGGCCGATGACCAGGGTGTGGTCGCCCGCCCGCACCCGCTGCTCGGTGCGCAGTTCCAGGGTGGCCAGGGCGCCGGTCAGCAGGGGGGCGCCGGAGACCTCGCCGCGGGTGTGGGGGAGGTCCCGGAACAGCAGGCGGTCGCTGAGCCGGCCCTTCATGGCGAAGCGGCCGGCGATGGCGTGCTGGCTGTCGGCGAGGACCGAGACCGCCCACAGGGGCTGTTCGGCGAGCAGGTCGTCCATGCGGGAGCCCTCGCGCACGCTGACCAGGGCCAGTGGCGGGTCCAGGGACACCGACATGAACGCCGTCGCCGTCATGCCCGCGTCCTCGCCGGCCGGAGCCCGCGGGTCGTCCGGGTCCAGCGACGGCTCCTGCGCGGTCACCAGGACCACACCGGCGGCCAGCCTGGACATCGCGGCACGGAACTCCTCGTCGGTCACCCCCTCAGCATGCCCGGACGGCGGTCCCTGCCGCCCGAGCGGAGCCGGCTCGGCGGAGGCGTTGGGACAGGGGGCGGGCGGCACGGAGGAAGTGTTCAACACACACGGAACGCTAACCACCGGCCCGCCACCGCCGCATCGGACCCGGGCCCGAACCGGGACCTAGGACCAGCGGCCGAGCAAGTCGTGCATCATGTCCCCACAGCCGCGTGGCCCGCGTTCATCAAACGCACAGGGGAAAGACAGAAACCGCGCTCAATTGTTCACGTTCATCTGTGACTTGAGTCACAAGAGCTGTGAATTGTTGACCCTGTGTACCGAGTGGGCTTCGCGCTGTGATTCAGTGGCTGAGAATGCGCAGACGATACGCCGAACAGCACCCTTGATTCGCTGGCGAGGTCTCGGGGGGAGGGCGAGCATGGAGACCGACTCGGAGCCGTACGTCCGCCTGGCGTCCTTGCGGAAACTGCACCAGGTCATGGCGGACATGAACACCGCGCGAAGCCTCGCGGACACACTGCAGACCGTCGCCGACGGCGTGGTGCAGGGCCTGGGCTACGAGCTGGCCTGCGTCAACCTCGTGCGCGCCGACGGCGACCTCGTGGTCGCCGCCCTGGCCGGGAACTCCGCCGCCGAGGCGCTCATCACCGGCCGCGTCGGCTCCCGGGAGTCCTGGGACCGCCGGCTGGCCATGGGCGAGCAGTGGGGCGGCCTGGTCTTCATACCCCACACCGAGGGCTGGGTCCTCGACGACGACGACGTCCCCACGTGGTACACCGACGGGCCCGCGCCGCGCTTCGAGGACGAGTGGCACCCCGCCGACCGGCTCTTCGCGCCGATGGACGTCCCCGGCGGGGCCGGCGGCTCCTCCGGCGAACTGCTCGGCGTGATCTCCGTGGACAGCCCGCGCAACGGCCGCCGGCCCGGCGCCTGGGGCCGCGAGGCCCTCCAGATGTACGCCTTCCAGGCGGCCATCGCGATCAGCAACGCCCGGCTGCGCTCCAACATGCAGCGCGCCCTCATACGCCTGGAACGCGAGCAGCAGGCCCTGCGCGCCAGCGAGGAGAGCTTCCGTCAGGCCTTCGAGTACGCGCCGTCCGGCATGGCCATCGCCGAGATGGGCGGCGACCAGCACGGCCGGATCCTGCGCACCAACGACGCCCTGTGCCGGCTCCTCGGCCGCCCCGCCTCCGCCATGCGCCGCTACTCCTTCTCCGACCTCGTCCACCCCGAGGACATAGGCACCCTGCTGCGGACCTCGGCGGAGGGCGGCCGGGCGGAGCTGCGGCTGGGCCGCCGCGACGGCTCCTACGTCTGGGTGTCCCTGCGCAACTCCGTCGTCGCGGACGCCGCCGACGGGCCCCGCTTCCTGCTCACCCACGTCGAGGACATAGAGGAGCGCAAGCGCCGCGAGCTCCAGCTCGCCCACCGCGCCTCCCATGACTCACTGACCGGCCTGCCGAACTCCGCCGAGCTGCGTGCCCGCCTGTCCTCCCGGCTGTGCCGGCGGTCCCAGACCGCGCACGCGGGCGACCCCGAGTCGCAGGACACCGCACACGGCCACCCCGGCTACGACGCCGGCGACCACGGCTTCGACTTCCGGCCGGGCACCGAGGCGTACGACGCCTACGACCACCACGTGCACACCGTCGCCCCCGAGGGCGACCACGACGACGGCACGAAGGGCCTCGCGGTCCTCTTCTGCGACCTCGACGGCTTCAAGTCGATCAACGACCGGTTCGGGCACAACGCGGGCGACGCGGTGCTCATCGAGGTGGCCCGGCGGCTGGGCAACGGCGTGCGCGACGGCGACACCGTGGCCCGGCTCGGCGGCGACGAGTTCGTGATCCTCGCCGACGGCCTCGGCCGGGCCGACGCCCAGGATCTCGCCGTACGGCTGCGCAACGAGATCATCCAGCCGATCCGCGCCGAGGGCCGGGCCGTCCGGGTGGGGGCGAGCTTCGGCATCGGGTGGGCCCACTGCGGAATGACGGCGGACGAAGTGCTGAAATCAGCCGACGAGCGGATGTACGTCGAGAAAAGATCTCGTCCCAAACAACATCGCCGCGCCGGATGATCCGCAGGTCAGCCGACTTGTGCGGCGTGAGTCACCCGTTTGGGCCCCGCGGAGCGGGTAGGCTCGCATTTCTCACGACGTACCGCCCGACCCCGCACCTGTTGAGGAGTACCAAGGGATGACGCCCGGCAACAGCGGCGCGAGCACGCCCGAGGACGACGACCCGTTCGGTTACCTGTACGCCGACGGTCAGGCCAACGGAGCCCAGCCGCCCTCCGGCGGCTACGGCTACCCGAACGCGGTCAACCGGGTCCACACGGTCGGTCAGCGGCAGTACGGCCAGCAGCCCCCCGCGGCGCCCCAGGGCCAGGTCCCGCAGCAGCAGGGCGCGTACGGCAGGCCGAACGCCCACTACGCCGCTCCGGAGGCCCTTCCGGGCGGCGCGCCCACGGGCCGCCAGTCGGGCCAGGGCGGCGGCGGCCGGGGTCCGAACACCAAGGGTCTGCTGATCGGCGCCGTCGCGGTGGTCGCCGCGGTCGTCATCGGTATCGGCGTGGCCATGCTCAACGGTGACTCCGACGACAAGGGCGACAAAGCGGGAGGCGATACGTCCCCGACGGCCACGCAGAGCACTGAGCCGAGCCCTTCGGCGAGCAGCAGCGCACCGAGCGACGGCGCGTTGCCGAAGTCGGACGCCGAGGCGCTGGATCTGGGCGGCGGCGCCGCCAAGGCCGCGGACGTCAAGGGCGCCCGGGCGGCCGGCGGCGTCTATGTGACGAACTTCAACAACGTCGGCGCCTCGGTCACCTGGACCCTCAAGGACATCCCCGAAGACGGCAAGTACACCGTGTTCGTCGGTTACGGCGTCCCGGGCAGGGACGGCACCGCCACTCTGACGGTCAACGGCACCGCGTCCGACAGGCCGGTCAACCTGAAGAACTGGGCGCGCGCAGCCGACGGGGACTACGAGAAGGGCTGGACGGATACCTACAACTGGATCCAGCTCAACAAGGGCGAGAACACCATCAAGATCTCGTGCGAGCAGGGCAACCAGTGTGACGCGAACCTCGACCGGCTGCGGCTGGCCAAGGGCTGGGTCGACCACTGACGCTCACGCCGCGCTGACCTCCCCGGTCACCGCCACCTGCCCCAGCAGCTTCTCGTAGACCGGGCGGTCGAACTCGCCCGCCGCCGGGGACAGGACCGTCGCCGCCGACAGGGCGACCGCGCGGGTCAGGCGGTCCGGCCAGGGGAGGTTCTCCACCAGTCCTGACAGCAGGCCCGCGACCGCGGAGTCACCGGCGCCGGTCGGGTTGCCGTGGACGCGGGACGGCGGAGCGGCCCGCCACAGGCCGTCGGAGGTGTGCGCGAGCAGGCCCTCCGCGCCCAGGGAGGCGACCACCGCGCGGGCGCCGCGGCGGCGGGCGTCCTGGGTGGCGCGCAGCGGCTCGTGGGAACCGGTGAGCTCGGCCAGCTCGTCCGCGTTCGGCTTGACGATGTCGGGGCGGGCAGCCACCCCGCGCCGCAGCGCCTCGCCGCTGGTGTCCAGCAGGACGGGGACCCCGGCCGCCCGCGCCGTCCGTATCAGACCGGCGTACGCGCCCACCGGCAGCCCGGGCGGCAGACTGCCGCACAGCGCCACCGCCGACACCGAGCCGAGCAGCTCCTCGTACACGTTCTGGAAGGCGGACCACTCGGCGGGGCCGACGACCGGGCCCGGCTCGTTGAGCTGGGTGGTGTCGCCGGTGCGCGCGTCGACGACGGCTATGGTGCGCCGGGTCGCTCCCGCGACCGGGACCAGCGCGTCCACCACGCCCGGCGCCTCGGACGCGAGCCGGTCCCGCACCTGGCGCCCGGTGGCCCCGCCCGCGAAGCCGGTGACCGTCACCTCGTGGCCGAGGGCCGCCAGCACGCGGGCCACGTTGACGCCCTTGCCGCCGGGCCGCTCGGTCACCTCGGACACCCGGTGGCTGGCGTGCGGCCGCAGGGACGGCACCCGATAGGTGATGTCGAGAGCGGTGTTCAGCGTGACCGTGAGGATCACCGGGCCGGCCTCCCCCGAGTAAGCGCGTGTCCGCCGCGAAGTTCCGAAGACACGATCATGCCAAAGACACGGCCCCGCCGCCCACCCCGCGGACCGGCCACCGCGGCCGGACAGAAGGACGGATCAGCCCAGTTGGGGCTCAACCACCCAGGAGCCCCGCCGCATCACGCCCTTGAGGGCGAAGTCCTCGTCGAGCAGCACGAGATCGGCGTCCTTGCCGGGTTCCAGGGAACCCACCCGGTCGTCCATCCCGAGCAGCCGGGCCGGATTGGCGGACAGCGCGGCGACCACGTCCGTGACGGGCAGCCGGTCGACGGTCACCGCCCGGTGGAAAGCCCGGTCCAGGGTCAGGGTCGAGCCCGCGATCGAGCCGCCCTCCACCAGTCGTGCCACCCCGTCCGCGACCTCGACCTGGAGCGGGCCGAGCAGGTAGCGGCCGTCACCGGCCCCGGCGGCGTCCATGGCGTCGGTGATGAAGGCGACCCGCTGTGCGCCCGCGTGATGGAACGCCAGCTCCAGGGCGGCGGGGTGCAGATGCACTCCGTCGTTGATCAGCTCGACCGTGACCCGCTCGTCCTCCAGCAGGGCCGCGATCGGGCCGGGGGCGCGGTGGCCCAGCGGCGGCATGGCGTTGAACAGATGGGTGGCGACGGTGGCCCCGGCGTCGATCGCCTCCACCGTCTGCTCGTACGTCGCGTCCGTGTGCCCGATCGCCGCGATCACGCCGCGCTCCGCGAGCAGCCGTACGGAGTCGATGCCGCCGGGCAGTTCGGTGGCCAGGGTCATCATCCTGGCCCGGCCGCGGGCGGCGTCGATCAGCTTGCGCACCTCGGCGGGGTCCGGGGCGCGCAGCAGCTTCTCGGAGTGCGCTCCCTTGCGGCACGGCGAGATGAACGGCCCCTCGAAGTGGACGCCCGCGATCTCGCCCTGCTCGGCGAGTTCCGACAGCAGCCCCGCCTGCTTGACGAGGAGGCCCATGTCGTCGGTGACGGTCGAGGCGACCAGGGTGGTGGTGCCGTGCTCCCGGTGGGTGCGGACGGCGGTCAGTACGTCGTCGGCCGTGCCGGAGAAGGAGGCGCCGCCCCCGCCGTGGTTGTGGATGTCGACGAAGCCGGGGACCAGCCAGTGCCCGCGCACGTCGAGGGTCTCGGCGTCCTCCCGGGCGTCGCCGGCGATCCGCGTGCCGTCGACGATCACACGGCCGCCGTCCACGATCCCGGTGGGCAGCACCACCCGGGCTCCGGTCAGAACCTTGCTGGGGGCCATCAGGTGGCTACCTCCGGAAACGTCGTAGAAGTGTTGAGCAGGTCCCAGGCCAGGAGCCCCGCGCCCAGGCAGCCGGCGGTGTCCCCCAGGGCCGCGGGGACGATCGACGGCAGCTTCTGGAAGGTGACGCGCCGCTGGACCGCCTCGCGCAGCGGCGCGAACAGCGTCTTGCCCGCCTCGGCGAGCCCGCCGCCGATGATCAGCGTGCGCGGGTCCAGCAGGGTGAGCGCGGTGACCAGCCCGTCGGCGAGCGCGTCCACCGCCTCCTGCCAGACCGCCCGTGCCCTGGCGTCCCCGGACTCCACGGCCTTGGCGCAGTCCGCCGCGTCCGCGTCCGGGTCCCCGCACGCCTCGGCCCATGCCTGGCTGACCGCCGACGCGGAGGCGAACCGCTCCAGGCAGCCGCGCTGCCCGCACGGGCAGTCCAGGCCTCCGGGGCGTACGACGATGTGGCCGATCTCGCCCGCGAAGCCGTGTGCGCCCGCCTCCACCCGGCCGTCGATGCCGATGGCGCCCGCGATTCCGGTGCCCAGCGGCACGAAGAGGAACCGGTCCGCGCCCCTGCCCGCCCCGATCCGGCCCTCGGCCAGCCCGCCGGTGCGCACGTCATGGCCCAGGGCGACGGGGGCGCCGAGCCGCTCGGCGAGCAGATCGCGCAGGGGGACGTCACGCCAGCCGAGGTTGGCCGCGTAGGCGGCGATGCCGCGCTCCTCGTCGACGATGCCGGGGACGGCGACGCCGGCCGCGGCCGCCTCCTGCCCCAGGTGCTGGACGCCGTGGGCGCGCAGCTCCGCGGCGAAGTCGAGGATGCTCTCGACGACGGCGTCCGGCCCGCGCTCGCGGCCGGTCGCCCGGCGGGCCCGGTGCAGCAGGGAGCCGTCGGCGGCGACCAGGGCGGCCTTCATCCCGGTGCCGCCCACATCGAGGGCGATGACGTGTTTCACGTGGAACAGTGTGGACCGTCGACCGGGAGAGGTCTAGTCCACTTACTTGGTGCAGACCAATTGTGTCCACTTGGTGACGCCGGGGCGGCCGGAACGGTGCGGACGGGTCCGGCGAGGGCCGTCGTCGGTGGAGGAGGCTACGGTGCCTGGTATGGACGACGACGAGGAGCAGGGGCTCGGCCGCAGGGAGCGGGGCATCCTCGCCCTGGAGCGCCGCGGCTTCACCGGCCCCGGCGCGAAGGAACGCGCGATACGCGAGGAGCTCGGTCTGTCGCCGGTCCGCTACTACCAGCTCCTCAACGCCCTCCTCGACGACACCCGCGCCCTCGCCCACGACCCGGTCACGGTGAACCGCCTCCGCCGCGTCCGCGAGACCCGCCGCGCCGAGCGCTGAACCCGCGCCGGGCCCTGAATCCGCCCGAGCACTGAGACTCGTGCCCGGCGGAGGAGTGCGCCGGGTCCCGGAGGGATAGGTTCGCCCCATGGGTAGTCAGGACCGTCACTCCGCCGACTCGACCGCCTCCGTCTCCGATCTGCCGGCGCCCGTCACCCGGGCCGGGCGGGACGGGCTCGCCGCGCTTCTCGCCCGGCCCGAGCGCGCGCTGATCGCGCTCGACTTCGACGGGACGCTCGCGCCGATCGTCCCCGACCCCGACCAGGCCCGCGCCCACCCGGACGCCGTGCCCGCGCTCTCCGCACTCGCCCCGAAGGTGGCCGCCGTCGCGGTGGTCACCGGCCGCCCGCCCGGCGTCGCGGTGCGCCACGGCGGCTTCGCGGGCGTACCCGGCCTGGAGCACCTGGTCGTCCTCGGCCACTACGGAGCCGAGCGCTGGGACGCCGCAACGGGCACGCTCACCGCCCCGCCCCCGCACCCCGGCGTCGCCGCCGTCCGCGCCGAACTGCCCGGCCTCCTCGACCGGACCGGCGCCGGGCACGGCACCTGGATCGAGGAGAAGGGCCGCTCGGTCGCCGTCCACACCCGCCGCGCGGACGACCCGCAGGCCGCGTTCGAGGCGCTGCGCGAACCCCTCGCCGGCCTGGCCGCCCGCCACGGGCTGATCGTCGAGCCCGGCCGCATGGTCCTCGAACTGCGTCCCCCGGGCATGGACAAGGGCGTCGCCCTCCTGGACTGCGCCCGCGACCTGGGCGCCACGTCGGTCCTGTACGCGGGCGACGACCTGGGCGACCTCCCGGCCTTCGCTGCGGTCGACGAACTCCGCTCGGACGGAGTCCCGGGCGTCCTGGTCTGCAGCGGCAGTAAGGAGGTCACCGAGGTGTCGCGGCGGGCCGACCTCGTGGTGGACGGCCCCGCCGGGGTGGTGGCACTGCTGAGGAACCTGGCGGACCGCCTCGCGTAGCCGCTCAGCCGCTCAGCCGCCCAGCTCCTGGAGCTGGTCCAGGAACCACTGGGCGGGCGGCAGCGCGGTCGCGGCCGCGGCCAGCCGCTTCGTCCGCTCCGCCCGCTCGGGACCCGGCATGTTCAGCGCCCGGTGCAGCGCCCCGGCCGTCCCCACCACGTCGTACGGGTTGACGACGACCGCGTCCTCGCCCAGCTCGGCGTATGCCCCCGCCTCCCGCGACAGCACCAGCGCGCACCCCGAGTCGGAGACGACCGGCACCTCCTTGGCGACCAGGTTCATCCCGTCCCGGATGGGGTTGACCAGGGCCACGTCGGCGATCCGGTACGCCGCGAGCGACCGCGCGAAGTCGTCCTCCACGTGCAGCAGGACGGGGGTCCAGCCGGGCGTCCCGTACCGGGCGTTGATCTCCTCGGCCACCCGCCGCACCTGCTCCGTGTACTCTCGGTACACCGCGAGGTCCTGCCGCGAGGGGTAGGCGAACGCCACGTGCACCACCCGCTCGCGCCACTGCGGGTGCTGCTCCAGCAGCTCCCGGTACGCGTGCAGCCCCCGCACGATGTTCTTGGACAGCTCGGTCCGGTCCACCCGCACGATCGTCCGGCGCGGGCCACCGTCCGGTCCGGTGCCGATCTCCTCGCGCAGCGCCGCCATCCGCTCCTCGACGTCGACCCGGTGCGACCGCTCCCGCAGGAACTCCGCGTCCGCGCCCAGCCCGTGCACCCCGATCCGGGTGCCCCCGAGCCCGCCGACGAGCGCGTCGCAGCACCCGGCGAACGCGTCGGCCCACCGCTGGGTGAGGAAGCCCAGCCGGTCCGCGCCCAGCATTCCGCGCAGCACCTGCTCGGCGATGTCGTCGGGGAGGATCCGGAAGTAGTCCGCCGGCGCCCACGGCGTGTGCGAGAAGTGCCCGATGCGCACATCGGGCCGGAAATCGCGCAGCATCCCCGGCACGAGCGTCAGGTGGTAGTCCTGCACCACCACGGCCGCCCCCTCGGCCGCCTCCTCCGCGAGCGCCTCGGCGAAGGCCAGGTTGTAGGCCTCGTAGGACTTCCACAGGCGCCGGAACCCGGCGTCGAAGACCGGCTCCAGCGGCGTCTGGTACAGCATGTGGTGGACGAACCACAGCACCGAGTTGGCGATGCCGTTGTAGGCGTCGGAGAAGACCCGCGCGTCGATGTCGAGCATCCGCACCTGCTGCCCGCCGGTCGCCTCCGACGGCAGCCGGCGCCCGCCCTCGAAGCGGCCCGCCGCCTCCCGGTCGGCGTCGCTCAGCGCGGCGCACACCCACACCGCCCCCGCCTCCGGGCCGATCGCGGAGAGCCCGGACACCAGCCCTCCGCCTCCGCGCCGGGAGTGGAGCGAGCCGTCCTCGCGCACCTGATACGAAACCGGGCCGCGATTGGACGCGACCAGCACCTCGGCACCGTGCGTAGAAGCCATAAGCCTCAACCTAGCCCGGCCCCGAAACGCTCAAACGTACGGTTCCGCTTCGTAGCCGCCGGAAAGCGGGCGAGGCCGGTGTTTCAGGCCACCTGCCGGGCCGCGTACTCCGCGACCTCGGCCATCGGCGGACGCTCCTCGGTGTCCACGGGGTGCGTCCGCGGCTCGAAGCCGTTCTCGCCGCGCTCGAACTGGGTGAGACGGGGGCGCACGAGATGGCCGCGGGCCAGGCGGAGCTGGGCGGTGCGGTAGATCGCGGCGGCCATCCTGCCGAGCGCCTGCCCGTCCTGGTGCCGGTGCCTGCGCACCCCGACGTCGACCTGCGCGAGCGCGTCCAGGCCCACCAGGTGCAGCGCGTCGACCAGCATGCCCAGCTCGACGCCGTAGCCGACCGGGAAGGGCAGCTGTTCGAGGAGTGAGCGGCGGGCCGCGTACTCGCCGCCGAGCGGCTGCACGAAGCCGGCGAGCTGCGGCCAGTGCATGTTGAGCAGCGGGCGCGCCATCAGCTCGGTGACCCGTCCGCCCTGCCCTGCGGCGGCCGAGGCGGAGGCGTCCCGGCCGGGCACGGTGAAGGGGCGGTCGTACATCGCCTTGACCAAGTCGACGTCGCGTTCGGTGAGCAGCGGGCCCACGATGCCGGTGACGAAGTCGGAGGAGAACTCCCGCAGATCGGCGTCGACGAAGCAGATGACGTCCCCGCGGGTGACGAGCAGGGAGCGCCACAGCACCTCGCCCTTGCCCGGCACCGCGGGCAGGCGCGGCAGGATCTCGTCGCGGCGCACCACCCGGGCGCCCGCGGCGGCGGCCACCTCGAAGGTGCGGTCGGTGGAGCCCGAGTCGACGACGACGATCTCGTCGACGAGCGGCGCCCGCTCCACCAGGTCGCGGCGGATCACCGCGACGATGTCGCCGACCGTCGCCTCCTCGTTCAGCGCGGGCAGCACCACGGAGACCGACTGACCGGTGCGCTGCTTGGCCGCCAGGATCTGGTGCAGCGGCCGGTCGGCGACGGACCAGGAGCGGGTGGCCAGCCAGCGCTCGACTTCTTCCAGCACGGTCAGCGGCTCCTCACTGTCGTCCCGCGACTGTCGTCTCGCGGTGTCGTCTCGCGGTTCGGACGACTGCCTCCGCCGTCCTGGCCTTCCGTTACAGTCTTGAACAACGCGGACGACCATCCCATGCCGGGGGTCACCTCCGCCTCACAACCGAATACAGCTCATCCAGAGGGGCAGAGGGACACGGCCCGATGAAGCCCCGGCAACCCTCCAGCCGGTTCTCGTATCGACTGCTGTGCGCGCACAGCCGATCGTCTTCGCGAGGCTCCCGGCTAGGGAAGGTGCCAAATCCGTCTCACGGCGAGATGCGTCGTGAGGAAGATGAGGAGAAAGGGCCTCGCCTCACATGGCTGTGCAGACTGTTGCAAGCAGCACCGATTCCACCGTGGACCTCGGCCCCGCCGCGGCACTGAGCTGTCGCGAGTGCGGTCACCGCGTCCCTCTCGGCCCGGTCTTCGCCTGCGAGGAGTGTTTCGGCCCGCTGGAGATCGCCTACGACTTCTCGGCCTACGACACCGAGGAGCTGCGCAAGCGGATCGAAGCGGGCCCCGCGAACATCTGGCGCTACGCGCCGCTGCTGCCCGTTCCCGCGGACGTCGCCGGCAAGCCGAACCTGAACCCGGGCTGGACCAAGCTCGTCCGGGCCGACCGCCTCGCCGGTGAACTGGGCGTGACCGGCGGGCTGTACGTGAAGGACGACTCCGGCAACCCGACGCACTCCTTCAAGGACCGCGTGGTCGCGCAGGCGCTGGAGGCGGCCCGCGCCTTCGGCTTCACCACGCTCTCCTGCTCCTCGACCGGCAACCTGGCCGGTGCCGTCGGCGCCGCGGCCGCCCGTGCCGGACTGCGCTCCTGCGTGTTCATCCCGCACGACCTGGAGCAGGGCAAGATCGTGATGGCCGCGATCTACGGCGGCGAACTCGTCGGCATCGAGGGCAACTACGACGACGTGAACCGTTTCTGCTCCGAGCTGATCGGCGATCCGGCCGGCGAGGGCTGGGGCTTCGTCAACGTCAACCTGCGGCCGTACTACGCCGAGGGCTCCAAGACGCTGGCGTACGAGATCTGCGAGCAGCTCGGCTGGCGGCTGCCGGACCAGATCGTCGTCCCGATCGCCTCGGGCTCCCAGCTCACCAAGGTCGACAAGGGCCTGCGGGAGCTGATCGAGCTGGGGCTGGTCGAGGACAAGCCGTACAAGATCTTCGGCGCCCAGGCCGAGGGCTGCTCGCCGGTGTCCACCGCCTTCAAGGCCGGCCACGAGGTCGTGCGGCCGCAGAAGCCGAACACGATCGCCAAGTCCCTGGCCATCGGCAACCCGGCCGACGGCCCGTACGTCCTGGACATCGCGCGCCGCACCGGTGGCGCGGTGGAGGACGTGACCGACGAGCAGGTCGTCGACGCGATCAAGCTGCTGGCGCGGACCGAGGGCATCTTCGCCGAGACCGCGGGCGGTGTGACGGTCGGCGTGACGAGGAAGCTGGTCGAGAACGGCCTCCTCGACCCGACGAAGACGACCGTCGTCCTCAACACCGGCGACGGGCTGAAGACACTGGACGCGGTGGCCGGCACCGGCCTGACCGCGACGATCCGTCCGACCCTGGACTCCTTCCGAGAGGCTGGCCTGGCATGAGCGTGACCGTTCGCATCCCCACCATCCTGCGCACCTACACCGGCGGGCGGGCCGAGGTGAGCGCCGAGGGCGCGACCCTGTCCGACGTCATCTCGGACCTGGAGAAGAACCACACGGGCATCGCGGCCCGGGTCCTGGACGACCAGGGCAAGCTGCGCCGCTTCGTCAACGTGTACGTCAACGACGACGACGTCCGGTTCGAGCAGGGCCTTCAGACGGCCACCCCGGACGGCGCGGGCGTCTCGATCATCCCCGCGGTCGCCGGCGGCTGATCATTACCTTCGGTAATTCCGGTCACGCAGAGTTCACCGAGTTGCCCCTTCCGTAAGAGATGCGGAGGGGGCAATTCTGTGTGATTGAACGCGGTAGAGTTGGGGAACGCGCCCTCGGAATCGGAATCCGGGGCCATGGAATCCTGCCGCGGGCCCGGTAAGAAGTAGCCAAAGTCTGCGAGCCTTTTGCGGTATTTGCCTTGTTCGTGGGGCCCGAATTGCCCTGAATTCGCGTGAATTCTTCCTATATTCCGGACCGTGTGCGTCCAGATTTCTCGTCCGATTGACCTGTTGCAGAGGGCAGTTGGGCAGATACATTCGGCCGCGGTCGACGCGTTCCGGCGCACGCCCCCGATTCACGGGGGGTGAGGTCTGACCCGGGTCCGCGAAGTGTGGATCTGTGCAAGGGCCAGTAATAGGGGAGTTAGGCATGGCTCAGGGCACCGTCAAGTGGTTCAACGCGGAGAAGGGGTACGGCTTCATCGCGGTCGACGGTGGTGCGGACGTCTTCGTCCACTACAGCGCGATCCAGATGGACGGCTACCGCACGCTGGAAGAGGGCCAGCGGGTCGAGTTCGAGATCTCGCAGGGCCAGAAGGGTCCGCAGGCCGACATGGTCCGCGTCACGGCCTGAATCGCGCGACCACCGCAAGCGACGTTCTTCTTCGGAAGGGCCCGCACCTCCGCTGCCGGGGTGCGGGCCCTTCGCTGTGCCCGCGCGCCGTCCGGGTGTGCCGGCCTCCGTGCGCCGCTCCCTCGCCGGGCCGGCCCGGCGGTGTCCGCACGCGGCTGACTGCCCGCCGACCCCCCGAAGGCGCTTGCGCCCACCCGTCACCCGACCGCCACCCCTCATCGAGCCCGCTTCGCGGGCGCACCTTGCACTCGAAGGGGTCGAGTGCTAATCATTGGCGTTAGCACTCTGAAGGTGAGAGTGACAACGAAGGACCGAGTCGGTGAGGCCACGGGCCAGGTGGGGCAAGGAACCACCTCAGGTCGGGGCCGTCCGTCGCGGGCGCGGGCGCGGTCCGAAGGAATCACCCCCAGTCCTGGAGGGACCACTTCACATGGCCAAGATCATCGCGTTCGACGAGGAGGCGCGGCGAGGCCTCGAGCGCGGCATGAACCAGCTCGCGGACGCCGTCAAGGTGACCCTCGGCCCCAAGGGCCGCAACGTCGTCCTCGAGAAGAAGTGGGGTGCCCCCACGATCACCAACGACGGTGTCTCCATCGCCAAGGAGATCGAGCTCGAGGACCCGTACGAGAAGATCGGCGCCGAGCTGGTCAAGGAAGTCGCCAAGAAGACGGACGACGTCGCCGGTGACGGTACGACCACCGCGACCGTGCTCGCCCAGGCCCTGGTCAAGGAAGGCCTGCGCAACGTCGCCGCCGGTGCCAACCCGATGGCCCTGAAGCGCGGTATCGAGCGCGCCGTCGAGGCCGTCTCCGCCGCCCTGCTCGACCAGGCCAAGGAGGTCGAGACCAAGGAGCAGATCGCCTCCACCGCCTCCATCTCCGCCGCCGACACCCAGATCGGCGAGCTCATCGCCGAGGCCATGGACAAGGTCGGCAAGGAAGGCGTCATCACCGTCGAGGAGTCGCAGACCTTCGGGCTCGAGCTCGAGCTCACCGAGGGCATGCGCTTCGACAAGGGCTACATCTCCGCCTACTTCGCGACCGACATGGAGCGCATGGAGGCGTCGCTCGAGGACCCGTACATCCTCATCGCCAACTCCAAGATCTCCTCGGTCAAGGACCTGCTCCCGCTCCTGGAGAAGGTCATGCAGTCGGGCAAGCCGCTGCTGATCATCGCCGAGGACGTCGAGGGCGAGGCCCTGTCGACCCTGGTCGTCAACAAGATCCGCGGCACCTTCAAGTCCGTCGCCGTCAAGGCCCCGGGCTTCGGCGACCGCCGCAAGGCCATGCTCGGCGACATCGCCATCCTCACGGGCGGCGAGGTCATCTCCGAGGAGGTCGGCCTCAAGCTGGAGAACGCGACCGTGGACCTCCTCGGCCGCGCCCGCAAGGTCGTCATCACCAAGGACGAGACCACCATCGTCGACGGTGCCGGCTCGACCGACCAGGTCGCGGGCCGCGTGAACCAGATCCGCGCCGAGATCGAGAACAGCGACTCGGACTACGACCGCGAGAAGCTGCAGGAGCGCCTGGCGAAGCTCGCCGGCGGTGTCGCGGTCATCAAGGCCGGTGCCGCCACCGAGGTGGAGCTCAAGGAGCGCAAGCACCGCATCGAGGACGCCGTGCGCAACGCCAAGGCGGCCGTCGAGGAGGGCATCGTCGCCGGTGGCGGCGTGGCTCTGCTGCAGTCCACCAGCGTCTTCGACAAGCTGGAGCTCGAGGGTGACGAGGCGACCGGCGCCAACGCCGTGAAGCTCGCCCTGGAGGCCCCGCTGAAGCAGATCGCCGTCAACGGTGGTCTCGAGGGCGGCGTCGTCGTGGAGAAGGTGCGCAACCTGGCCGTCGGCCACGGTCTGAACGCCGCCACCGGCGAGTACGTCGACATGATCGCCGAGGGCATCATCGACCCGGCGAAGGTGACCCGTTCCGCGCTGCAGAACGCCGCCTCCATCGCCGCGCTGTTCCTCACCACCGAGGCCGTCATCGCCGACAAGCCGGAGAAGGCCGGCGCGCCGGCCGGCGGCGGCATGCCGGGCGGTGACATGGACTTCTGATCCCTCAAAGGATCGGATCCGTCCTTCACGTACCGAGGGCGGCACTCCCTGGAGACAGGGGGTGCCGCCCTCGGGCGTGTTCCGGGTCACAGGAGTGGATCGGTGGAATGTCGTGGCCGGTGGGGCAGTTGACGCCGGTGCCCGGCCGGCGTGCGTGCGTGCCGGCCGGTATCTGACACGATTTCGAGGAGCCCCCCACCGTGACCGTCACCGCTTCCGAATCCGGGTCCGCGTCCCGCGCGGCCGAGATCCTCTCCCGCCCCGTCACGCTGAACGGCCTCACCGTCCCCAACCGGATCGTGATGGCGCCGATGACCCGGATGTTCTCGCCGGGCGGCGTCCCCGGCGAGGACGTGCTGTCGTACTACGCCCGCCGTGCCGCCGCGGGTGTCGGCCTGATCGTCACCGAGGGCACCTACGTGGGGCACGACTCGGCCGGTCAGAGCGACCGCGTGCCGCGCTTCCACGGCGAGGAGCAGCTCGCGGGCTGGGCGAAGGTCGCCGAGGCCGTGCACGCGGCGGGCGGCACGATCGTGCCCCAGCTCTGGCACATCGGCATGGTGCGCAAGCCGGGCCAGCAGCCGTTCCCCGAGGCGCCCGCCGTGGGTCCCTCCGGGCTGCGCCTCGGCGAGTCCGAGGTGACCGGCAGGGCGATGACGCGGACCGACCTGGACGACGTCATCGGCGCGTTCGCCGAGGCGGCCGCCGCCGCGGAGCGCATCGGCTTCGACGGCGTGGAACTGCACGGCGCCCACGGCTACCTGCTCGACCAGTTCCTCTGGGCGGGCACCAACCGTCGCACCGACGCCTACGGCGGCGACGCGGTGGCCCGTACGAAGTTCGCGGCGGAGATCGTGGCGGCGGTGCGCGCGTCCGTCTCGCCCGGCTTCCCGGTCCTCTTCCGGTACTCCCAGTGGAAGTCGGGGGCCTACGACGCCCGTCTGGCCGAGACGCCCGAGGAGTTGGAGGCGATCCTGTCACCGCTCGCCGCGGCCGGGGTGGACGTCTTCCACGCCTCCACGCGCCGCCACTGGATGCCGGAGTTCGAGGGCTCGGACCTCAACCTCGCGGGCTGGACGAAGAAGCTGACGGGCAAGCAGGCCATCACCGTCGGCTCGGTGGGTCTGGACGGCGACTTCGTCAAGGCGTTCAAGGGTGAGGGCGCGGAGGTCGGCAGCCTCGACAACCTGCTGGACCGGCTGGAGCGCGACGAGTTCGACCTGGTGGCCGTGGGCCGCGCTCTGCTCCAGGACCCCGAGTGGGCGGCGAAGGTCCTCGGCGGCCGCTTCGACGAGCTGAAGCCGTACGACGCGGCGGCGCTGGAGACGCTGAGCTGAGCCGAGTCGCGGGGGCGGCGGCTGCCTGAGGGCGGGCGCCGCCCCTTTTTCTGTGTCTCTTCGGCCCGGCTGGCCGTCCTGACTCTGTCCGGGGGCCTTCCCGGCGGGATTTTCACTTGCTTAAGTCAATCAAGTCCAATTAAAGTTGCCTGAGTCAAGTACACCTGCTCTCCGACGGAGACCTTCCTTCATGTCCGACGCACTCGCACGGCCCGCCGCGGCCGGGCAATCCGCGCCCCGGCCCAATGCCGTCGTGGCCGTACTCGCCTTCGGCGGCATCGTGGTCTCGCTGATGCAGACCCTGGTGATCCCGATCATTCCCGAGCTGCCCCAGCTCCTGCACGCCTCGGCGTCGGACACCGTCTGGGCCGTCACCGCCACGCTGCTCGCCGCGGCCGTGGCCACCCCGGTCATGGGCCGCCTCGGCGACATGTACGGCAAGCGCCGCATGCTCCTGCTGAGCCTGGCCATGCTGGTGGCCGGCTCGGTCACGGCCGCGCTGAGCGACTCCCTGACGCCGATGATCGTCGGCCGTGCCCTGCAGGGCCTCGCCTCCGGCGTCATCCCGCTCGGCATCAGCATCATGCGCGACGAACTGCCCGCCGAGCGGCTCGGTTCGGCGACCGCGATGATCAGTGCCTCGCTCGGTGTCGGCGGCGCCCTCGGACTGCCCGCCGCCGCGCTGATCGCCGAGAACCTCAACTGGCACATGCTGTTCTGGGTCTCGGCCGGCCTGGGCGTCGTGGCGGCGGCGCTGGTGCTGGGCTTCGTGCCCGAGTCGGCGGTGCGCACCGGCGGCCGCTTCGACCTTCCCGGCGCGATCGGTATGGCGGTGGGCCTGGTCTGCCTGCTGCTGGCGATCTCCAAGGGCGCCGACTGGGGCTGGGGCAGCGGTACGACCCTGGGCCTGTTCGCGGTGGCGGTCGTGGTCCTGGTCGTCTGGGGCCTGTTCGAACTGCGCGTCGAGGAGCCCCTGGTGGACCTGCGCACCACGGCCCGCCGCCAGGTGCTGGTGACCAACCTCGCCTCGGTGGCCATCGGCTTCGCGATGTTCTCGATGTCCCTGGTCATCCCGCAGCTGCTGCAACTGCCCGAGCAGACCGGCTACGGCCTCGGCAGGTCGCTGCTGGCGTCCGGCCTGGTCATGGCGCCCTCCGGCCTGGTGATGATGGCCGTCGCCCCGGTGTCGGCGATCGTCTCGCGGACCAGGGGCCCCAAGGTGACGCTGATGATCGGCGCGCTGATCGTGGCCGCCGGCTACGGCCTCAACATCGCCCTGATGAGCGAGGTCTGGCACTTCGTCCTGACGTCCTGCGTGATCGGCGCCGGTATCGGCTTCACCTACGGCTCGATGCCCGCGCTCATCATGAGCGCCGTCCCCGCCTCCGAGACGGGCGCGGCGAACAGCCTCAACACCCTGATGCGCTCCATCGGCACGTCGGTCGCCAGCGCGGTCGCGGGCGTGGTCCTGTCCCACATGACCACCGCGTTCGGCCCTTACCAGCTGCCCTCCGAGAACGGCTTCCGCACGGTCCTCGCCGTCGGCGGCGGCGCCGCGCTGCTCGGCTTCCTGGTCGCGTCCTTCATCCCGCGCCCGCGCCCCGCGGGGCCGGGGGAGCCGATGGCGGCCGGTGAGCCCGCGCCCGCCGGGGCGAAGGTGCCGTAGGCGCCGGCCCCACGCCCTACGGGTTGCCGGGGCTGCCCGGGTTGGCCGGGTTGCTCATGGGCTCGATGTCGGTCCGCGCCGGATGGCCCCAGATCCGCACCACCTCGTAGTCCGTGAACTCGTGCACGAGCCGGTAGGCGGGCGCGGCGCGCGGGGCCCGGCGCTGGGCGTCGATGAACAGCTCGGCCTCGCGCCGGTCCCGGCGCGGGGTCCCGCACAACTGCCACTCCCGCCCGTTCCACAGCTC
Organism: Streptomyces sp. NBC_01788; assembly: GCF_035917575.1. Taxonomy (GTDB): domain Bacteria; phylum Actinomycetota; class Actinomycetes; order Streptomycetales; family Streptomycetaceae; genus Streptomyces. The sequence goes on along the minus strand of NZ_CP109090.1, from coordinate 3,686,646 downwards.
CGGCAGCCACCGCTGCTGGGGCTGCGGCCGGTCCTCGCGGACGCCGTAGCGGGACGGGGCGGAGGCGGCGGGCCCGGCGGCGCGGCGCGCGTACGAGGCGTACGCCCCGTCGACCTCGGAGCGGCGGGCGGCCCGGCGCCGGGTCTCGCACAGCAGACACAGGTCGGGCGCGCTCTCGTCGACGGGCCCGTTCGGATGCTCGGGGCAGCGGGTGGCGGGCGCGGCCGTCGTGACGGTCTCGTCCAGCAGGTCGAGAGCGCGCCGGAGGTCCGCCTTGACCTCGTGGAGCCTGGCGTCGGGCGTCTCGGCGGAGAGCGCCTCGCCGTGCTCGCCGAGCAGACGCAGTGCCCGCCCGAGGGCGGTGAGCTGGGCGTGGTTCATGATGTCCTCCAGCGTAGGACGCCGCGGCCGGTGGGGGAGCCCCCGGTCCGCCCGTTCGCTCCCGCCGCCGGTCACAGGCCCGCCGGGCTCAGTCCGCCGCCCGCTCCAGCGCCGCGCGCAGATGGCCGTCGGACTGCTCCAGGAGGCGGGTCGCCGTGGGGCCGTCGAGGTCGGCGAGGAGGGTGAGGATGGCGGTCTTCACCTCGCCGTCCGCGGCCGCGAGGGCCCGTTCGATCTCGTCGTCCGGCGCGCCCGTGGCCAGGGCGACGATGCGCCGGGAGCGGGCGCGGAGCTTGTCGTTGGAGGCCCGTACGTCGACCATCAGATTTCCGTAGGTCTTGCCCAGCCGGATCATCGTGATCGTCGAGAGCATGTTGAGGACCAGCTTCTGCGCCGTGCCGGCCTTCAGACGGGTGGAGCCGGTCAGCAGCTCGGGGCCGACGACGACCTCGATGCCGTGCTCGGCGGCGGCCGCCAGCGCGCTGTTCGCGTTGCAGGACAGGCCGACGGTCAGGGCGCCCAGGGCGCGGGCGTGCTCCACCGCGCCGATGGCGTAGGGGGTGCGGCCGGAGGCGGAGACGCCCACCACCGTGTCGTCCGGCATGAGACCGAGGGCGTCGAGCGCCTCTGCCGCCAGCTCCTTGGAGTCCTCGGCGCCCTCGACCGAGGTCACCATGGCCTGCGGGCCGCCCGCGATCACCCCGACGACCTGGGAGGGGCGGGTGTTGAAGGTCGGCGGGCACTCCGAGGCGTCCAGGACCCCCAGCCGTCCGGCGGTGCCCGCGCCGGCGTAGACCAGTCGGCCGCCGCGCGCCATCCGCTCGGCCACCGCGTCGATCGCGGCGGCAATTTGCGGCAGCCGCTCGGCCACTGCGGTGGGCACGGTGGTGTCCTCGGCGTTCATCAGCCGGGCGATCTCCAGCGTCGGCAGCCGGTCGATCTCCGCCAGCTCGGGGCGGAACGCCTCGGTCGTCAGCGACTCCAACTCGGAGCGCAGCTCGCGGTAGTGGGGCGTGGAGGTCATGAGGGGGCGGCTCTCTCGTGCGATGCGGTACGGCTGACCGTGCGGATCCGGGCTTGTTCGGTTCTCGGCTACGAGCGTCGCGACCTCGGCGAGCGCTACGAACGCTACGAGCGGTGGGTCCCGCCCCGCGGGCTGTGCCGGTGGGCGAGCGCCTCGTAGGACGCGGCGAGCGCGGGCGCCGCCGTTTCGTACGTCCGCTGTGCCACGCCGACGAACAGGCAGTCCACCACGAGCAGTTGGCTGGTCCGGGAGGACATCGCCGCCGGGCGCAGCTCGCTCTCGCGGGCCGTGGAGGTGGTCAGGACGTGATCGGCGTACTGCGTGACGGGCGCGGTGGGCCGGCCGGTGATGGCGACGGTGGTCGCGCCGCGCTCGAAAGCCACCCGCAGCGGTTCGATCACGTCCCCGGTCGAACCCGAGTGGGTGATGGCGATCGCCACGTCCCCCGCGCGCAGTTGCACCGCGTTGGTGACGGCGAGATGCGGGTCGCTGTGCGCGTGGGCGACCAGCCCTATGCGCAGCAGCTTCTGCGTGAGGTCCTGGGCGACCAGTCCGGAGGCGCCGATGCCGTAGACGTCGGTGCGGCGGGCGGCGGCCAGCGCGGTGACGGCCGCGCCGAGCTGGATGGTGTCGAGCCCTGCGGCGGTGTCGGCCAGGGTCTGCTGCTCGTCGTAGGCGAGCTTGGCGACGACGTCGGCGATGGGGTCGTCCACCGCGATGTCGGTCGTGATGGCGGGCGCGCGCCCCGACTGCTGCTGGGCGGCCAGGCCCGCGAGGGCCAGGCGCAGGTCCCGGTAACCCGGATAGCCCAGCAGACGGGCGGTGCGGACGACGGTCGCCTCGCTGGTGCCGGTGAGTTCGGCGAGGCCGGTGACCGTGAGGGCCGCGCAGCCGGCCGGGTCGGCGGCGACGGCCTCGGCGACCCGCTGCATGGAGCGGGTCATCGAGGGCGCGAGCGTGCGCACCTTGGCCGCGAGGGCGGCGGGGGCGGGGGGCGTGAGGCCCGGGGCGCCCACGCCTGCGAAAATTTCCTTCACGTCCTGGGTCACACGATGAAAGGTATTTTCCGTACGGTCGCGGGGTCAAGGCCGCGAGCAGAGGCCCCGAAGGCCGGACGCGGACGTCAGCGCACCTCCTTGCGCGCGCCGCGCAGGATCGCCGCCGCCAGGCAGCCGAGCGCCAGCACCACGGCGACGGCCAGGGCCCGTTGCGCCTCGTCGGTCGCCGTGTGCCGCAGGAACGCGTCCGGCGCCCGCGTCAGCTCGGTCGGGAGCCAGCGCGACACCCGCGGCACCGCCCCGAGCAGCGGGAGCGTGAACAGCACGAGCAGCGCGTACCCGACGGTGCCGAGCGTGCTGCGCGCCAGCGTCGCGGCCAGTGCCGTGACCGCCACGGCGAACACCAGGTACACCGAACCGACGAGCGCGGTCCTGCCCATGGCCGCCGTACCGGGATTCCCCAGCAGGACGGCCGTCTCGTACCAGGCGGCGAGCAGCCCGGCCAGGTAGCCGCCCACGGCCCCGGCGGCGCTGACCGCGAACCTCGGCACCAGCAGGTCGCCGAAGCGCCGGGCACGCGTGCGGTAGAAGACCGACAGGGCGGTCCCGGCGTCGATCGAGCACGCGTACGCCGCCACGACGACGGTCACGATGAGGCCGATCCCGAGCGCGTTGCCCACGTACTGGACCACACCGTCCGCCGGGACCGGGGGCGGAAAGACGATCTTCACCCGTTGGCCCGAGCTTCCGGCGTGGTTCAGCAGCTCCCCGGAGTACCGGGCGAGCAGCGGCCCGGCGAACCCGAAGAGCACGAAGACGCCCAGCAGTGCGATCAGTCTCTTGGTGCGCAGCAGCCGGAGCCACTCCACCCGCCACAGCGAAAGCTCGTTCACGCCGCACCCGTCCGATCCGCGTCCCGCTGGTCGTCCTTCATGTCCTGTCCGTCCCGCCCGTGCTCCGCGTCCCGTCCCTGCCGTCCGCCGGTCAGGGCGAGGAACGCGGCCTCCAGGTCGGCGTCGACGGGGTGCAGGCTGATCAGAGCGGCGTCCGCCTCGGCGATCGCCTTGGGCAGCCGGCGCTCACCGACCGCCGTGCTCGCCGCCTCGACGCGCACGGACCCGTCGGAGTTCACCGTCACCGAGGTGACCCAGTCCTGCTGCCGCAGCAGTTCGGCCAGCCGCTGCTCGCCGCCCCCGCGCAGCCGTACCTCCCAGGCCGGCTGGAGGAACCGGTCGATCAGATCGCGTACCGGCCCCTGGAACAGGAGCCTGCCCCGGTCGAGCACGCCCACCGTGTCGGCGACCCGCTGGACGTCCGCCAGGACATGGCTGGAGAAGATCACGGTGCGGGTCCGGCCGAGCCCGGCGACCAGGGACAGGACCTCCGCCCGCCCGGACGGGTCGAGCGCACTGGACGGCTCGTCGAGGATCAGCAGCTCGGGGTCCAGCGCCAACGCCACGGCGAGGCCCAGCCGTTGCTTCATCCCGCGGGAGAAGCCGCCCGTGCGCCGGCCGGCCGCCTCGGTCAGGCCGACCTCGGCGAGGACGGCCGCGACCGGGTCGGGGGCGTCCGAGCCGTGGTGGTGCTTCGTACCGCCGCGGCGGCGGCGCCCGTCACGCGCGGCCAGACCGCGGGACTGGCGCACCACCTCCGCCGCGGTGAGCCAGGGTTCGAACTCGGGGGTGTCGGGGCAGACCCCGATCCGTCCCGCGTCGATCGACAGCCGGACCTCGCCCGCGTCGGAGCGGCGCAGACCGGCCACGATGGACAGCAGCGTGGTCTTGCCCGCGCCGTTCGGCCCCACCAGACCGTAGACACCGCCGCGCGGCACCTCCAGGTCCACTCCGTGCAGCCCCGCGCCGTTCCCGTAGTCGCGCACCAGGCCCGCGGTGACCACGGCCGACCCGTTCATCGGTTCTCGCTCCGCCCCGCCACCAGGTAGGCGATCGGGCCCAGGGGGTTCACGCACAGGCAGATCAGCACCCAGGCCCAGCGGGGCAGGTGACGCGTGTTCCGGTTCCGCGCGACGTCGACGAGGCAGTACACGAGGAGGGCGAGTTCGGCGACCAGCAGGGGCGCGATCGCGGCCCAGGGGATGTCCGAGGCATGGAGGGTGGAGGCAAGCACGGGACAGTCTTTCTGTGGGCGGTCTGGGTGCGGGGAGAGGAGCTGCGGGGGGAAAGAGCTGCGGGGAGGAGAGAGGGAGGGGGAGGCGGAGCGGCCGGATCAGGGCGTCCCGGGTGTCCCGGCCGTCACGGAGTCTCGGGCGGGAGGATGTGCATTCCGCCGACCTTCTCGTCCATGTCGAACGCGACCCGGGCCTTCATCTCACCGGTCTCGTAGCGCAGCGGGATGTCGACCACGGTGTGGTCGCCGATGCGGCGGACGAACGGCTCGCCGTCGCCGAAGCCCTCGAACGCGCCGACCAGGCCGGCCACGGTGGCCAGGGCGTTGCCCCGCACCTCGTCGGTGAAGGCCGCCAGGACCTCGGCGTTGAAGGACGGCCGGGCGTCGTCCATCCGGCCTTCGAGGACGGCCGTGAAGATTTCGAGGGCGCGCTCCGCGGCGTCGGTCATGAGCACTGTCTTGTCCATGAGTTCTCCCGTTCGGGGGTCGATGGGCTTGCCGAACCGCTGGAAGGCGGCCTGGCGGGTGACTCCGAGCAGGTCCCCGACCTCCTGCCAGGTGTGGCCCGCGTCCCGGCTCTGCTGCACGCAGAGCTTCAGCACCTGTCCGGCCAGGGCGTCGATCTCCTGGGCGCGCCGGACCAGTTCGAGGTAGTCCGGTGCGGCCAACGGGCTGCCCGCCGCCGAGGCCATGGCCGAGGCGTGCTCGGCGAGCCGCGCGCTCAGGGAAGTGAGGGGGAGGGAATCGGTCACGCGTAAAGGGTGCCTTTACGGCCTTGTGCTTGTCAAGGGTTCCTTTACATCGTTGACGGCCCTCCTCCGGTGAGCGATCCGCCGTCGATGAGTGACCCGGCGCCGGTGCGTGATCGGTCACCGACGGCGGGTCCGTGACTTCCGGGTGACAATGGGGGGCATGGAACCCATCAGCCCCCTGGAGCAGGCCCTGCATGCCGCCCGCGCCCTGGTGCTCGCCGACCTGGTCGCCGCCGAGGTCGCCGACGCGGACGTGGTCTCGCTCGTGGAGGACTCCGTCGTCCAGCGCCGCTGGTGGGTGGAGCAGTGGCCGGAAGGCGCGCGGTACGTCGCGGGTCTGGTCGCGCAGGACGTCCAGGACGCGCTCCTGGAGAGGTACGGCCGCTGGCCGTTGTGCCCGGTGTGCGGCTACGGCGACCCGCACGCGCTGGACGTCGAGCCGGAACTCGGGCCCGACCCGCACTGGGTGTGCGCCAAGGCGGGCGTGAAGGTGGCGGCGGTGGGCGCCCTCGCGGAGGCGACCGGCCGGAGCACGACGTCGTGACGGCGCCGCGCCGGGCGGCCGCGCCGTGACCCTCTACATCGACCCGCCGTCCTGGCCGGGCCACGGCCGTATGTGGTCCCACCTGGTCAGTGATGTCTCCTACGACGAACTGCACACGTTCGCCGAGGGGTTGGGTGTGCCCCGCCGGGCCTTCGAGCGGGACCACTACGACCTGCCCTCCCACCGGTACGCCGACGCGGTGACGGCCGGCGCGGTCGAGGTCAGCAGCCGCGAGGTCGTGCGGCTGCTGTACGCCGCCGGGCTGCGCCGCCCCAAGCGCCGTGTTCAGGGCCGGAGTTCGTAGGAGATCTCCTCCTCGCCCTCACTGACGGCGACGAACCCGGCGCGGGTCAGGACGCGTTGGGAGGGCACGTTGTGCCGGTCCACGGTCGCGATCAGCATCCGCAGGCCGTCCCGGGACAGTGCCCAGGCCGACAGCGCGCGCAGTGCCTCGGTCGCGTAGCCGTGGCCGCGGGCGGACACGGCGAGGTCGTAACCGACCTCCGCGCTCCCCTCCTCGTCGGGCGCACCGTGGAAGCCCATCCCGCCGACCGCGCGGCCGTCCTCCTGCCGCACCAGCACGAACATCCCCCACTCGGGCCGGTGCACCCCGGCCTCGTACGCCTTCACGGTCATCCCGGCGGCGTCCCGCGTTCCCTCGTAGGGGCCGCCCTCGGCCCATGTGAACCCGCCGTCACCGCCGGCGCTCAGATCGCGGGCGGTGGCGGGGGTGACACCCTCCAGGGTGAGCCGGCCGGCGGGAATGGCCGGCGGGTTGCTCCAGCGCCACTCGGTGACCGGCGGCCGGCCGGGGAGGTCGCCGCGGCCGGTGGCCCACAGCAGCGTCGGCCAGGGCGCGGAGCCCGGCTGGACGTGCGGGAAGAGCCGGGTCAGCACGTCCTCGCACAGCTCGGCGGGCGGCTCGTAGTCCAGGTTCAGGCCGGTCGCGATGTCGTGCGTGTGCAGCAGTACCTCGGCGACACCCATCGCGGCGAAGCCCTCGCGGTTCGCGCTGCGGAAGGGGTACGGGTGGAAGGCCCGGACCTCGCGCGGGGTGGTGCGGACGGCCGCGGTGAGCAGGGCGCCGGTCGTCCCGATCACGTCCAGGACGTCCGCGTTTCCGGTGCCCTCGTCGAGGGTGATCCCGAAGGGGACGTAGGCGCTCTGCGCCCGCCCGGTCAACTGCCCGGCGTACGCGAGGAGATCGCTCGCGATGTGCTCGGCCGTCCGCCGGCAGCTCCACTCAAGGCGTCCGGCCGTCGCCCGGTCCCAGTCCCGGTCCGTCGCCGTCCTCAGCAGCGCCACGGCGCCCGCGACGGCCTGCTCCACCTCTTCTTCGCCCCATGTACGCATACGGCGCAGGGTAGGGGCGGTGGTGCCCTCAGAGCGACAGCATTTCCAGCTCGGAGGTGACGTTGTAGCGGGCGGTCGCCTCCCAGTTCTCCGCCCCGTACGGGGTGCGGAACAGCCGGGGAAGGGCGAGGAGCTGCCGCAGGACGGAGGCGCGGCCCTCGCGGAAGGCGTCGTTCGGGACGAAGTGGTACTCCTCGCGGACCCCGGCCGCGTAGGCGGCGTACGCCGACGGCGACGCGGCGAGGATCGCCAGGTCGGCGTCGCACAGCACTTGGCCGTCGCGGTCGTCGTCGGCCGGGTCGTGGGTGACGGTGAGCCGGACCAGGCGGGCGACCTCGGTGGTCCTCTCGGCCGGGACCCCGGCCTCGGGCAGCGCGCGCTCGGCGAGCCGCGCGGACCGCTCCTCGTTCTCGGACCGCTCGGGCAGGTAGACCGCGTCATGGAACCAGGCCGCCAGCCGGACCGCGTCCGGATCGTCGGCGTGCCGCTCCAGTACGTCGACGCGGTCGAGGACGGCGGCGAGGTGCGTGACCGTGTGGTAGTGCCGCTGCGGCTCCTGCCAGCGCGCGAGCAGGTTGTCGGCGTACGGCACGGGATCGGGGCCACCGCCGGGACCCCGCGCACCCTCCAGGGCGCGGGTCCAGCGGAAACGCAGGGCGTCGAGATCGGCCATGCTGGTCATTGTCACCCTTGTCGGACGGTGTTCCTGCCGGGTCGGTTTGCCCGGTGACGGGTGGGCGTAGGTTTAGATTGGACTAGACCTGTCCGCTTCAGGGGAAACGAGGGAAGGGCTCCTATGAGCATGCGTGCAGTCCTGGAGGTGATCGCGCTCGATGCCGGGGACGCGGTCGCCGCTCAGGCCGGAGGCGCGGACCGCCTCGAGCTGGTCACCGACATGGCGGCCGACGGGCTCACCCCACCGGTCCGTACCGTCGCCGGGATCCGCGCCGCCGTGGACATTCCGCTGCGCGTGATGCTGCGGCTCGCGGACGGGTTCGGCGCGGGGGGCGCCGGGGGTCTGGACCGGCTGGCGGGGGTCGCGGGCGAGATGCGGGCGGCCGGTGCCGAGGAGTTCGTGCTGGGGTTCCTGGACGAGGAGGGCGGGGTGGACCTGGGGGCCGTCGAGCGGGTGGTCGCCGCGCTGGACGGCTGTCCGTGGACCTTCCACCGGGCGATCGACCGCGCGGCCGACCGGGACGTGCTGCGCAAGCGGCTGGACGGGCTGCCGGGGCTCGACACGTATCTGACGGCGGGCGCCGCCTCGGGCGTGGACGAGGGGCTGCCCACACTGATCGCGGAGGCCGCGCGCGGCGGCGAGCCCGGCTACCTTCCGCAGATCATGGTCGGCGGCGGCCTGCGCCTTGACCATGTGCCCGCGTTGCTCACCGCCGGGATCGGCGCCTTCCACATCGGCGGCGCGGCCCGCCCCGGCGGCTGGGACGGACCGGTCTCCGTCGAGGCGGTCGCGGAGTGGCGCGCGGTGCTGGACGGGGCGGGGGTTCGGCAGCCCACGGGCTGAAACACGGTGCCTGACCGGGGTGGGGGTGGGTCCGGGTCCCGGTAATTCGTACGCCTGGCCCATTCCGGCCGGGCACGATGTCGTTCATGACAGCAACGTCTCCTGACCCCACCGGGCTGCCCTATCACCGCATGGCCCGGTACTCGCCTCACCACCGCTGGTGGCGGCCGCTGCTCGGCACCGTGGTGCTGGTTGTCGGGTCGGTCCTGGTCACCGGCATCCTCTACGCCCTTGTCGACGGGATCGGCTGGGCCGCCGGTTACCCGGAACTGCCGGACGGCGGCACCGACTTCGGTCCGATCGCGAACACGGGCCTCGACCTGGCGTTCATAGCCCTGGACCTGCCGCTGGTCCTGCTGGTCGTCCTCTGGCTGGGCCGGCGCCCGGCCGGCACGGTGGCCTCCGTCACCGGGCGGCCGCGTTGGCGGTGGCTGGGCTGGTGCCTGCTGGCCGCCGTGCCCCCCATGGTGCTGCTGCCGGTGGTCGCGGGCTTCCTGCCGGGCGACGAGGGCGACGGTGGCGGGTCCGACGTGTGGGCGGGGTGGCAGACGTTCCTCGTCTCCCTGGCCATGCTGGCTGTCCTCGTGCCGTTGCAGTCGGCGGCGGAGGAGTACGTCTTCCGCGGCTGGCTGCTCCAGGCGGCCGGGGCGTACCTCCGGTCCCCGTGGCTCGCGGTGCTGCCGCAGGCGGTGCTCTTCGCGGCCGCGCACGGCTGGGGCACGCCGTGGGGCTTCGCCGACCTTCTGGTCTTCGGAGTGGTGGCGGGGTTGCTGACGATCCGCACGGGCGGGCTCGAGGCGTCCATCGCCCTGCACGCGCTGAACAACCTGCTGGCCTTCGGCGTGTCCGCCGCGTACGTGGACGGGCTGGCCTCGGACGAGACGGCGGCGGACGCCTCCTGGCAACTGGCCCTCATCGACATGGCCTCGGTACTGCTCTTCGCCGCGATCGTGCTGCGGCTGGCCCGGCGACGCCACCCGCAGCACCTGTCCGCCCCGCCCCCCGAGCCGATGTACGCCCCGCCGCAGGGCGCGTACTGGCCGTATGGGCAGGTGCCGGGTGCGTACGGGCCGTACCAGCAGCAGGCGCCGGCCGGGTACGGGCCGTACCCGCAGCAGCCCGGAGCGCCGTGGCCGTACCCGCAGCAGCCGGGTGCGCATGGGGCGTACGCGCCGCCGCCGGGTGCGCCTTGGCCCTACGCGCCGCCGCAGGGCAACCCCGGCCCGTACCCGCCGCCACCCCCGAACGCGACCGTTCCCGGCCCGGCCGCCGCGCCGGGCGCAGCACCGTCCGGCCCTGGCGGGCCCAGCCCTGCGGGGCCCGGCGCCGCGCCTTCCGGCGGTGATGGGTGCGGGTCTGGCGCGCTCGGCGCTGCGTCCAGTTCGGCTGCGCCCGGCGACGCGCCCGGCCCCGTTGGGCCCAGCCCCGCCGCGCCCGGCGACGCGCACAGCCACGCCGTGCCCCGCCCCGCCGAGCCCGGCGACGCGCACAGCCCGTATGGGCGCAGTCCTGCTGCGACCAGCGATGCACTCAGCCCCGAAGGGACCAACCCCGCTGCCCCCGTCCCCGACGACCCGTCCTCCCAGCAGCCCCGCCGGTCTCAGGACAGCTGATCCGGCAGCGGGTCTGCGTGGGTGACGATCAGGCCTGAGACCGCTCGGGTCAGGGCCACGTACAGGCGGCGCAGGCCCGTGCGTTCGTCGGGTTCGCCGTCGACGACGGACTGGGGTTCGTCCAGGACGACGTAGTCGTACTCCAGGCCCTTGGCGAGTGAGGCCGGGACCAGGGTGAGGCGGGTCTCGGCCGTCGTCTCCTCGCCGGGGGCGAGGTACGGCAGGCCGGCCGCCGTCAGTGCCTCGGCCAGGGCCGGGACGCGGGCGTCGGCGGCGATCAGGCCGACCGAGCCCTCGTTGCGCAGCAACTCCTCGGCGGCGGTGACCACGTCGGCGTCCCCGGCGGCGGGGCGGATCTCGAAGAAACCCGGGTTCTCACGTACCGACGCGACGGGCGCGAGGCCGGGCGCGATGTGCGGCAACAGCCGGGAGGCGTACGTGATGACGTCCGTCGGCACGCGGAAGCCCGCCGTCAGCTCCTCGATCAGGCCGTCGGACTTGCCGAGGTGTGTCAGCGCCTCCTCCCAGGTGCGGGTGGCCCACGGCGTGGTGCCCTGGGCCAGGTCGCCGAGGACGGTCGCGGAGCCGGTGGTGCAGCGCCGGCCGACCGCCCGGTACTGCATGGGGGAGAGGTCCTGCGCCTCGTCCAGGACGACATGCCCGAGGGAGTGGGTGCGCTCCACCAGGTCGGCGGCCTCGTCGACCAGTACGGCGTCGGCGGCGGACCACTTGGCCGACTTCACCGACCGTACGGGCCTGGCCCACAGGAGCGTCCTGCGCTCCTCCTCGGTGAGGATCCCGTCCGCGTGCTCGGCGAGGAAGTCCGCGTCCGTCAGCAGCCGCAGCAGCAGTTTCGCCGGGTCGACCGGAGGCCAGACCGCCTTGACGGCCGCCTTGACCGCCGCGTTGCGGGCCACCGCGTCCTGCACGCGGTCGTCGGGGGCCTCGCCCGCCCGCTCCATCTGCACCAGCACGGCGTGCGCGATCCGCTGCGGCAGGGCCTCGCGGGCGGCGCCGTAGCGGATGC